>JAJBTJ010000230.1 GCA_020860905.1 Parabacteroides sp. | reverse complement strand
GCCGCCGCCCTGAAACGTCGCGGTTTAGATACCTCTACTATCGCAGAAATATCCGGTCTATCCGAAAAAGAAATCGAGAAACTGAACTGATAATCCATTAAAATACCGGAAGCCCTTTGCACAGGAAAGTCTTCCGGTATTTTTCGCTTCCCTTGGAAAAGCCCCCATAAAACCCTACAAAACCGGCAAGTCAGTTATCGTGTACCACCGGACTTCTCCCCTTTCACAAGCAATCCGCCCCTCTCCGGCCCCACCAACAAAAGATTTTCTTCGAAAAAAGAAAAGTAAAGGCATCAGTCCGCCCGACAAACAGGCGTACGAAGCTGCCTTGTAACAAGTACCGTAATGGAAAAACAATACTACGCCCGGTTCCGGAATATTGAACAACCACAGGTTATTCCCTCAGTTCCAGCACCCAAGAAGCCCCCCGAAGCCCCGCAGCGTCTACAGTCAGCGTAGCCTCGCCCGTATCGTTCGTACTTTGCAACAACACCTGAGCAAGCCCGTTGAAAGTCTTTACCCGGCAAGTACGGGCATCGGCGTTCACCGGACGTTCGGGCGCCTGGTAAGCCGGATCGCCGTTTCCGAACCCGAGAATATGTACCGGGCCCGAAACAGTAATCGTCAAATCGGTACAAGCCGTAGGAACGAAACGCCTTTTCTTATCCCGGATTTCCAGGCAGACTACCGCAACATCCCGATTATCCGCCTTCATCACAGCACGATTAGCAGTAAGAGAAATCCGGGCAGGAATACCGGAAGTCTCGACTTTCCGCGTAAGCCTTTTCCTGCCCTTATGATATCCCCGGGCTTCGAGCGTACCCGGTCGATAAACAGCTTTCCAGGAAAGATGGCCATTCCGGGGCATAGACTTACGCCCCAAATTCCTGCCGTTCACAAACAACTCCACTTCATCGCAATTGCTATACACCCATATATCGATACTATCCCCTTCATGCCCTTGCAGATTCCAATGAGGCAGGATATGCAATACAAGCTCATCCGTCCACCACGCTTTCAGATAGTAAGCCTCATCCTTCGGGAACCCGCAGTAATCCAGTAACCCGAACTGCGAACCGGTAGCAGGAAACTTCATCGGATTCGGCTCGCCGCGATAGTCGAACCCTGTCCAGTAAAACAATCCGCCCAGGTAAGGACGTTCGTCGTAAAATTTCCATCCGCGCTCGATGCAGTTCAACAAACTGTCGGGGCCGTTCGGCTTACGGTTGTGAGCCACCATATGCCCTTTGCCGGGAACATCGAAATAAACACCCCGGGTACCGCAACCGGAAGTCTCTTCCGAGCCGACAGCACAACGCAGCGGATAATCCTTGCGGTGCCGCTCCACGGGATTCTGGAGAATATAATTATAACCGGCCACATCGGCAGGAATTACGATATCGGGCCCCCCGCTCGTAGCCACAGTCATCGGCCGCGTGGAATCGAGCCGGTGGCAGTACTCGCGCATAGCGGCAACAATACGAGCTCCGCTCTCCTTCCATTCGATCCCCCACTCTTCGTTGCCTACACTCCAAAGAAGAATGCTGGGATGATTACGGTCACGCTTTATCATGCGGCTCAACAAGCGGATATGTTCCTCGTTAACTCCCGTTAACCGGTTCTCTTCGATTACAAGCATACCGAGGCTATCGCAGGCATCTAACATTTCAGGCGTCATCGGATTATGGGAAGAACGGTAGGCGTTGCAACCGAACGCCTTTAACTGTTTGAGACGGTATACTTGCAAGGCGTCGGGAAGGCCGGCTCCCACCCCCGGATGGTCCTGGTGCATATTGACACCTTTCAACTTCAAAGGGCGGCCATTGAGAAACACCCCCCGGTCGGCATCGAAACGAATATGGCGAATGCCAGTTACGGTAGTATAAACATTTGGCAAGAAGTTGCCGCCTCGAGCCCCGAAGACGGGCGAATGCCAGTTACGGTAGTATAAACATCCGCCAAATTACCATCCTGATACACTTCCGTAAGCAACGTATACAAATAAGGAGTATCCACGCTCCATAAACGAGGGCCGTCCACTTCCATGTGTCCCACTGTACACTCCCTTTCTTTCGGCAATAAAGTGTTACCGTTTACCTCGCAGCGTGCCACTTCTTGTCCGTCGGCATCCAGGAAGATGTGGCGAAGAAAATAATCGCCGGCTTGAAGACCGGAATTTTCAACAGTTGTTTCTACGGTTAGCGCCGCCCGATTAAAAGGTGGGGCAAGCGTGGAATGCACAAATATTCCGAAAGGAGCGACATGCAGCGGCGCCGTCTTATTCAGCCATACATGACGATAAATGCCCGCCCCCTCATAAAACCAGCCCTCTTCGAGCGTAGCGTCGGCACGAACGGTAACCAGATTTTCGCCGCCGTAGTTTAAATACTCGGTAATATCGTAGGTTTGCGTGACATAACCGCTCGGTTCATGCCCCAGATAAAACCCGTTCACCCATATGCGGGCATCCCGGAAAATACCGTCGAATTGCAGATAAAGATGTTTGCCGAGATCTTCTTCGGGAACAGTAAAAAACTTCCGGTACCAGCCGACACTGGTTTCCGGATATTTGTAGCCTACCACCTTCTAGCCCTGGCTGTGGCTCGCTTCCCCGGCATACTGCAAATCCACCGCCCAGTCTTGCGGTAGATTGAC
>JAJBTJ010000030.1 GCA_020860905.1 Parabacteroides sp. | reverse complement strand
GAATATTACCTTTGTGACCTCTGCGAAAACAGATGAGGAAGGGTATGCTCTGCTGAAAGAATTTGGGTTGCCTTTTAAGAACATAAAAAAAGACTAAGTAGTTATGGCAAAGGAATCAATGAAAGCCCGCGAGGTGAAACGTGCAAAGCTTGTTGCTAAATATGCCGCTAAAAGAGCCGAATTGAAGGCTGCCGGCGATTATGAAGCTTTACAACTTTTACCTAAAAATGCTTCACCCGTGCGTTTGCACAATCGCTGTAAACTTACCGGACGTCCGAAAGGCTATATACGCCAGTTCGGAATTTCCCGTATCCAGTTTCGCGAAATGGCTTCTGCCGGTTTAATCCCCGGGGTGAAGAAAGCAAGTTGGTAAATTATTTTTTAGTTTAAATATTGTCCGGATGTCCGGATCAATTTAATTCTTTATTTATATGACAGATCCTATTGCAAATTATTTGACCAGATTGCGGAATGCAATCAGTGCCAAGCACAGAGTCGTTGAAGTGCCGGCGTCAAATTTAAAGAAGGAGATCACAAAGATTCTTTTCGAAAAGGGCTACATTCTTAACTTTAAGTTTGTAGAAGAGGGTCCTCAGGGTACAATTAAAATTGCCTTGAAGTATGACCCGGTAAACAAAGTTAATGCAATCAAGAAACTCCAGCGGGTTTCTACTCCAGGTTTGCGTAAATACACCGGTTATAAGGAAATGCCGCGGGTATTGAACGGATTGGGGATTGCCGTACTTTCTACTTCTAAAGGTGTAATGACAGACAAAGAAGCCCGCGATTTGAAAATCGGCGGTGAAGTATTGTGTTATGTTTATTAATTAAGGAGGAAAAAGTATGTCAAGAATAGGAAAATTACCCATTCATGTGCCGGCAGGCGTTACGGTTACCATTAAAGATAATGTGGTAACTGTAAAAGGTCCGAAAGGAGAACTTGTTCAGGAAGTAAATCCTGATATTAAAGTTTCGTTGGAAGACGGAGTTATTCATGTAGAAAGACCTAACGACGATAAAGAATATCGTGCATTACACGGTTTGTATCGTTCGCTTATCAACAATATGGTTGTAGGTGTGTCGCAAGGATATAAAAAAGAACTCGAATTAGTCGGTGTGGGTTATCGTGTTGCGAATACAGGGCAAGTGTTGGATTTGGCTTTAGGTTATACGTATAATATTTATTTGCAATTACCTAAGGAAGTCAAGGTTGAAACAAAATCGGAAAGAAATAAGAATCCGCTTATTATCCTTGAATCGGCCGATAAACAATTGCTCGGACAAGTGTGTGCGAAGATTCGTTCGTTCAGAATGCCTGAACCTTACAAAGGCAAAGGTATTAAGTTCGTAGGTGAAGAAATTCGCAGAAAGTCCGGAAAGTCAGCAGGTAAGTAATTTACGTAAACTGAATTTAACATGACAACGAAGGAAGAAAGAAGATTAAAGATAAAACGAGGCGTATGCAGTAAAATATCGGGTACGCCCGAGCGTCCGCGTTTGACTGTGTTTAGAAGCAATAAGCAAATCTATGCACAGGTGATTGATGATACGACCGGAAAAACATTAGCAGCAGCATCGTCTCTGAAAATGGAAGATAAAGTTACGAAAAAAGAAATGGCGGCTAAGGTCGGTGAATTGATTGCGAAGAATGCACAGGAAGCCGGTATCCAGGCTGTCGTTTTCGACCGTAACGGATACTTGTACCACGGGAGAGTTAAAGAATTGGCAGATGCCGCACGTAACGGCGGCCTTAAATTTTAATGAAGATGGCAGGAGTTAATAACAGAGTTAAATCGACCAACGACTTGGAGTTGAAAGACAGATTAGTTGCAATCAACCGTGTAACGAAAGTTACCAAGGGTGGCCGTACTTTCAGCTTTGCTGCTATTGTAGTAGTAGGAAATGAAGACGGTATCGTTGGCTGGGGCTTGGGTAAAGCCGGTGAAGTAACGACAGCTATCGCTAAAGGAGTGGAAGCTACTAAGAAGAATTTAATTAAAGTTCCCGTATACAAAGGTACGATTCCTCATGAACAAATAGCCAAATTCGGAGGTGCCGAAGTCCTGCTCAGACCGGCTTCGCACGGTACCGGAGTAAAAGCCGGAGGTGCTATGCGTGCTGTATTGGAAAGTGTAGGTGTTACCGACGTACTGGCGAAATCGAAAGGTTCTTCTAATCCGCATAACTTAGTGAAAGCTACAATCGCTGCATTGAATGAATTGAGAAGCCCGTTCGTGGTAGCTCAAAACAGAGGCGTTTCCGTTGAAAAAGTGTTTAGAGGTTAATTGGGAGGAAATAATTATGGCAATTATAAAGATTAAACAAGTTAAAAGCAGAATTAAATGCCCGAAAAACCAAAAGAGAACACTGGATGCATTGGGGCTGAGGAAGATGAACAGCGTAGTGAAACATGAAGCTACGCCGGCTATCTTGGGTATGGTAGAGAAAGTGAAACATTTGGTTTCTGTAGAAAAATAATAATTGGTTGAAAATAAATTATACGATATGGATTTATCTAATTTAAAACCTGCTGAAGGATCTACCAAAACCAGAAAAAGAATCGGTCGTGGTCCGGGTTCGGGGTTAGGTGGTACTTCAACAAGAGGTCATAAGGGCGCTAAGTCAAGATCCGGTTATTCGAAGAAGATCGGTTTCGAAGGTGGTCAGATGCCTATTCAGAGACGTTTGCCTAAATTCGGATTCAAGAATATTAACCGTGTAGAATATAAGGCTATCAATCTGGAAACGTTGCAGCGTTTGGCTGATGCTCGCCAGTTGTCTAAAATTGGCATCGAAGAATTGAGAAATGCCGGTTTTATTTCCACAAATCA
Organism: Parabacteroides sp.; assembly: GCA_020860905.1. Classification (GTDB taxonomy): domain Bacteria; phylum Bacteroidota; class Bacteroidia; order Bacteroidales; family Tannerellaceae; genus Parabacteroides_B. Next base: position 13,998 of record JAJBTJ010000030.1, on the reverse strand, counting down.
ATTGGTTAAAATTTTAGGTAACGGTAGTCTTACTGCTAAACTTGAAGTAGAAGCTCATGCTTTTTCAAAAAGTGCAGAAGCTGCTATTCAAGCCGCTGGCGGAACTACAGTTAAACTCTAAATTATGAGAGGAATTGAGACAATAAAAAATATCTGGAAGATTGAGGATCTGAGAAATCGGATCCTCACCACACTGTTATTAGTAGTGATTTATCGCTTTGGAACGTATGTGGTTCTTCCCGGTATTGATCCTAAGGCATTAACCGCTTTGCAGGAACAGACGAGAGGTGGATTGCTCGCGCTGTTGGATATGTTTTCGGGAGGTGCGTTTTCTAATGCATCTATTTTTGCATTAGGGATTATGCCGTATATTTCTGCCTCCATCGTGATGCAGTTGTTAGCCATTGCGGTTCCTTCTTTCCAGAAATTACAACGGGAAGGTGAAAGTGGCCGTAGGAAAATTAACCAATGGACACGTTATCTTACAGTACTCATCCTTTTGTTTCAGGGACCTATTTATTTGGTAAACTTAAGCGTGCAGTTGCAAGCTGTAGGCGCGGCTTTACCGGGAGGGTTTTGGTTTACCGTGTCTTCTACTATTATTTTGGCCGCAGGCAGTATGTTTATTTTGTGGCTGGGTGAACGGATAACCGATAAGGGTGTTGGAAACGGAATTTCGTTTATCATCCTAATCGGTATTATTGCCAGATTGCCGCATTCGCTTTTCCAGGAATTCGTATCCAGAACAAGTGAAAGAACCGGTGGTTTGGTAATGTTTCTGTTTGAAATCGTTTTTCTTTTATTTGTTATTGCCGGCGCGATTTTACTGGTGCAAGGTACCCGTAAAGTTCCTGTGCAGTATGCAAAACGGATTATCGGTAACAAACAGTATGGTGGAGCCCGTCAGTATATTCCCTTAAAGGTAAATGCTGCCAACGTGATGCCGATTATTTTCGCTCAGGCTATTATGTTTATCCCTATTTCGATTATCGGTTTTTCGCATACGGATACAACAGGATTCTGGTCGCATTTTATGGACAATACCGGATTCTGGTATAATTTCGTTTTTGCCGTATTGATTATTGTGTTTACTTATTTTTATACGGCTATTACGATTAACCCTACGCAGATGGCGGATGACTTGAAACGTAATAACGGATTTATTCCGGGTGTTAAGCCTGGAAAGCAAACAAAGGATTACCTGGATGCTATTATGGACCGTATTACTTTGCCAGGGGCATTATTTTTGGCAATAGTAGCGATTATGCCTGCATTTGCCCGTATCGCCGGAGTCAGCATGGAATTTTCTCAGTTTTTCGGAGGGACGTCTTTGCTTATTTTGGTAGGGGTTGTGCTCGATACGTTACAACAGGTTGAAAGCCATTTGTTGATGCGTCATTACGATGGTTTGTTAAAGTCTGGTAGAATTAAAGGTCGTACCGGCTCTGTAGCCGCTTATTAAGCGAACATGATTTATCTAAAAACAGATGAAGAAATAGAATTGATGCGGATGTCGAATCTGCTGGTCGGTAAAACACTTGCCGAGATGGCAAAAAATATCAGGCCGGGAGTGACGACGCTTCAATTGGATAAAATAGCTGAAGAATTTATCAGGGATAACGGAGGAATACCTTCCTGTCTGGGATATGAAGGATATCCTAATTCCATCTGCGCTTCTGTGAACGAGCAAGTGGTACATGGAATACCGAAAGCATCACGTATTCTCCAGGAAGGGGATGTAATTTCGGTTGACCTTTGCGTTACACTGAACGGTTTTGTCGGTGATTCGGCCTATACCTTTTGTGTAGGGGAAGTTTCGCCGGAAGTAAAACGCTTACTGAAAACAACGAAAGAATCTCTTTATAAAGGGATTGAGGCGGCAGTGGAAGGAAAGCGTATCGGTGATATCAGTGCAGCAGTTCAAACCTATTGTGAATCGCACGGATATTCGGTTGTGCGCGAATTGGTAGGACACGGAATCGGAAAAGGGATGCATGAAGAACCGGAAGTGCCTAATTATGGGCGCCGGGGATGCGGTCCGTTGCTTCGCTCGGGAATGTGTATCTGTATCGAGCCGATGATAAATATGGGAAGCCGGAATGTCGCTTTCGAAAGCGACGGCTGGACGGTTAGAACGAAAGATAAGAAATGCTCGGCTCATTATGAGCATTGCATTGCCATTCGTCCGAACGGCCCGGATATTTTATCTTCTTTTGAGTTTTTAGAAAAAGTGTTAGGAGAAAACGCAATTTAATTTGATTTTTATGGCTAAACAAGCAGCAATCGAACAAGACGGAGTCATTGTAGAGGCATTATCGAATGCAATGTTTCGGGTAGAACTGGAAAACGGGCATGAGATTACGGCTCATATTTCAGGTAAGATGCGCATGCATTACATTAAGATTCTGCCCGGTTATAAAGTGCGGGTAGAGATGTCTCCTTATGACCTGACAAAAGGTAGAATTGCTTTTAGATATAAATAAAAAAAACAACTCGATATGAAAGTAAGAGCATCTTTGAAAAAACGTACGCCCGAATGCAAAATCGTAAGACGTAAAGGGCGTTTATATGTGATAAACAAGAAAAATCCGAAGTATAAACAGCGTCAAGGATAAATTATTAATTTTGCAATAATTATTAAGTAAGAAATATGGCTATAAGAATAGTTGGTGTAGACTTACCACAAAACAAAAGAGGAGAAGTGGCCTTGACTTATATTTATGGAATAGGTCGCAGCAGAGCAAATACTATATTGACTGAAGCAGGAATTGACCGGGATATTAAAGTAAAAGACTGGACAGACGACCAAGCTGCTAAAGTACGTGAAATTATCGGTTCGAATTTTAAGGTAGAAGGCGACCTTCGTTCCGAAGTCCAATTGAATATTAAACGTTTAATGGATATCGGTTGCTACAGAGGAGTTCGTCACCGTTTGGGTTTGCCGTTGAGGGGCCAGAAAACGAAAAATAATTCCCGTACGCGTAAGGGTAAGAAGAAAACTGTTGCAAATAAGAAAAAAGCTACTAAATAATAAGGGTTGATATGGCAAAAAAAACAGTCGCAGCAAAGAAGAGAAACGTAAAAGTAGATGCTTACGGACAAGCACACATTCATTCTTCTTTCAACAATATCATCGTTTCGCTTACGAATAGCGATGGACAGGTAATCAGTTGGTCGTCTGCCGGTAAAATGGGATTCAGAAGTTCTAAAAAGAATACTCCTTATGCCGCACAAATGGCTGCACAGGATTGTGCGAAAGTAGCTTTTGACTTGGGCTTGAGAAAAGTAAAGGTATATGTTAAAGGACCGGGTAACGGTAGGGAATCGGCTATTCGTACGATTCATGGCGCCGGCATCGAGGTTACTGAAATTATCGACGTTACGCCGTTGCCCCATAACGGATGTCGTCCTCCGAAAAAGAAAAGAGTATAATCAATTAATCCTGAATATTGAATCGGGAATTGTGAAAAGATTACATTTCATCCTCTCTGTGGTCGCGGCTGCACGGTTCCCGGTTCAGGCAGAACAATTAAAACAATAGAAAAATGGCAAGATATATTGGACCAAAAACAAGAATTGCTCGTAAATTCGGTGAGCCTATTTTCGGTACTGATAAAGTTCTTTCTAAGAAAAATTATCCCCCGGGACAACACGGGAACGCCAGAAAGAGAAAAACGTCCGAATACGGCATTCAGCTTCGGGAGAAGCAAAAAGCCAAATACACGTACGGTGTGTTGGAAAAACAATTCAGAAATTTATTCGACAAAGCTTCACGTAGCAAAGGAATTACCGGTGAAGTATTGTTGCAGTTACTCGAGTCTCGCTTGGATAATGTAGTATACCGCCTGGGTATTGCGCCTACACGTTCTGCAGCGCGCCAGTTGGTATCGCACAAACATATCACGGTCGACGGAAAGGTAGCGAATATACCTTCTTATTCTTTGAAACCGGGCCAGGTTATCGGTGTGAGAGAACGGTCGAAGTCATTGGAAGTTATTGCCGATGCTTTATCCGGTTTCAACCACAGCAAATATCCTTGGCTTGAGTGGGATGCAACTTCTATGAGCGGAAAATTGTTACATATTCCGGAGAGAGCGGACATTCCTGAAAACATTAAAGAGCAGTTGATCGTAGAATTGTATTCTAAATAATAATTGATTCCATGGCGATATTAGCATTTCAAAAACCCGATAAAGTATTAATGTTGGAAGTGGACAATTTTTTCGGAAAGTTCGAATTTCGTCCGTTGGAACCCGGCTATGGTATTACTATAGGTAATGCCTTGCGTCGTATTCTGTTGTCGTCGCTTGAAGGGTATGCCATAACATCGATTAAGATCGAGGGGGTAGAACATGAGTTCGGAACCATTCCCGGTGTTATTGAAGATGTGACGAATATCATCCTCAATCTGAAACAAGTTCGTTTTAAGCATATAGTCGACGATATAGAGAATGAAAAAGTAAGTATTACGGTTTCGGGTTCCGAAGTGTTCAAAGCCGGAGATATAGGTAAACAATTAACCGGATTCGAAATTTTGAATCCCGATTTGGTTATTTGCAACTTAGATCCGAGTGCAAGTTTTCAAATTGAATTAACTATCAACAAAGGTCGCGGGTATGTTCCGGCCGATGAAAACAGAGATTCGAATGCCGACATTCATACGATTGCCATCGACTCTATTTACACCCCTATCCGGAACGTAAAGTATGCGATTGAAAATTTCCGTGTAGAGCAAAAAACCGACTATGAAAAGTTGGTGCTGGAAATTTCGACCGACGGTTCTATTCATCCGAAAGAAGCTTTGAAAGAAGCTGCAAAGATTCTGATTCATCACTTTATGTTGTTCTCTGATGAGAAAATCGCTATCGAAACAAACGATACCGATGGAAACGAAGAGTTTGATGAAGAAGTATTGCACATGCGTCAGTTACTCAAGAACAAGCTGGCCGATATGGATTTGTCGGTGCGCGCCTTGAATTGCTTGAAAGCGGCAGATGTAGAAACGTTAGGTGAATTAGTTAAGTTCAATAAGAACGACTTGCTGAAGTTCAGGAACTTCGGTAAAAAGTCGCTCACCGAATTGGACGAGTTACTGGAAAGTCTGAACCTGTCGTTCGATATGGATATCACGAAGTATAAATTAGACAAAGAGTAAAGCGATGAGACATAATAAAAAATTTAATCACTTAGGTCGTACCAGCTCGCACCGTAATGCGATGCTTGCCAATATGGCTTGTTCCTTGATTAAACATAAGCGGATTTTCACCACCACTGCCAAAGCGAAAGAATTGCGTAAGTACGTGGAACCTCTTATCACGAAATCGAAAGAAGACACTACTCATTCGAGACGTGTTGTATTCAGCAATCTGAAAGATAAATATGCCGTAACGGAGCTTTTCAAGGAAGTAGCTCAGAAAATAGGCGAGCGTCCCGGTGGATATACCCGTATTATTAAAACTGGTAACCGGTTAGGCGATAACGCTTCGATGTGCTTCATCGAATTAGTGGATTACGATGAAAACATGTTGAAAGAAACGACCGCTAAGAAAGCTTCCAAGACCAGACGTTCGTCTTCGAGAAAGAAGAAAACGGCCGACGAAGCAGCAGCTCCTGCGGAACAACCGGTAGCCGAAACTCCGGAAGCTCCCGTACAGGAAGAAAACACAGCCGAATAAGTACAAAAGCGATATTAAATAAAAAGAGGTTGTCTCTGGAAAATCAGACTATTCGGGTGCTGTTAAAAAAGCGCGCTCTGTGAAGGTACGGCAAAGAGCGGAAAGAAAAATCCGCAGATAGTTGTAGCATGAAACAGAAAGAATAGGAGGATGTCGGTAAGAGGCATCCTCTTTTTGTTTGTAATAAATCGAGTTGATTCTCCCATAAATATTTTCTATCAACAAATAGCGGTGGGATTTGTTATATTTGTAGTAAAAAGGAAACGAAGACAGAGCATCCCGGAAGCAGGAACAAACAGTATTTAGTTATGCCGGGTACATCCAAACTTCGAGTAAACAAACCAACAAAAATTATTCAAGATGGAAATTGTAAAAGTACATGCCAGGGAGATTCTCGATTCCCGCGGTAATCCGACGGTTGAAGTAGACGTATGGTTAGCCTCCGGTGCATTCGGCCGGGCAGCCGTTCCCTCCGGTGCCTCTACCGGTGAGAACGAAGCCATAGAGTTACGCGACGGCGATAAAAGCCGGTACGGAGGAAAAGGCGTATTAAAAGCAGTGGAGAATGTAAATACCCTTATCGAACCGGCTTTATTAGGAATGAGCGCGCTTAACCAACGGAAAATAGATAAAAAACTCATCGAGTTGGACGGCACGAAGACCAAATCGAATTTAGGAGCCAATGCGATGCTCGGCGTTTCGCTGGCGGTAGCTAAAGCAGCGGCCAATTACCTGGATTTGCCGTTATACCGTTATATCGGAGGAACCAATGCCTACGTGATGCCGGTGCCGATGATGAATATTATAAATGGCGGCTCGCATTCGGATGCGCCCATCGCTTTCCAGGAATTTATGATTCGTCCCGTGGGGGCGTCCTGTTTCCGCGAAGGCTTACGAATGGGAGCGGAAGTATTCCACTCGTTAAAAAAAGTATTGCACGATCGCGGACTGAGCACTGCCGTGGGAGATGAAGGCGGATTCGCACCGGTGCTCGACGGTACGGAAGATGCACTGGAATCGATTTTGAACGCAATCGAAAAAGCCGGATATACGCCTGGAAAAGATGTAACGATTGCCTTGGATTGCGCTGCGTCCGAATTTTATGAAAACGGCGTTTACGATTATACCCGCTTCGAAGGAGCCAAAGGCGTAAAGCGTACCTCGGAACAACAAGCAGCCTATTTAGCCGAGTTGATTTCGCGGTATCCTATCGATTCGATAGAAGACGGCATGGACGAAAACGACTGGAAAGGTTGGAAGATGCTTACCGCGATGATCGGCAACCGTTGCCAGTTGGTAGGCGACGACTTGTTTGTTACCAATGTAGAATTCCTGAAAAAAGGAATCGAAGAATGTTGCGCCAACTCCATCCTGATAAAAGTAAATCAAATCGGAACGCTTACCGAAACGCTGGATGCCATCGAGATGGCGCAGCGTAACGGATACACCACCGTTACGTCGCATCGTTCGGGTGAAACGGAAGACGCTACCATCTCCGATATTGCCGTAGCCACCAATTCCGGCCAGATAAAAACCGGCTCGCTGAGCCGCTCCGACCGGATGGCCAAGTACAACCAGTTGCTTCGGATAGAAGAAGAATTGGGCGACCTGGCGCAATACGGCTATAAAAAGATTGAAAAACATTGTTGAGAAAACAATCGACTCAAAAAGCCGTGCAATAGTACGATAAAGCACAAACACCATGTGCACGGAATAGATACGGCAATCCGGCCCACGTTTCGGATTGCCGTATATTTTTGTCTGCTCGTACCGAGGCGTTTCGTTTCGGATAGCTCTGTATAGCGATATAAATGGAACGGAATCAAACTCTTGCCCTTGTATGGCTGTTGTATGGATAAATGTGCCGTTTCCCGGATAACCTGTAAAACGGCACCGACTGTTCGGAAACTAAAAAAATAAAGCGATGGATTTGGTACTTATTATTATCGGCGCCCTTTGCCTGGTGATGGGATTAATCGGATGTTTTCTGCCGGTTATTCCCGGCCCTCCGGTTTCGTATATCGGTTTGTTATTACTTCATTTTACCGACGATGTACATTTCACAGCCACCCAGTTGATTATTTGGGCCGTATTGGTTGTGGTAGTACAATTGGCCGATTATGTCACGCCCGCTTTGGGCAGCCGCTACGGCGGAGGAACGAAATGGGGAAACTGGGGTGCGGTAATCGGCATGCTGGCCGGCGTATTCGTGTTTCCGCCCTGGGGTGTTTTGGTAGGCCCCTTTGCCGGAGCTGTAATAGGCGAGCTGTTGAGCGGCCGGGAAGCCACGCAGGCATTTCGGGCCGGATTAGGCACCTTTATCGGTTTTTTGATAAGCATCGTGTTGAAAGTAACGTTATGCGGCTATTTCATCTTCTGCTTTATCCGGGCCTTAGTCTGAAAAAATGTCGGTAAAAGATATCTCCGAAAGAAAACGGCTGAATAAAACGGCAGAATGCAGGTATCCGATGTAAAAAACTTCCGTTTTGTTTTTCGTGCAACCAAATGAATCGTACATTTGTGTCGTTATTCGGCAGTTACCGGTAAAACCGGTCTGCAAAAAGAAAAAACTAAAACGTAAAAACACCCGATGAAAACAACCCGTTTCGAAACGCGTTTACTTCATACTCCTTATGAGAAACAAGACCCGTACCGGGCATTATCCATGCCTGTATATCATACCGCTGCATACGAGTTCGATACGGCCGAAGCCATGGAAACCGCTTTTTGCGGACGTACCTCCGACCATGCCTATTCGCGGATAACCAATCCCACCGTGCAGTATTTCGAAGACCGCATCCGGGCCGTTACGGGAGCGCTCAGCGTTACCGCGCTCAATTCGGGGATGGCAGCTATCAGCAACGTACTGATGTCGGTTGCGTATACAGGAGCCAATGTTGTAACCTCTCCCCATTTATTCGGCAATACCTACTCGCTGTTGAAGAATACCCTGGGCGCTTTCGGGGTGGAAGCCCGTTTCTGCGACCTGACTAATCCCGATGAAGTAAGGAAGCGAGTTGATGCGAACACCTGCGCTATTTTCCTCGAAGTAATTACCAATCCGCAACTGGAAGTGGCCGATTTGAAAAGCTTGGCCGCCATCGGCCGGGAAAACGGAGTGCCCTTGATTGCCGATACCACCGTAGTGCCGTTCCACGTATTCCATGCGGCGCAGTTCGGCGTGGCCATCGAAATCGTTTCCAGCACGAAGTATATTTCGGGCGGCGCCACGAGCATCGGCGGGTTGATTATCGACCACGGCACTTTCGACTGGAGCCGTTCCGTGCGCCTGAAAGAACCGTGCGCCCAGTACGGCGCCGGCGCCTTTACCGTCAAGCTGCGGAAAGAAATACACCGGAATCTCGGAGCCTATATGACGCCCCAGGTAGCCTATATGCAAACTTTAGGACTCGAAAGCATGCCGGTAAGGTTCGAGCGGCAGGCCGCTACCTGCCTGGAGCTGGCGCAGCGCTTGCAATCCACCGCAAGAGTAGAGGCGGTTAATTATACCGGTTTGCCTTCTAATCCGTACTACGAGTTGAGTCGTTCCCAGTTCGGAGCATACCCTGGAGCGATGCTGACGTTCGACCTGGCATCGCGCGAAGCCTGTTTTACGTTTATGAACAAGCTGCGGTTGGTTTGCCGGGCAACCAACCTGTTCGATAATAAAACCCTGGCTATCCATCCGGCCAGCACCATTTACGGCGGTTTTACCGAAGAGCAGCGCCGCGGGATGGACATCAGCCAGAAAACCATCCGCTTGTCGGTAGGCTTGGAACATCCCGACGATTTGTATGCCGACCTGTTCCAGGCATTGGGATAACGCAGCCGGAAAGAAAGCGGCTTTTGGCTTTGATTTATCAGCATGATTCCGAAAAAATTATACCTTTGTCACCAGATAAACCCATTTACAAAGCGATTTGGATGAAAAAAACGATACTTACCCTGCTTTTGCTTTTGCTTATACTGCCGCTTTCGGCCGAAGTAACTTACGGAGTTCGGGCCGGGGGAGCCTATTCCTCGCTGTTACAACGGCGCGACGACCTGCTGAAGTCCGGCGGACGGTTCGGATACAGCATTGCCGGGTTGATGGACATACGCCTGTACCACCGGCTTTCGTTACGTCCGGAACTGGTGTTTATCAACCAGGGAGGCTCGTATTATACCCGTTACGGATTTCCCGATGCCGTACAGCATAAATGCAATTACTTTTCCGTGCAGGTACCTGTGAATGTGATGTATACATTTACATACGAAGGCGTTAAGTTCGGTGCCGGCGGCGGTCCGTGCATCGACGTGCCGTTGTGGGGGCATACCAAAACAAACGGGCACCGCAGGCTGATGGATTTCGGTACCCGCACAGGCGACGATTTGAAAGCGTTCGACCTCGGGGTGAACGTAGGTATCAACATCGAGTACAGCCGCTTCTTTTTCGCTATCAACGCTTTTTGCGGCGTGCTGAACAGGAGCCCGCTGAAAAAGGAAGCCGAACCCTCATTATACCAGAATAACGTAACCTTTTCGCTCGGCTACATGTTCAGGCGGTAAAGCGTACAGGCCCGTCGTGTACGCCGCTTCCCGGGGAGAAATGTACATGCGATTTCCGGGATACGGCGCCGTATCCTCCTGTTTTGCCTGTTGCTTTCCGGTTCGATACCGGGCTTGCCCGAACAAAAAAAGACAAGTAAAAGTTTTGTATTTCAGATAAAAAGCCTACCTTTGCAAGCCGATTATTATCTAATAAGTACTAATAGTTTAGTTCTTAGCGCGTTATTCTTGCATGTGTCCGCAAGAATGGCGAAGAGCGGGAGCGTGTTTTTTTGAGTTATTAACTAATTAATTATTAAGCAGTGGATACTTTAAGTTTTAAGACCATTTCTGCTAACAAAGCAACTGTAAACAAAGAATGGGTCGTTGTGGATGCAACAGGCCAGCATTTGGGACGCCTTTGCTCGAAAGTAGCCAAACTTTTGAGAGGTAAGTATAAACCCAATTTCACTCCCCACGTAGATTGCGGAGACAATGTGATTATCGTGAACGCCGACAAAGTGGTTCTTACCGGTAAGAAATGGACCGATCGCGTATACCTGAGATATACCGGTTATCCTGGCGGACAACGGGAATTTACCCCGGAAGTGTTAATGGCAAAAGGTGCCGATCGCCTTTTCCGGAAAGTAGTAAAAGGGATGCTCCCTAAAAACCGTCTGGGCGCCCGTATCTTGGGTAATCTGTATGTTTATGAAGGAAGCGAGCACAAACAAGAGGCTCAACAACCGAAAACAATCGATATAAACTCACTTAAATAACAATATGGAAGTAGTAAATGCAATAGGAAGACGTAAGGCAGCAGTTGCCCGCGTATTCGTTGGCGAAGGAACCGGAAAGATCACGATCAATAAACGCGACCTGAATAATTACTTTCCTTCATCGATCCTTCAGTTCGTTGTAAAGCAACCGCTCAACAAATTAGGCGTTGCCGAGCAGTACGACATCCGGATCAACCTCGACGGAGGCGGTTTCAAAGGACAGGCCGAAGCAGCCCGCCTGGCGATTGCCCGCGCTTTGATTAAAATCAATCCGGAAGACAAGCCCGCTTTGAGAGCCGAAGGATTCGTAACCCGCGACCCGCGTGCCGTAGAACGTAAGAAACCGGGACGTCCCAAAGCAAGAAAGAGATTCCAGTTCAGCAAACGTTAATGTTATTTGTGAGTCCCTTGCAAGTAAAGTGCGTTTAGTATCTAAATCGTCAGGATTTCTTTTGCAAGCCGATTTGCCGGAGAACTACCTGAAGGTTGGTTTTTAACAGAATGTAAACGAATTAATAAGAAAACCATGTCAAGAGTTAATTTTGATCAGTTATTAGAAGCCGGAGTACACTTCGGACACTTAAAAAGAAAGTGGAACCCCGCGATGGCTCCTTATATTTTCATGGAGCGCAATGGCATTCATATCATCGATTTATATAAAACAGTTGCTAAAGTAGACGAAGCTGCCGAAGCTTTGAAACAGATTGCGAAATCCGGTAAGAAAGTCCTTTTCGTAGCTACCAAGAAACAAGCCAAGCAAGTGGTTGCCGACAGAGCGTTGTCGATAGGCATGCCCTTCGTAATCGAACGTTGGCCGGGCGGTATGTTAACCAACTTCCCCACCATCCGGAAAGCTATCAAGAAAATGACTACTATCGATAAGATGACCAAAGATGGTACTTATGATAACCTTTCCAAGAGAGAAAAATTACAGATAACCCGTCAACGGGCGAAACTGGAAAAGACGTTGGGCTCTATTGCCGACCTGACCCGTCTGCCTGCCGCTTTGTTCGTAGTCGACGTAATGAAGGAACATATCGCTGTGCGCGAAGCCAACCGGTTGGGTATCCCCGTATTCGGTATGGTAGATACCAATTCCGACCCGAATGAAGTGGATTTCGTTATCCCGGCCAACGACGACGCTACCAAATCGGTAGATGTAATCCTGGGTGCGGTTTGCGAAGCTGTTCGCGAAGGACTGGAAGAACGGAAAGCCGAAAAGGTCGATACCGAAGCTGCCGAAGGCGAAGCTCCCAAGAAAGAACGGAAAGCGAAGTCAGGCATCCGGAAAGAACGGACGAAGAAAGAAGACGAAGACGCATTGAATGCAAAAGTCGCCGACAAGTTCATCAAGGATGAAGAAGAATAATAGATTCTGAACATACACTGTGTCGATATGCCGGTTTGCGTCTGCAACTTGCCTGTCGGCACATTATTTTTTTAATCCCGTAAATACAATAAAGAAAGGAAATAAATTATGGCAGTAACAATGGCAGATATTACCCACTTGCGCAAAATGACCGGAGCGGGTATGATGGATTGCAAGAATGCATTGAACGAAGCGAATGGCGATTTCGACAAAGCCATGGAGATTATTCGTAAAAAAGGACAGGCGGTAGCCGCTAAACGTTCCGACCGCGAAGCATCGGAAGGTTGCGTATTGGCCGGCGAAAACGGCGATTTCGCCGCTGTAGTCGCTTTGAAATGCGAAACCGACTTTGTTGCGAAGAATGCGGATTTCGTAGCGCTTACTCAATCCATTCTCGACAAAGCCCTCGCAGCTAAGCCTCAAACGAAAGAAGAATTGCTCGCTCTCGAAATCGACGGCAGCTCGATTCAAAGCCTTATTACCGATAAAATCGGCGTAACGGGCGAAAAGATGGAGTTAGGCGAATACGGTTTTGTTCAGGGTCCCACGGTTGTATCGTACATCCACCCGGGGAACAAGCTGGCTACTGTAGTGGCATTCAACCAGGAAGGCGTAGAGCGGCAGGTTGCCCGCGACGTTGCCATGCAGGTTGCCGCTATGAATCCCGTTGCCGTACGTCCGGAAGAGGTGCCTGCCGAAATTATCGAGAAGGAAATGGAAATCGCACGCGATAAAGCTCGCGAAGCCGGAAAACCGGAAAACCTGATCGAACGTATCGCACAGGGCGGCCTGAATAAATACTATCAGGAAAATACGTTGTTGCAACAGGCGTTTATTAAAGATGCCAAAGAAACTATCGACCAGTACCTGAAAAAGCAGAACAAAGACTTGACGGTTACTGCTTTCAAACGGATTACGTTGAATGTAGATTAAGATTTTTCTTCCCATATAAAAGCCTGTCGGACAAGTAAAGTCCGACAGGCTTTTTTTATGGCGGCTTTCGCCGGGATGCAGACAACCGGTGTTCCCGGGTTGTAATAAACCGGAAAGCCGGTTTAGGCCGTTGCCACGACGGGGTGCATTCTCGCTCGCCGCGAAGGCGTCTGCCGACGGCGCCTACCGGCGGTCATCCTTTTTTCTCTTGACAGAAAAAAGGATGCAAAAAAGGTCAAGGGCTACGTCCGCTTCGCTACATCCCGTCCTTCGTTCGCTAAAAGCCCCGAACTCGCTCCTTTCAGGAGCTCAAACAGCGTGGCTTTTTTTACGCTCTCTTTCGGCCGGTCTGCTTAACGCTCATCGCCCGAGGCCCGAGGGGCCATACGATGGGGGCGGTGCTTTTCGAGGCTCGTTAGGATGAGGATTGTAAGCGAACTGATTTTCTTTCTGTTGTTCTGTCTAAAATTTAATCGGGTCATAGTTACTTTCTTTTTGTTCTCTTATTTTTTTCGGTTTTTATTCTTCTCCGCGTATCCGTGTCATTGGATTTATTTTCTTTGTTATCTCTTGAAAGTACATGATAAAAACTAAGTTTTAGGTAGAAGGGTCAAAAAAAAGAATCCGTTTGCTCATAACCTCCTTCTTTCTACTGAGCCCTGAAAAACACCGGCCTCTTCGTATGGCCCCTCGGGCCTCAGATACTATCTTAAAA
>JAJBTJ010000106.1 GCA_020860905.1 Parabacteroides sp. | reverse complement strand
GGCCACGCTGTTTGAGCTCCTGTAAGGAGCGAGTTCGGGGCCTTCAGTGAGCGGAATGCCATTTTTAGCGAGTGAGCGTTAGCCCTTGAACTTTCTTTGTTTCGTTTCTTTCTTTCAAGAGAAAGAAATGAAAACCCACCGTGGTAACGGTCGTTCCTGGCTCCCCGGAGAAGAGCCACCCTACTGTTTCTCAGCAATAAAATATTTTTTTTGTCATGTACTTTAATCTTGACATAAAAAAGTATGAGCCAAAAAGGTCAAGAGCTACGTCCCGGCTATATACGGGTTGTTAAAGAAAAGTCGCTTTGCTCCGGGTGCGTGTGTCCTTGCCGAAAAGCGAATAACTGTTTATTTCTATGACATATCCGTCTAAACGATTATATTTGCATGTCGAAAAAAAAGAACGGCATAGAATTGAACCGGTATGTTGAAACAACAGTTACAGCAAAAGTTACAGCAAAAACTTTCGCCTCAACAAATACAACTGATCGGGCTTCTGGAGCTTCCCGCCATCGAACTGGAGGAGCGAATCAAGCATGAACTGGAAGACAATCCGGCATTGGAAGAAGGAAAAGAGGATGCGGGCGATTTCGATTCGGCCGAAGAGCCTTACGATGAAGCTGCGCCCGACGGAAATGCGGCGGATGCGCAGACCGATTTGTCGCTGGGCGATTACCGCACCGAAGACGATATACCCGATTACAAACTGAACGAAATCAATTCGCGCCGGGAACAACGCGAGGAAATCCCTTTCTCGGCGGGCGAGTCGCTCAACGAGTACCTGCTCGAGCAGTTGGGCTTGCGCGAGCTGTCGGAAAAGGAGAAGACGGTGGCCGAGTACATTATCGGGAATATCGACGACGACGGGTATCTGCGTCGCGATTTGGCTTCGATTGCCGACGACCTGGTGTTCCAGGCGGGGCAGGATGTAAGTACGGAAGAAATCGGGGAAGTGCTCCGCATCATCCAGGACTTCGAGCCGGGAGGCATCGGCGCGCGCGATTTGCAGGAGTGCCTGTTGCTGCAACTGGAGAAAAAAGAGCCCACTCCGGCCTGCCTGCTGGCTACGCGTATCCTGAAAGATTACTTCGACGAATTTAGCAAAAAGCACTACGATAAGATTCTCCGCGCGCTCGACATCGACGAGGCGATGCTGAAAAAAGCCATCCGCGAAATCACCTGCCTCAATCCGAAGCCGGGAAACAACTGGGGCGATTCGATGGTTGCCGTCCTTTCGCAAATCATCCCCGATTTTATCGTGGAGGCGAATAACGGCGAGTTGTTCCTTTCGATGAACAACCGGAACGTACCCGAGATGCGGGTGAACCGGGAATATTCGGAAATGTTCGAAGATTATGCGGGCAACAAGGCGAACCAGTCGTCCGAGATGAAGGATGCGGTAACGTTCGTCAAGCAGAAGCTCGATTCGGCCCGCTGGTTTATCGACGCCGTCCGGCAACGCCAGGAAACCCTGCGCCGCACCATGGAGGCGATTATCCAGCTTCAGCCGGAGTTTTTTCTTACCGGCGACGAAGCTACCCTGCACCCGATGATACTCAAGGATGTGGCCGAGCGGAGCGGATACGATATTTCCACGATTTCGCGCGTAAGCAACAGCAAATACGTACAAACCAATTTCGGAATTTATCCGTTGAAATATTTTTTTTCCGAATCCATGCAAACCGATAGCGGCGAGGAAATTTCCACCCGCGAGGTGAAAAAGATTATGCACGAGCATATCAAAGCGGAAGATAAGCGCAAACCCCTTACCGATGAAGAGCTTTCGTCTATATTGAAAGAAAAAGGGTATATAATCGCCCGGCGTACCGTGGCGAAGTACCGGGAGCAACTGGGTATTCCGGTTGCGCGCCTGAGAAAAGAAATTTAATTTTGCGACTATGAAATTGTTTTCGACTATCGTTTCCGCCGTTTTTCATCCGTTACTGATGATAACGTATGGTATGTTGCTGGCGCTCAGTTACACGTTCCTGGCCATTTATCCGTGGTCGGTCAAGTGGATTTTGCTCGCCGGCGTTTTTTTCTCTACCGCCTTCGTACCGGGCCTGTTTATTTTCCTGATGGTGAAAACCGGCGCTGCCGGCAACCTGGAGCTTACCGACCGGAAAGAACGTTTCCTGCCGTACCTCATCTTGATTACTTCCGATTTGGCGTGCCTCTTTTTTATGTACCGGATGATGATGCCTTTCTGGCTCATTTCGGTGCTTACGGGGGCTGTCGTGGCGTTGGTGGCGGCCATGTGCATTAATTTCTTCTGGAAAATCAGTGCGCATATGTTGGGAATCGGCGGCTTGCTGGGCGGCGTGATGGGCATTTCGTACATGCAGATGGCCGACCCGTACGTGTTGTTCGCCCTCATTTTGGTGGCGGCCGGCTTGCTCGGGGTGGCGCGTATCTGGTTGAAAAGGCATACGCCGATGCAGGTATACGCCGGCTTCTTGCTCGGGTTCGTGTGTACGTTTATCGCCTCTTTGCTGGGATATATTTATTTATTCATTTAATATAATGTAGCTATGAACTTTCCTTCAGATTTAAAGTACACGAAAGATCACGAATGGATTCGTGTGGAAGGGGATACCGCGTATGTGGGTATTACCGATTATGCACAGAGCGAGTTGGGCGAAATCGTTTATGTGGATATTACCACGGAAGGCGAAACGCTGGATAAGGAAGAGGCTTTCGGCTCGATCGAGGCCGTTAAAACGGTTTCCGACCTGTTTATGCCGGTGGGCGGCGAGGTGCTCGACATCAACCGCGACCTGGAAGACAAGCCGGAACTGGTAAACGAAGACCCGTACGGCGCCGGCTGGCTGGTAAAAATCAAGGTGCTTGCTCCCGCCCAGCTCGACGAGTTGCTTTCGGCTGCCGATTACCAGAAGTTGCTGGCGAAGTAAAAGCGTCTTTTCGGGCTACGCAACGTATAAAACATGGGGAACGCGGAAACGCAGAACTTTTTATCTCTCTTGATTAAAAGCACTGCGTTTCCGTACACCTTCCTACCGGATGCGGCGACAATCCGGGCTGTTTCCTATATACCCCGAATTGTATGAAATAGCCGGAAGTGCAAAAGGACAACAGAAAGAGAATCCGTTCTCTTACAATTCTCTTTTACGCCTATTCTCGGCCTCTTCCTACTGGGTTCCAAAAAGTACCGGCCTCATCGTATGGCCCCCCGGGCCTCAGTGAACGAGCGTTAAGAAAATGGTACGGAGCGAACGCCCGGAAGGCCACGCTGTTTGAGCGAAGCGAGTTCGGGGCCTTCAGTGAGTGGAGTGCCATTTTTAGTGAGTGAGCGTTAGCCCTTGAACTTTCTTTGTTTCGTTTCTTTCTTTCAAGAGAAAGAAATGAAAACCCACCGTGGTAACGGTCGTTCCCGGCTCCCCGGAGAAGAGCTACCCTTCTGTTTCGCAGCAACAAAATATTTTTTATCATGTATTTAGATGTCAAGATAAAAAAGGATGACCGTCGGCAGATGCCTCGCGGCGAGCGAAAAGCATCCTCGCCGTAGGGAACGGCCAGACCCGCCCGTAAAGCAAAAAAGCCCTTTTATCCCGATTTCTTTCAGCGGAAAGAAACGTCACCCCCATTCAATCACCTATAAAAATTATGAAACCAATCGTAAGCATCATTATGGGCAGCACCTCCGACCTTCCGGTTATGGAGAAAGCCGCCAAATTCCTCGATGAAATGGAAATCCCGTTCGAAATGAACGCCCTTTCCGCCCATCGCACACCCGAACAAGTAGAAGCCTTTGCCAAAGGCGCCAAAGACCGCGGTATCCGCGTGATTATCGCCGCCGCCGGCATGGCAGCCCATTTATGCGGCGTTATCGCCTCGATGACCACCCTGCCCGTTATCGGCGTGCCCATCAATTCCACCCTCGACGGCATGGACGCCCTGCTCGCCATCGTACAAATGCCTCCGGGCATCCCCGTGGCTACCGTAGGCATCAACGCCTCGTTGAATGCCGGTATCCTGGCCGTGCAGATGCTCGCCGTGAGCGACGAAGCCCTGCAACAAAAACTGGCAGCTTACAAAGAAAGCCTGAAAAAGAAAATTGTCAAAGCCAACGAAGAACTGGCCGCCGTATCGTTTAAATACAAAACCAATTGAGTGTACGTGCCGTAAGCCGTTCCTATTCAACCGGCACAAAGATGCACCCCGTATCTTTGTGTCGCTTCATTTAAAACGACAAGCCGTTAAACCTACTACGATGGACTATTTCAATTACACACGCCGGCACACGTCGGAAGTACATATCGGAGCCACCCCCTTAGGCGGTTCCAATCCCATCCGCGTCCAATCCATGGCCAATATATCGACTATGGACACCCAGGCATGCATAGACCAAGCCGTGCGGATTATCGAGGCCGGAGCCGATTACGTGCGCTTTACGGCTCAGGGCGTGCGCGAAGCCGCCAACCTGGGACCCATACGCGCCGGGCTCCGCGAAGCCGGATACACCGCTCCGTTAGTGGCCGATATCCACTTCAATCCCAAAGCCGCCGACGAAGCCGCCACGCAAGTAGAGAAAGTCCGTATCAACCCCGGTAACTACGTCGACAGCGTAAAAACATTCGCACAGCTCGAATACACCGACGAAGAATACGCCGCCGAGCTCGGGAAAATCCGACAACGCTTCGTTCCTTTTCTCGAAATCTGCAAGAAACACCGCACCGCTATCCGCATCGGCGTGAACCACGGTTCGCTGTCCGACCGGATTATGAGCCGGTACGGCGATACGCCCGAAGGCATGGTGGCCTCGTGCATGGAATTTCTTCGCATCTGTAAAGACGAAAACTTCCCCGACGTCGTTATTTCCATCAAAGCCTCCAATACCGTCGTGATGGTGCGTACGGTACGCCTGTTAGTAGCCACGATGGAAGCCGAAGGCATGGCTTATCCCCTCCACCTGGGCGTAACCGAAGCCGGCGACGGAGAAGACGGCCGCATCAAAAGCGCAGTCGGTATCGGCGCCTTGCTGGCCGACGGTATCGGCGACACCATCCGCGTATCGCTCAGCGAAGAACCGGAAGCCGAAGTGCCCGTAGCCCGCAAATTGGTAGAGTACATCGTTTCCCGCGAAGGACATGCCCCTGTCGCTGGCCGGTTGTCGGCGCCCTACGACCCCGTAGCGGCCTACCGGCGTACCAGTCGTGCCGTCGCGAATATCGGCGGAACGAACGTGCCCGTGGTTATTTCCGACCGGAGCCAGGGAAACTTCGAGTTCGATTACGCCGCGTTGCCCGACTATGTCTACATCGGCAACGAAGACCCCGACAACCTGCCCGATACCTTCCGGCTGCTGGTCGACGCTCCCGCTTGGAAAGAACGCTCCAATGCTTTTCCGCTTTTTATCGCCTCCGAGGCCGGCGTGATGAAAAATTACAGTTCGCCGCTCAAGTTCATCCGCCTCTCTTATCCTCATTTAACAAATGAAATGATAAATATTCTCAAAGCCGACCCGGCGGCCGTAGTGATTCTCTCCACCCACCACCGGAACGGCGTAGGCGAACAACGTGCATTTATCCATAAACTCCTGTCGGCCGGTTGCCACGTGCCGGTGATAGTGCACCGCGAGTATCGCGAAAAAGACCCCGAAACCCTGCAACTCAAAGCCGGAGCCGATTTCGGCGCCGTGTTGCTCGACGGTTTCGGCGACGGCGTGATGCTGCGTAACGAAGACGTGTCGCCCGGCCTGTGCGACCACTATATGTTCGGCATCTTGCAAGCCGCCCGCGTGCGGATAAGCAAAACCGAATATATTTCGTGTCCCGGTTGCGGCCGTACGTTGTACGACCTGCAAACCACGATTGCCCGGGTAAAAGATGCCACTTCGCACCTGAAAGGACTGAAAATCGGGATTATGGGGTGTATCGTAAACGGTCCCGGCGAAATGGCCGACGCCGATTACGGCTACGTAGGCGCCGGACGCAACCGCATCAGCCTGTACAAAGGCAAGGAATGCGTGGCGAAGAATATTCCCGAGGAAGAAGCCGTAGGCCGGTTGGTACAACTTATTAAAGACAACGGTGATTGGCAGTAGGCGCAAAATGCCTGAGCTGGCCGATAAGAAAATCTGCATGCAATTCGTTAGTCCGGAACGGAAAAAAGACCGGATTTTGTCGTTTGGCAAGCTGTGTGCCGCGTCTCCGCGTTTTTGAAGTGCCTTTCGGAGTGTGTAGATGGAAATATAGAGCTGAACCAGTGCTAAAAAACTGAAACGAAAACCCGGGGAACCGCTATTTATCGTATCTTCGTTCTCCGGTTAAGAACGGATAATTCTTTATTGAATAAAAACAAAGATGAAAGTTAAAATCGTAAATAAATCCGCCCATCCGCTCCCGCATTATGCAACCGGCTTTTCCGCCGGCATGGACATCCGGGCGAACCTGACGGAACCGGTCGTGTTGAATCCCCTCGAACGGAAGCTGATTCCCACCGGCCTTTTTATCGAGTTGCCCGAAGGGTACGAAGCCCAGATGCGCCCGCGCAGCGGACTGGCGCTGAAACACGGCATCACGTTATTGAATACGCCCGGAACCATCGACGCCGATTATCGCGGCGAAATAGGCGTTATCCTGGTTAACCTGTCGAACGAGCCGTTCACCGTGAACAACGGCGAGCGGATTTGCCAGATGGTAGTAGCTGCACATGCGCAGGTGGAATGGGAACCGGTGGAGGTACTCGCCGAAACGGAGCGGGGTGCAGGAGGTTTCGGCCATACCGGAAAAAAGTGAACACAACCGAAAATACCCGCGTAACATGTTGAAACAGACAGTACGATATAGTTTTCTTTTGTTGCTGGCAGGATGCTTCTTTTCCTTGCGGGCTGCCGGTTCCGTGCACACGGGAGAGCCCCGTAAGGTTACCTTGTTGCCGGCCGAGCAGCGGAAGTTCGATTATTTTTTCTACGAAGGATTGAAACTGAAAAATGCCGGCAAGTACGACGCTGCGTTCGATGTGTTTTCACACTGCCTGACTATCGATTCCACTGCTTCGGCCGTTTTATACGAATTGTCGAACTTTTACGAGCAACTGGAGCGCCCCGACCGGGCCATCGATTTGTTGAAACGGGCCGTGGCGAACAGCCAGGATAATTTTACCTATAAAATCGCCCTGGCGAGCATCAGCCGCGATTTGGAAATGTACACTGAAGCCGCCGAAGAATACGAAGCGTTGATAAAAGAAAATCCGGGAAAGCCGGAGCTCAACTATTACCTGGCGGATGTATACACGCGCCAGGGCGAAGTGATGAAAGCCATCGCCGCTTACGATGCATTGGAAGAAAGTATGGGCATGAACAAAGCAATCACCCTGCAAAAGTATAAGTTGTACGCTTCGCTCGAACAGGCGGATAAAGCATTCGATGAAATCCGGAAGCTGGCCGACAAGTTTCCGCGCGAAAGCCGTTACCGCATTTTGATGGGCGACTTGTACCTGGAAAAGAACGACACCGTACAAGCGAAATCCTGTTACGACCGGGCGCACGAAATCGACCCGTCCGATCCGTACTACATCGTTTCCATGGCGAATTATTACGAGCACACCGGCGATAAGGAAGGTGCCGAAAACCAAATCCGGAGCGCATTGGTAAATCCGAAGCTGGATGTGGAAACCAAGGTAGGCATTCTTTCCCGCTACATTATGAAATTGCAACAAACCCAGAACGGAACGGAAAGCGCGAACGCTTTGTTCGAAACGCTGCTGGAGCAACACCCCAACGAAACGAAGCTCAACCTGATGTACGGCAGCTTATTGCAGTTACAAAATAAGAAAGACGAAGCCCGGTTCCAGTTCCAGTTGGTTACCGAGTCCGAGCCTGAAAACAAGGACGCTTGGCAACAACTGCTGAACGTGGCGTTGAAAAGCGAGGATTTGTCGGAAATTATCCGCATCTGTAACCGGTGCATCGAGCTTTTCCCCGATTCGCCCGAGTTTTATTTTTACTTAGGCATCGCCTATTACCAGCAAGATAAATACGAGGAAGCCCTCGATGCTTACCGGCGCGGAATAAAGGTAATTGACCCGGAAAACCGCGATTTGCTGTCGGATTTCTACGGGCAGACGGGCGATAATTATTACCAGATGAAACAGCTCGACAAAGCCTATGAGGCTTACGACGAAGCGTTGAAGTATAACGAGAAAAATGTGGTAGTGCTCAATAATTACAGTTATTTCCTGGCTACGAACGGAGGCGATTTGAAAAAAGCCGAGCGCATGAGCGCCCAGTGCATCAAGCTCGAACCCGACAATGCCACCTACCTCGATACATACGCGTGGATATTTTTTAAGCAGGGCAATTACTCGCTGGCGAAGATTTATATCCAAACGGCTATGGCGAAAGACGGCGAGAAAAGCGGGGAGATTATCGAGCATTACGTCGATATATTGTATAAAACCGGCGAAAAGGAAAAAGCGCTGGAGCAATGGATAAAGGCCAAAGAACTGAAAAGCGAATCGGCCACGCTGGATAAAAAGATAGAACAACAAACCTATATAGAGGAGGTACCTGCCGAATGAAACCGTTGAAATGGATTGTATATGCCGGTTGTATCCTGTCCCTTTGCTGGGCCGTTTCGTGTAAATCGTCGAAGAAAGCGGTGCGTGAAAGCACCGAGGTTTCCGGAAGCCGGGAAGATTTTTTCGAGAAATTCGAGCGAGAGGCTTTCCGGTTCGAAACCTTATCGGCCAAGTTGAAAGTGAATTGGCAAACACCTAAGAACTCGATGGGGTCGCGGGTCGATTTGAAAATAGTGAAAGACGAGGTAATCCTGTTATCGGTACAGCCGTTCCTGGGAATTGAAGTGGCCCGCATCCGTATCAGCCCCGACAGCATCTGGGTGCTCGACCGGATGAACAAACGGTATGTAGCCGAAGATTTGTCGGCCATGAAAGGCAAGCTGCCGGTCGATTTTAATTTTTATAACTTACAGGCTTTGTTTTCCGACCGCATTTTCGTTCCGGGCAACCGCTCGGTTATGCCGGCCGATTACCGGAAATTCGCCTTGCACCGCGATAACGGACAGGCCGAATTAAAAATCACCGATGCGATGGAACTGGTTTACCGCTTTTCCGTCGACCGGGAAAATAAGCTCACCGATACCTATGTTTCCGATAAATCCGGCCGGTATGCCCTGCAATGGCGATACGCCGATTTCCGCGTTACCGGCCAGCAGCTTTTTCCGATGCGGATGGACGTACAGGTAACCGATAACGGAGCCGAAAAAGGAAAGATAGAATTTTATTTCAATAAAATAGACGTGGATAAACCGGTAAACCCGGATTTTTCTATTCCGGCCAAGTATAACCGGGTTACCTTCGAAGAGGTTGTCAAACTGTTAACTCGCGCGGTAAAATGAGGTATTGCTGGTTACTCGTGTTTCTTTGTTTCGGATGGGCCGTTACTGCCCAGAACTCAGCCAAAGTAAAAGAATTGGAACGTCAGCGGAAAAAAGCGCTGGAAGAAATCGAAATGACGAATCAGCTGTTGTCGGAAACGAAACGCACTACCGAGAATTCGCTGAACCGGCTGAATCTGTTGTCGCAGCAAATCCTGTCGCGTCGCCGCGTAATCAACCTGTTGAATCAGGAAATCGGCGCGTTGAACACCCAGATACGCCGGCAAAACCAGGAAATCGAGAAATTAGGCAAAGAGTTAAAAGAAAAACAGGCCAATTACGCCAAGTCGGCCCGCGGATTATATAAGCGCCGCTCTTCGCAAGACAAATTATTGTTCATTCTCTCGGCCGAGTCTTTCTCGCAAGCCATGCGGCGCATGCGGTACTTGCGGGAGTATGCCGACTGGCAAAAACGGCAGGCAGCCCTGATTACGGAGCAGCGGAAAGAGATAACCCGGAAGCAGGAAGCGCTACGGAAAACGCTCGGCGAAAAGCAAGCGTTGCTCGCCACCCGTGAAACGGAAACGGAAAAATTGCAGACGGAAGAAATATCCCGGAAAGAGGAGGTGCAGCAACTAAATAAGAAACAACGTGACTTGCAGGCCGTTTTGAAGAAAAAGAAAAACCAGGCGGATGCCTTGAACCGTCAAATAGAGAAACAGATTGCCGATGAGATTGCCCGGGCCGAACGGGAACGGGCTGCTCGGGAAGCTAAGCGCAGAGCTGCCGCGAAAAAGAATAAAACGCCCGAAGAATTGCCTGAAGAACGGATGGCAGCCGTAAAGGGCGGCTACGCGATGACGAAGGAAGAACGGAAATTGTCGGACGATTTTGCCGGCAATCGCGGGCGGTTGCCTTTCCCCGTGTCCGGCCGGTATACCGTTGTAAGCCGTTTCGGCGAACAGCAACACCAGGAGTTGAAATACGTGCGGATGAATAATAACGGAATCGATTTGCAGGTACAACCGGGTACGGAGGCCCGTACCGTATTCAACGGCGTGGTAACCCGGGTGTTCGTGGTGCCGGGCTATAACAACTCGGTTATTATCCGGCATGGAAATTACCTCACCGTATATGCCAACCTGAGCGAGGTATACGTAAAAGCAGGCGATAAAGTAACTACCCGGCAACCCATCGGGCGCATCTTTTCCGATTCGGAAGACGGGAATACCACCATCCTTCATTTTCAGCTCTGGAAAGAAAAAACGAAACTCAACCCGTTGCCCTGGCTGGATTAGAGTTGCAGTCCGCTTAACAGCCGCACGTACGTATCGATTGCTTCCCTGATTTCCGACGGGCGGATATACTCGTCGGCCGAGTGAGAGCGGGCGGATTGCCCGGGGCCTATTTTTACCGAGGGGAAAGGCATTAAAGCCTGGTCGGAAAGAGTAGGGGAGCCGAACGGTGTCATGCCCATCAACAAGCAACGTTGCACGAACGGATGCTCGGACTCCGTACGCGACGAGTTCAGGCGGAAAGAACGGGCTTTGACTTCGCACCGCACGTTTTTCTTTATTTCTTCGAACAACACTTCGTTTTTGTAAAATTCGTTGGTGCGTACGTCTACTGTAAATTCGCACCGGTCGGGAACGACGTTGTGCTGCGTACCCGCCTGAATCATCGTAACCGACATTTTTACCGGTCCGAGAAAGTCACTGTATCGGGGGAAAATATAGGAGTTGAACCACCCGATGTCGGGCAGCGCCTGCATAATGGCGTTGATACCTTCGTTCCGGGCGGCGTGCCCCGATTGTCCGATGGCCGTGCAGTCCAGTACCATCAGTCCTTTTTCGGCTACGGCCGGTTGCATGCCGGTAGGCTCGCCCACTACGGCGAAAGCTACGGCCGGCAATTCCGGCAATACGCATTCCAAACCGTTCTTGCCCGATACCTCTTCTTCGCACGACGCCAAAAAAATCAGGTTGTAAGGTTGCTCCCTTTCCGACAGCGTACGGAATGCCGCGTAAAGCGAAACCACGCTGGCGCCCGCATCGTTACTCCCTAAGCCGTACAGTTTCTCATCGTCGCCCGAATACGGCACGAACGGGTCGCGGGTCCATCCGGCCGCAGGCTTTACCGTGTCGATATGCGAATTCAGGAGTAATACGGGTTTCCCTTCTTGGTAATAAGGCGAAACTATCCATAAATTGTTCCCTTTCCGGTAGGGCCGGTAGCCTGCTTTTTTCCACTGCGTCTCTAGGAAACCGGCTACAGCGGCTTCGTCGCGGCTGAAAGAAGGAATGGAAATCATCCCTTTCAATAAATCGATCGCTTCGTAATAAGTTTCCATAATCAATTAAGAACGGTTCGCCAGAAGCGAGAGCACCTGCTCCCGGTCGCGGGCAAGTTGTTGTTTCAATTCGTCCAGGCTGCCGAATTTCCGGTTTTCCCGGATATACTCCTCGAACGATACTTCGATTTGCCGGTTGTATAAATTCCCCGAGAAATTCAGGATATTCACTTCCAGGCTGATGCTGTTGTCACGGTTCAAGGTAGGCCGGTTCCCGATGTACAGCATTCCCGGATATTCTTCCCCGTCTACCGATACCCGCACGGCATAAATGCCGATGCCCGGAATTACTTTGAACGGCTCGTCTATCCGGATATTGGCGGTAGGGAAACCCAAGGTGCGTCCGATTTGGTTTCCCACGATAATCGTTCCCTTCAGGCGGTAAGGATAAGTAAGCAGCTCGTTTGCTTTCCGGATATTCCCTGCCGCCAACTGCGCCCGGACTTCGGAAGAGCTCACCCGGATACGCCCGGCATCGAAAGCCGGAGCGCGAAGCACTTCCACCCCGCACGCCTTTCCGTAGGCCGTGTATTGCTCGAAACCGTCCGTCCTGTTATGCCCGAAGCGATGGTCGTAGCCGGTAAGCAGCGTTTTCACCCGGTACCTCCGCGATACCACGTCTTCGATAAACGCCTGCGCCGATAATCGCGATAATTCGGGTGTAAACGGAAGCACGATGCAATAATCGATTCCCGTGCCGCCCAGTAATTCGATTTTTTCCTCGAAACTGTTCAGCAGCTTGGGCTGATAATCGCTATGCAGTACGGTACGCGGATGCTGGGGAAAAGTGATGACGGCCGAAGGCAGGTTCCGTGCGGCAGCCGTTCGTTTCAGCTCGTCGATAAGAAAACGGTGCCCCAGATGCACGCCGTCGAAAAATCCGATGGTAGCGGCCGTACCTTGCGGCGGAATCGTTTGTATATCGTTGATTACAATCATGCGCTGTGTATCAGTTTGGGGTTACAAAAGTAACGAATTATTCCCGGAATAAGAAGCCGGTGCCGTTGTTAAATGCCGCTTAAACCGTTAGTTTCATCCCTTCGTTGGCCAGTAACGTGCCGGGAAAAACGGCATCGGCTTCTTCCTGCAAAAAACGCACGTCTTCGTAGCGGGCCGAATAATGCCCGATAAGGAGTTTTTTTACGTTTGCCCGCCGGGCGATTTCGGCCGCTTGCCGGGCGGTGGAATGGAATGTTTCCCGGGCCCGTGCAGCGTCCGTTTCGCCAAACGTAGCTTCGTGATACAATAAATCCACCCCTTCGATAATCGGAATGACCTTTTCGTAAAAAGCCGTGTCCGAGCAATAAGCGTAGTGTTTGGCCGGCTCGGCCGGCCGGGTAAGGCGCGTATGCGGAATTACTTCCCCCTCCGGCGTAACGAAATCTTCGCCGCGCTTGATACGGGGCAATTCCCTGAGCGGAATCCGGTAGAAATCGGTCATTTCCCGGATGATGTGCGGCTCCTTTTGTTTTTCTTCGAATAAAAATCCTGTGGTGGGCAGCCGGTGCATGAGGGGAATGGTATACACCTTCAACCCGGCGTCTTCCCAGATAAGCTCGCTTGTCGTGGTATCGATTTCCTCGATCCGGACCGGATAGGGGAGCCCTTTGCCGAAAACGGCCAGCACCGGATTCAGGAAATCTTTCAGTTCTTTCGGCCCGTGGATAATCAGCTCGCCCGTACGCCCCAGCATGCCCAAGGTAGATAGCAGACCGGGCAATCCGAAACAGTGATCGCCGTGGAGGTGCGAGATGAAGATATGATTCAGCCGGTTGAAGTTGATTCGCATGCGGCGCATCTGGGTTTGCGTGTTTTCCCCGCAATCCACCATATACGATTTGTTACGCAGGTTGATAACCTGCGATGTCGCCTGGTGGCGGGTAGTAGGCAATGCCGAACCGCATCCCAGTATATTTAATTCGAAACCTTCCATATAAAACAGGCAGTTGATACGGAATACAAAGGTAGATAAAAAAACGGGCGCCGGGTAAAAAAGAAGAAGTTACTCGCTCTTAACCGGCGATAAACAACGGAAAGGAAAAAATAACTGTGAAAAATACTGAAAAGACAACGCAGATATAAATAGTTTCGATATATTTGTTTGCTTATGAAAAGCATACACATAAAGTACAACTATATGAAAGGCCTTAACTAACTTTTTCTTTTTGTTTAAAACGGTTAAATGTAGAAACGGCCAAGCGGGAGCTTCGCCGTTTCTTTTGCTTTGTTAGTAAGCGTGGCTGTTTTCTTCCAAATCGGTTTCGTCTATTTTCTTTTTGTCGATACTTCGCCAGGCGTAGAAAATATAAGCCAGTACCACCGGCACCAGCAGCGAAACATAACTCATTACTTTCAGCGTGAACGGGCTCGACGAGCTGTTATAAATGGTAAGCGAGCTTTGCAGGTCGGCAACCGACGGATAGTAAGCCGTATTGTTGTAACCCGCCAACAGCAGCAACGCCAGTACCGTAAGTACGGTTCCGGTTCCGGCAAACCAGATGCCCTTTCCGAACCGGTAGGAAAGAATCGTTTTCCCGATACCGAACAATACGAGCACTACGCCGAGCAGGAATACCGCCAGCACTACCGGCATTTCCACCAGGTTATGGAAATATTTGTACGGTTGCATGTAAATCTCCCCGTTTTCCGGATTCAGGGCGAACCCTTCGATGAACATCAGCCGGATAACGAAGGCGAGGAAGAATACCAGGAAAAGCAAGGTGTTAGGAATAAGCACCTTGTGGAATTTTTTATCCAATACCTCGTCGTCGATGTTGTTGATGAAATAAAGCAACGCCAACACCCGGGCTAAGAAAAACACCGCCAATCCCAACGCCAGGTTCCAGACATTGCCCAACGCCTCGAGCCCGTGCAACGGATTGTTCCATATAGAAATCACCGGCATGCTTACGTCGGTAATCTGGTTCTTGTTCACGATAAAGTCGGCCCCGTTAAAGAAGGTAGCTATGGCTACCCCGAGCAGGATAGGCCCGATGATGCCGTTGATAAGCAAAAACACCTGGTAGGTTTTTCTGCCTAACAAATTCCCTTTCCGGGCCTGGAACTCGTACGAAACGGCCTGGATGATAAAGCAAAACAAAATCAGCATCCAAAGCCAGTACGCTCCGCCGAAGCTGGTAGAGTAAAAGAGCGGGAACGAAGCGAAGAAAGCCCCTCCGAACGTAACCAGCGTAGTGAAAGTAAACTCCCATTTGCGTCCGGTAGAGTTGAGCAACATGCGTTTTTGCAGGTCGGATTTCCCTAAACAGAATAGTAGCGATTGCCCCCCCTGAACGAAAAGCAGGAAAACCAGCAACGCGGCTAACAGCGAAATCAGGAACCACCAGTAATGTTGTAAAAAAAGGTATGTACTGTCCATAATCATTCAATTTTTAAGATTAAACTTCCGCTGTGTCGGGGCCTTTCTTAACCGCCTTCACCATGATGCCGATTTCGGCAATCAGTAAAATCGTAAATAAGGCCAGGAAGAGGAAAAACGTCGTTTGAACCGACGAGGTCTGGAGCTTGGAAATGGCAGACCAGGTAGGCATAATATCCTGGATAGCCCAGGGCTGCCGTCCCACTTCGGCAACAATCCATCCGGCCTGGCTGGCGATATACGCCAGTAAGATAGACCACAGGCTCGCCCATTGGAACCAACGCGCGTGCAGCAGTTTCCGTTGCTTTTTCAGGAACAGGGCGATAACGAACAGCAGGATGAAGTAAGCGCTCAGCAGCACCATCACATGGAACGAGTAAAAAGTCATCCCCACATGCGGAATCAGCTCGTCGGGGTGCGATACGTACCCGTAGCCGAAGTAAGGAAAGTTCTCGGTAAGCGTAGCCTGCGACTCATCCATTTTCTGCGGGTCGCCGTCTTTTTTCGCCCGGCGGAAATCGGCTAACGCCCGGATAGCGGTTTTCCCTTTTTCCATTTTCTCTTCCGCGGAGAGAGCCGTTTCTCCCTTCGGCGTAGTATAGCCGCCTTCGAGAATATTCTTGATTCCCGGCACGTATGCATCCGCATCGCTCATGGCTAAATAAGAAAGCAACTTCGGGATTTTTATTTCGAAGATAAACGGATTCGCGGTGTCGTTGTAGTGATGTTCCGGCTTCAGCACGCCGATTCCTACCAGCCCTACGCCGTTTCCGCCGTTGTACAGCCCTTCCATGGCTGCCAGCTTCATCGGTTGCACATGCGCCACCTGGTAAGCCGAGCTATGGCCCGAGAATATCAGCAGCACCGACGACGCCAATCCGATAATGGCGCTTACCTTGATACTGGAAAGGGCGAACTCCGTATTTCTTTTCTTCAACAGGAACCAGCAACTGACGCCCAGAACGAATACGGCGCTCAACACCCAGGCCGAAAGAACGGTGTGGGTGAATTTGTCGATAGCCACCGGCGAGAAAGCCACTTGCCAGAAATTATCCATCTCGTTACGTACCGTATCCGGGTTGAAATACATACCCACCGGGTATTGCATCCAGGCATTGGCCACCAATATCCACCAGGCCGACAGCGTAGCGCCTGCGGTGGTGAGCCAAGTGGCGGTAAGATGGGCACCCCGGCTCACTTTCTCCCATCCGAAAAACATGACGGCGATAAACGTAGCTTCGAGGAAAAACGCTACGATGGCCTCGATAGCGAGCGGCGCCCCGAAGATGTCGCCCACGAACCAACTGTAGTTCGACCAGTTGGTGCCGAACTCGAATTCCAGGATAATACCCGTGGCCACTCCGATGGCGAAGTTCACGCCGAACAGTTTCATCCAGAACTTGGTCGTTTTTTTCCAGAACTCTTTTCCGGTGCGCAGGTAAATCGTTTCCATTACCGACATGATGAGTCCCAAACCCAGGGTAAGCGGAACGAACAGCCAATGGTAAATAGCCGTGAGTGCGAATTGCGCCCTCGACCATTCGACTAATGAAATGTCAACATTTTCAATCATATATTTCAGAATTTAGGGGATTGCCCGTTGAATGAGTTCCTGCGAAACATGCTCTTGTTTCTGCTCTTCCGTATCGTACCGGCCCAACACGCGCGGGAAGAAAAAAAGCCGCAACACGAAGAACATGATGAACAGCTTGACCAAAATAATCAGCCAAAGCGTTTTACCTAGCTTCATGTTTTTGAATCCTTCCAGGTAAAAACGGTATATTCTTACAGGTACCGACCGGCGTGTCATAGTGTTTTTCTGTATAAGAACACCAATGTATAAAAA
>JAJBTJ010000233.1 GCA_020860905.1 Parabacteroides sp. | reverse complement strand
CACCGTGGTAACGGTCGTTCCCAGCTCCCCGGAGAAGAGCTACCATCCTGTTTTTTCTTTTAAAAAGAGAAAACAGGATGCACTTCGGCAGAAGCAAAGCTCTGCTTTGATTATGCCCTCGGTTTGCATTGTTTTTCAGTAATAAAATATTTTTTTTGTCGTTTGCTTTGTTTTAAAGCTATATACCGATAACTATGTCAGAGCCAATTAAACACGAGTGCGGCATCGCCATGGTGCGGCTGCGTAAACCGCTCGGGTATTACCAGGAAAAGTACGGCACGTACCAGTACGGCCTTAACAAATTGTACTTGCTGATGGAAAAGCAGCACAACCGCGGCCAAGAAGGCGCCGGGTTGGCGTGCGTCAAGCTGCATGCCGACCCGGGCGAAGAGTATATCTTCCGCGAACGGGCGATGGGCTCGGGCGCTATCCAGGAGATTTTCGAGGCGGTACACCGCACGATAGCGGATTATCCGCAACCTTCCGGAGCCGACGCCGCGTGGGCCGCGAAGCATCTTCCTTTTATAGGCGAGCTGTATATGGGGCATTTGCGCTACAGCACTACCGGCCGCTCGGGCATTTCGTACGTACACCCGTTCCTGCGGCGAAGCAACTGGAAGGCGCGCAACCTTACGCTGTGCGGCAATTTCAACCTCACCAACGTGGACGAGGTATTCGATTACATCGTCGGCCACGGACAGCATCCCCGCCGCTACTCCGACACCTTTATCATGTTAGAACAAATCGGCTGCGAGCTGGATAAGGAAAACCAGCGCTTGTTCGACCGGTATAAAAAAGAAGGGTTGCGCGGCCTGGAACTGGCTCGTAAAATAGAGGAAAGCCTCGACATCGGGCATATCCTCCGCCAATCGTCGTCGCTTTGGGACGGCGGCTACGTGATTTGCGGCATGACGGGCAGCGGCGACAGCTTCGCCTTCCGCGACCCGCACGGAATACGGCCGGCCTTTTATTACGTTGACGACGAGGTGGTAGTGGTAGCCTCCGAGCGTCCGGTGATTCAAACGGCCTTCAACGTGCCGGTGCAGCAAGTGCGCGAGCTGGAGCCGGGACAGGGCATTTGGGTTACCCCGGCGGGTGGGCTGAATGTGCGGCAGATACAGCCGCCTTTGAATTACGCTGCCTGTTCGTTCGAGCGTATTTATTTTTCGCGTGGAAGCGATGCGGATATTTACCGCGAACGGAAGCAATTGGGCCGGTTGCTTACCGAACCGATTTTGAAGGCCATCGGCTACGACCTGGAAAATACGGTTTTCTCGTTTATCCCTAACACGGCCGAGGTGGCTTTTTACGGAATGATGGAAGGAATGACCGAGTATCTGGCGCAACAGAAAATCCGGCTGATAAGGGAGAAAAAGGATTCGATTACGGATAGCGAGTTACAACAAATACTGAATAGGCGTGTCCGCCAGGAAAAGGTGGCTGTTAAAGACATCAAGCTGCGTACTTTTATCGCGGAAGGCAACACCCGCAACGACCTGGCTACGCATGTATACGATATTACATACGGCTCGGTGCGCCCGGGAGTGGATAACCTGGTGGTAATCGACGACAGTATCGTGCGGGGTACCACCTTGAAACAGAGCATTATCAAGATTCTCGACCGTCTCCGGCCGAAGAAAATCGTCATCGTTTCGTCGTCGCCCCAGGTTCGGTATCCCGATTGCTACGGCATCGATATGTCGCGTATGGGCGAGTTTATCGCTTTCCGGGCGGCGGTAGCGTTGGCGAAAGAGCGCGGGTACGATGACGTGCTGGCCGATATTTACCGCAAATCGAAGGCGCAGCAAGGAATGCCCAAGGAGGTGGTGGTGAATTACGTGCGCGAACTGTACGAGCTGTTTACTCCCGAAGAACTATCGGCTAAGATTACGCAGATGCTTACTCCGGAAGGCACCGGCGCGGAGGTACAGATTGTGTACCAGTCGCTCGAAGGGCTCCGCGAAGCGATTCCCGGTTATCCGGGCGATTGGTATTTTTCGGGCGACTATCCTACGCCGGGAGGAAACCGCTTAGTAAATAATGCTTTTGTGAATTTTATGGAAGGTGCCGACGAGAAGCGGTGTTAACCTGGTGAACCGGAAGTGCGCAACAGCCCGGCGGTGCAAGGAAGCGCGTCCGGGATGCGCTGGTACCGGGCCGACGTATCTGCGGGAGGCCGTGTGGGATAAATCCGGTTTCCCGGCGTCTTTCCGGGGGATTTTCAGTAACTAGCGCGATAAAGACAACGGGTTCAGGGCGAGTTAATTGCCTTTAGCGTATCTTTAAAATTATATTCAGTAAATAAACATCCAAAGGCAGCCGGCTCCCTACGAGTCGGTTGCTTTTTTATCACTCACCCTGTTTCTCGAAGGTACAAGTTAATCCGGAAAACCGAAGGGATTTTATGTGTTACATGCTGTTATTTTTGTTTGCCTCCGTCGACGTTTATTCTGCCTCCGTCCGCGGCAAACTTGCCGGCGTTGCCATTTTTATTGCCGCCGTCCGCGGCAAACGAATCGAACATGCAGCGAAGAGCAAAACAAGGAAAATAACGAGATTAAAAGAGCGTAAAAGAAAGAGCCCCTATTCGTTTCACAACCTCCGCCTACCAAGCCTTGAAAAGCACCGGCCACATCGTATGGCCCCTCGGGCCTCAGCGAACGAACGTTAAGAAAATGGTACGGAGCGAACGCCCGGAAGGCCACGCTGTTTGAGC
>JAJBTJ010000203.1 GCA_020860905.1 Parabacteroides sp. | reverse complement strand
TCCCTACGGTTCGCTACCCGGGGGGTACCGAAAAAACAGCTACTTGCCGGGAATGCGCCTTTTTACCGGACAAGCCTCTTTATCCGGCTCATTTATAAGAAGAAAAATGAACTAAAACCGTTCCGGCTCGGTTATTTTATATGATATTCGACAGAGGTTGCAAAAATTCTGCCGGATGCAGGGGGCTCATGCACGGCTCCCGGAAAAAAGACAATCAAAACGGATTAACAAAAATGAAAAAAGTTATGAAAGGTAAAATTTTAATGGCGGCTGCCATATTAGGAACCATTGCACTGATGAACGCCTGTAAGCAAAAAACGCAACGGGCCGACGACAATTCACTGAAAGTGGAAACCAGGCAAGATGTACGCGACAACCGGCGCACGGAAAAAGTGATTTCCGACCAACTCA
Organism: Parabacteroides sp.; assembly: GCA_020860905.1. GTDB lineage: Bacteria > Bacteroidota > Bacteroidia > Bacteroidales > Tannerellaceae > Parabacteroides_B. The sequence goes on along the minus strand of JAJBTJ010000203.1, from coordinate 16,584 downwards.
GTTTCTGCGAAAGCATTTATCCTACCAACGGCAAACTGCTTATCTCGAACTACGGCGGCTCCAAAATGGACCCGATGAACACGAACGGACAAGGTTATATCGTATCTTACCAGAACGACAGTACCGTTATCCTGATTCCGGCCGACGGAAATTTATCGGCTCCGAAAGGGATGTACAGCAATAACGATTACCTGTTCGTAGGCGACGTGAATAAAGTGGTGGTGTACGATATGGATAAACCGAGAGACAAACCGCAGGTAATCCGCTTCCCGCAAGGCGACATGAACATTACCAACCTGGTAGCCGACGGCAACACGTTGTATGCCACCGTAGCCAATACGGGTAATATCTACGCCATCGATATCACCGATATGGATAAGATGAACAACGCCCGTCCGAAATTGTTCGCCCAGGTACCGGGCGCCAACGACGCGATTATACAAAACGACGTGATGTATATTACTTCGGCTCCTGCCAAGGGCGACGCAACGGCCGATAACGTGATTTATTACATTTCGGATTTCGACCAGCCGGTACCCCAGAAATTCATTACCGACGCCGGACAATATTACAGCATCACCATGTCGCCCGACAACAACACGATGTACGTAACCAACTGGTCGCCTTCGGGTATCGCCAAAATCAATATGGATACCAAAGCCATCGACTATATGGTATTGGATACGCCTATTAAAAATGCAACCGACATCGCCTTCATGGACGATATCCTGTACGTAGCCGACCCGTCGAACAGCCAGGTGGTAGCCATTACCAACCCGTAAGCAGAAAAAACGGACCCGGATATAAAAAAAGCAACGCCCTGTAAAAAACAGGGCGTTGCTTTTTTTATATCCGGTTCGCCGGAGCGTATCAGTATTTCATCGCAGCCGCTGCAGCCGCTTTCGAAGCATGGCTCACCGGCACCAAGGTAAAGCCCCAATTATATTCGCGGTTGGCGGGAATGGTAAACCCGGGTTGCACCGGCGCGCCCCAACTGTCGTACCCGGCAACGCCCTGTTGCTTCATATCCACGCATACCTCCACGAAATCGCGCGGAACGATGTCGTTGATGTGGTGCATGCGCCGCAACACGTTCTTCGCTTCGGCTTCGTTGTGGTTCGCCACCTGCTCGGGGGTGAAATTGCTCCACTGGTAATCGTGCGGAAGCGCCTCTTCCGAATCGAAATCTTCTACCGAATTACGCAAGGCATTGAACCCGATTAAACTGTCGGCTATCACAGCCAGGCCGCCGCCGTTGCCCGGCGAAAGCGCTACCCAGCGCGTTTCGCACCGGTGTCCGTTCTCCTGGGGGCGTACGTACGGATAATACATTTCCTCGGCAGTAGATTTATACAAGCCCACCAACGTACCGTACTTGCGGTCGATGTAGTTTTCTTCCGGGCCGCGTCCGAAGTATTCCACCCGGTTCATCGTAGCGGGCAACCGGAACCGTACGCCGATGCGCGGAACATCCAGGGAGGCGGCCGCTTTCCGGGCCGCTTCGCGTCCCGGCGTAAACGTGGCCGTACGGGTGGCTTCGGATACTTCGGCCTGCGCTTCCTGCATATCGGTGGAAGTAAACCGCACGGCTGCATTCACCACGCCGGAAGGATAAACCGTGTAGCGTATTACATACAAATTGCCGGCGGCAAGCAGGTAGTTCACCGTAAGCACGGCATTCGCGCCTTCCATTCCGGCCTGGCAATCCACTACATTGAAATCTTTGCTCGATTGTTTCCATACCTGTAAACGCTTGGGAATGCCGCTTCCGTAATCGTTATCGTTCGGTGCGCGCCAGAAGTTGGGCTGGATGCCGAAGCCGTCTTTAAAATATTCCACGCCGCGTACCCGGTACGAGGTAACCAATCCGCTTTTTTTATCGAAAACAAACCGCACGGCCGGCGAAGAAATCGTAACCTGTTCGCCGTCGGTATTTACAGCCAGCCGGGGGCCGTTGGCCGCATAGGGTTTCTTTTCTGCTTCGACGGGCACTTTTACCTGGTCGTAGGCAATTACGTAACCGGCCGGAATCAACGGCTCGGGCTCGCGGGTAAGCACTTCGAAATTGATAAAATATTCCACGCCGGGCTGCGCTTTCAACGAGCTTACCGGAATCGTCACCACTTCGGATGCCTGCGGAGCCAGGGTTAACGCCAGTTTTCCTTCTTTCACCACTTTATGGTTGGCCAGTACCCGGTACTTCACCGTGTATTTCGACAAATCGGTAAAATAGAACCGGTTCGTAATTTTTACTTTCCCGGCGGCAGCGTCTACCGGTTCGAACCCTACATTCTGGTGTACATATTTCACCTCGGCCATCGCCGGATGCGGATTCCGGTCGGGATTTACCAACCCGTTGCACAGGAAATTGCCGTCGCTGGGCGCATTTACTCCGTAGTCGCCCCCGTACGTATAATACAGGCGGCCGTTTTCGTCTTTCTCGGCGATACCCTGGTCTACCCAGTCCCAGATAAATCCGCCCTGGAGGTTCGGGTATTTGTAAATAGCCTGCCACTGCTCCCATAAGTTACCGGTAGAGTTACCCATGGCATGCGCATATTCCGACGGCGCCACCGGACGGTCGCTTCCCTCGCGGCCGATTTCCTCGAGCCACTCCGCACTCGGATATTGGGGCACGTACATGTCGGAGTTCCACTCCCACTGCGCCCGCTCGTAATTGACGGGGCGGTTCATCAGCTCCTTGTCTTTGGCTTTCACCCACAAATAGGTCTGGTAAAAATTATATCCGTTGCCGGCTTCGTTCCCCAACGACCAAATGGTTACCGAGGGATGGTTTTTATTGCGTTCGTACATGTTCGTCGTACGGTCGAGGTGCGGTTTAAGCCATTCGGGGTTATTGCCTAACGTACCGCCTTTGCGCAGGTTGTAATACATTCCGTGCGATTCGATGTTGGCTTCGTCGTACACATACAGGCCGTACTCGTCGCACAATTCGTAGAATTTCCGGTCTTGCGGATAATGGCACAGCCGGACGGCATTGAGGTTATGGCGTTTCATCAGCTCGAAATCGCGGCGCATCAGTTCTTCGGTTACGTAATGACCGGTTTCGGGGTTATGTTCATGGATATTTACGCCTTTCAACTTAATGGGCTGCCCGTTTACCATCAGCACGGTATAAGGGCGCCCGTTGGCGTCTTTCCCGGCTATTTGCTTGATTTCGATTTTACGGAACCCTACACGGAAGGGTACGATTTCGTTTACCCGGTCGCCTTCTTTAACGGTAATCAACAGTTTGTACAGGTTGGGCGTTTCCGACGTCCACTTGGCTACATCGGCCAACCGGGCGGAAAAGTCGGTTGTTTTAAAGGTGTTTCCTTCTACAGTGATATTCCGATTCTCCGAGGCTACCGCTTTGCCGGAGGCATCCAGCAACTCGTAACCTACGTTCACGTTTTTCAGCCCGGCATTCGTATTTTTCACATCCACGCCCAGGCGGAAAATCCCGTCGGTGTAGTTGTTGTCCAGCGTGGAAACCACCCGGAAATCTTTCACAGCAGTTTTCGGTTGCGCATACAGGTATACGTCGCGCTCGATTCCGCTCATACGCCAAAAGTCCTGGCATTCGAGATACGAACCGGTACTCCAGCGGAAAATCTTCAGGGTAAGCACGTTTTTACCCGGTTGCAAATAGGGATTGATAAGGAACTCGGCCGGATTTTTCGAATCTTCGCTGTATCCTACCTCTTTCCCGTTCAGGTAAACGTACAAGCCTGACTTGGCGCCGGCGATATGCAGGTAAATGTCGCGCCCGTCCCAGCCGGCGGGAATCTCGATGTCGCGCCGGTAAACGCCTACGGGATTGGCTTCGGGCAACAACGGCGGTTGCGGATTACGGGGCTTGAACTCGTATCCGTGATTGGTATAAATGGCTACGCCATGCCCCTGCACTTCCCAATTGCCGGGAACCTGGATGTCGCTCCACGAGGCGGTACTGGTAGCCGGGTCGGTAATATCGGCCGGCACGTCTTTGTACGAGTCGGCGAAGTAAAATTTCCAGGTGCCGTTCAGCAGCGCGTAATAGGGGCTGTTTTCAAACCGGAGCGACAGGGCGTCCGGACGATCGTCATACGACATAAACGTAGTGTGCGGATATTCCTTGTTCACCGCTACCACCTGGATATCTTGCCAGTAAGGCTCGGACTTCTGGGCTGCCGCCACGAGCGGGAATAAAGCGCAGAAAAGAGAACACCAGTTTCGGGAGGAAAGCAGTTTCTCAGAAAAGGAGTGTTTCATGATTCTTTAGTTTTATATGGATATATGGATAAAATAAGCGGGAAGGGATACAATCGTACGGCGTAAAAAAGGGAAGAAACCAGCGGCAACTACCTTCGATACCGGTTCCGGATAGCCGCCACTCGTTTCTTATCTCAAAAAAATCAACGGGCTGCGTAATATGCGTATCCTTCCGCTACCTGGCGGAAAGCCATTACGCCTGCTTCGTTCAACTGGATGTTCATTTCTTTTCCGTCGGGAAGGTACATCACCACTTTGTCGCCGTCGGTGAATTTCAGCAGCTTGGTTTCCTGTCCGTTCGCTTCCACGCTCCAACTGTTGTCGGTTTATCGAACACCAGGTCGACGGGATTTTCGCCGCCTTCTTTTTCAATGTGGTAGCCGTTGGCTTTGGTTTCCACCGTATAAACGCCGTTTTCGGTATCGACGGTTTTTACTTTGCCGGCATCGGCCACCGGGTTATCGCCTGTCCAGAACTCGATGGAATTGATTACCAATACATCGGCCAGCGAAGAGATTTCGTACACCGGGATAATCCAGAAGGCAATAAATACCAATTCGTTTACGAACTTACTGCCTACCGATTGGTTCCAGGTTAACAACTTGTTGGTTAGTTTGAACGAACCGATACACGACGAGAACAACAGGCTGCCGCAAAGCGCGGTAACCGCCACGAGGGTTAAACTTTTCCTTTTCATAAGTTAAAATATTAAGTATTGCCAGCGAAGGTAGAAATTTTTGCGGAATTTACCAAAGTCCGGGTAGCGCTTACAAGCCGGGGGAGTCTTCCGCGTACGTTATCGTACGCTTTACCTGCCGTTTGAAGTAGCCGTCGGTTTCCGCTCTTTGCTCAGTCCAGTTTCCCTGTTTATCGTACCGGTGGTACGTATAAACCGTTACAGCCGTTTTATCCTTCCCGGTATCGACGGATTCCGTTACATTCCCCTCTTTGTCATACTTCATTTTTTTTACCGTTTCCAACGTGTCGGTACCATCGGCGAATCTTTCCTCGTTACTTACCAGCAGGTACTTCGTTTTTATGATATTGTTATCGTTATCGGCCCAACTTTCGTCTTTTGTATATCCGTACTCGCCTTCCGAATATTCCAGGAGGTATTTCCCGGTGGTTTTCACTTCGTTTATCCATTGCTGGGTACCGTTATCCTCTTTATATCTCAGTATCCCGTTTTCCATGGAGATACGTTCCGATGTATAGGTAAAAATATCTTCTCCGATGCACCTTCGCACCCGGGTCGAGAAAAGGGCGTCGTCTTTATAAACCGATTCCGTGGTCACCACCATGCTGGAGTCGGCATTACAGTCGGTTGTTTTTATAACACGACCTTCCGTATCGAAATCCACGGTTTGTACCGCCACCAACTCTCCGGAACCCGGATAGAAACCTTGCAATGTACAATCGTACACCGTATCCCGGATGCTGGTTACCTTTCCTTTCAACCCCATATACTTTTTAGGGGCATAATCCTCTTCTCCGCACGCCCACAGCGAGAATAAAATACATCCGAGAAAAAGGGCCGGAAACGGTTTCATCACACAAGTAGAAAGTTTTCGCATTTTGTTAAATTATCGAGTTACAGGTTCCGGACGCTTTTACTCTTCTACAGTCCGGTTCTGCAAATATCGCCATTTTATCGAAAAGCCCGGTCGGTATCCATTGAAAAAATCCTCTTAAATTCCCTGTCCGGCCGAAACGGGGTAATGCGGCAATAACGTGATGTCAACCCGGCTTTTTACCGTTTTTACCCGACTTGGCTTTTCCGTTCAATCGTTGCTTAAATTCCTGGTTTACATATTCTTTCTACGTTCCGCACACAGTCTGATTTTTATTTCCTACCTTTGCATGCTCAAAAACACTTAAAATCCATGATATCGGTTGACGGATTAACTGTTGAATTCGGGGGATTTACCCTCTTCGATGAAATATCGTTCGTAATCAATAAGAAAGACCGGATAGCGCTGGCCGGGAAAAACGGGGCCGGCAAATCCACCCTGCTGAAAATACTGGCCGGGCAACAAACGCCTACAGCGGGGGCTATGAGCATCCCGAAGGAAATCACTATCGGCTACCTGCCGCAGCAAATGGTGCTGGCGGATACCCGTACGGTACGGGAGGAAGCCGAAACGGCTTTCGGGCATTTGCACGAGCAGGAAAAAGAAATCGAACGGCTCAATACGGAACTGGCCGAGCGCACCGATTACGAATCGGAAGCGTACCACAAGCTAATCGAAAAGGTAACGCACCTTTCCGAGCATCTGGCTTTGCTGGGAGGTAATAATTACCAGGCGGAGCTGGAGCGTACGTTGCTGGGACTGGGGTTTATGCGCGAGGATTTCGACCGGCCGACGTCCGAATTCAGCGGCGGCTGGCGCATGCGTATCGAGCTGGCGAAGCTCCTGCTGCGCCGTCCGGACGTATTGTTACTCGACGAGCCGACCAACCACCTCGACATCGAGTCGATTCAATGGCTCGAAAACTTTATCACGACCCGGGCGAATGCCGTGGTGTTGGTTTCGCACGACCGGGCGTTCTTAGACGCCACGACGATGCGTACCATCGAAATCTCGCTGGGAAAGATATACGATTACAAAGTAAATTACTCGCACTACGTAACGTTGCGCCGCGAACGGCGCGAGCAGCAACTGCGCGCCTTCGAGAACCAACAGAAGAAGTTACAGGAAACGGAGGCTTTTATCGAGCGTTTCCGGTACAAGGCTACCAAGTCGAACCAGGTGCAATCGCGTGTGAAACAACTGGAAAAGGTGGAACGTATCGAGGTGGACGAAATCGATACGGCGATGCTGAACCTTAAGTTTCCGCCGGCTCCCCGCTCCGGCTCTTACCCGGTTATTATGGAGAACGTGGCCAAACGGTACGGAAATCACCTGATATTCGACCGGGTTACCCTCACCATCGAGCGGGGTGATAAGGTAGCTTTCGTAGGGAAGAACGGCGAAGGGAAATCGACGCTGGTAAAATGTATCATGGGCGAAATCGACTTCGAGGGGAAACTGCAACTCGGACATAATGTAAAGATTGGCTATTTCGCACAGAACCAGGCGCAGATGCTCGACGATAACCTCACCGTGTTCGAAACTATAGATTATGTGGCGCAGGGCGACATCCGCACCAAGATACGCGACATACTCGGAGCGTTTATGTTCGGCGGCGAGGCTTCCGACAAAAAAGTGAAGGTGCTTTCCGGAGGGGAACGTACCCGGCTGGCGATGATACGGTTGTTGCTGGAGCCGGTAAACCTGCTTATCCTCGACGAGCCGACCAACCACCTCGACATGCGCTCGAAAGATGTGCTGAAAGAGGCTATCCGGGAGTTCGAAGGTACGGTAATCGTGGTTTCGCACGACCGGGAATTCCTCGACGGCCTGGTAGATAAGGTATACGAATTCGGGAACCGGCAGGTAAAGGAGCACCTGGGGGGCATTTACAGTTTTCTCGAAAAGAAAAAAATGGATAGTTTGCGCGAGCTGGAAAAGAAAACGGCCGTTCCGGAGCAGGCGGATGCGGAGAGCGGAGAGGCGTCGTCGCAGAACAAACTTTCGTACGAAGCCCGGAAAGAGCAAAGCAGGGCGATAAAGAAAGCGGAAAGGGCTATCGCGGAAACGGAGCGTTTAATCGAATGTACCGAAAAACAGCTGGCCGAACTGGAAAGCAGGTTATCTACTCCCGAAGGGGCTTCGGATACCGGTTTGTACGAAGCTTATTCGGCTGCGAAGAAAACGCTGGCCGAGGCAATGGATAAATGGACCGGGCAAACGCTCGAGCTGGAAACGCTTACTACCTGAATGTAGTTATTTTAAGGGGCGAAGGTTACTTTTTTGTTCTTTGTAAATGGCAAGCATAAAATAAAAAAGTATCTTTGCGAGAAAGAACCGCAGGCAGCCGGCGTTCCGGCGTAATCGGGCAGGTTTGTTCCTGTTCGGCGGTTCGCTTTGTTCCGGATAGGTGAAAACACAAATAACAAGCATTTACTGTGTACTAAATCAAAATGATATGAAAACAAACCTGAGTTCTCAAATTACCCTCACCCGCATTCCCGTGCGGTATTATCGTCCTGAGAATGCCTACGAACAGTCTGTATTGACCCGTATGGAAAACATTCCGACTTACATTTACGAATCGCTCGACGAAGGCTCGGCTGCCGTTGCCAGTGAAATCGCCGCCCAGATTCGGAAGAAACAAAACGAAGGAAAGAATTTCGTACTGGCCGTTTCGGGCGGTCATTCGCCCATCAGCGTTTACAAAGAGCTGGTTCGCATGCACAAGGAAGAAAAGCTGAGCTTCCACAATGTTATCATATTCAACGTATACGAATTTTATCCCCTGCCTTCGGCTACTGCCGGCAACATGGTGCAGTTGAAAGAGGTATTTATCGACCAGGTGGATATCCTGCCCGAAAACGTGTACTCGCCCGACGGTACCATGCCGAAAGAGGCGATTTTCGAATTTTCGAGGAACTACGAACAACGGATTCAGGAAGCGGGCGGAATCGACTACATCTTGTTGGGTATCGGACATGCCGGGAATATCGGGCTGAACAGCGCCGGCTCGAGCATCAACTCGACCACGCGCCTGGTAACGCTCGACAGCGATTCGCGCAACGAGGCTACCAAAATTTTCCCTTCGCTGGAAAACGTGCCGATGAGCGCCATTACGATGGGTGTTTCCACCATCCTGAAAGCGAAAAATATCGTTTTGCTGGCTTGGGGCGAAGATAAAGCGCCGATGGTACAGAAAGCGGTAGAGGGAAAAGTAACGGACGTAATTCCGGCTTCGTACCTGCAAACGCACAACAACGCCCGTTTCGTTATCGACCTGTCGGCGGCTTACGAGCTCACGCGCATCAGCCATCCGTGGCTGGTAACCAACTGCGAATGGGATAACAAACTGATTCGCCGGGCTATCGTTTGGCTGTGTATGATGACGGGCAAGCCGATTCTGAAACTTACGAACAAGGATTACAGCGAACACGGCTTAGGCGAACTCCTGGCTTTATATGGCTCGGCCTACAACGTGAATATCCAGATATTCAACGACCTGCAACATACTATCACCGGCTGGCCGGGCGGCAAACCGAATGCCGACGACAGCAACCGGCCCGAGCGTGCCAAACCGTATCCGAAAACCGTGCTGGTATTCAGCCCGCACCCCGACGACGACGTGATTTCGATGGGCGGAACGTTGCGGCGCCTGGTAGACCAGAAGCATAACGTACATATCGCTTACGAAACTTCGGGTAATATCGCCGTAGGCGACGAGGAAGTGGTTCGGTACGTTTCGTTCCTGAAAGATGTGTGCGACCAGTATATTCCGGACGATACCACATTGAAAAACAAAGCGCTGGAAATAAAAGACTTTTTACTGAACGTGAAGAAGGAAGGCGATATGGATACGCAGGATATTCTGTTCCTGAAAGGACGTATCCGCCGCGAAGAAGCCCGGACGGCCGACCGTTTCATGGGGGTTCCCGAAGAACGGGTTCATTTCCTGGATTTGCCTTTCTACGAAACGGGCAAGGTGAAGAAGAACGACCTGAGCGAAGCGGACATCGCTATCGTAAAAGCGTTGTTGCAGGAAATCAAGCCGGACGAGATGTTCGTTGCCGGCGACTTGGCCGACCCGCACGAAACGCATAAGGTGTGTCTGGATGCCGTATTGGCTGCCATCAACGAACTGAAAGGGGAAGAATGGCTGAAGAACTGCCGTATCTGGATGTATCGCGGCGCCTGGGCGGAATGGGAAATCGACCACATCGAAATGGCCGTGCCTATCAGTCCGGAAGAATTGCGCCTGAAACGGAACTCGATTCTGAAACATCAGTCGCAGATGGAAAGCGCTCCGTTCTTAGGCAACGACGAACGTTTGTTCTGGCAACGTGCCGAAGACCGTAACCGGGCTACTGCCGCCTTGTACAACAAGTTAGGGCTGGCTTCGTACGAAGCTATCGAAGCCTTCGTTCAGTACCATCCGCTGTAAGAACCGATTATACACATAGCAAAAAGGCCGCCGCGAAATTCGCGGCGGCCTTTTTTGGTTATCCGGAAAATGTTCTGCCTGCTCCGGTAACCGGTTTACCTGCCGGGTTCTCCTTTTCTTGTTTACGGATTTGTTAGCTGCCGTCGGCTAACGAAAACAGCGGCATGCAAACAGAAAATTCCTGCCGCTTTCTCGATACACCTCCTTACCGCAGAAACATTTCAAGTAATACCCGAGCAGCCGGCTCGTCGCGACGGGCCGGCTGCTCGGGTGTGCTATTTATCGAATATTCCTTTTGAATTAACGAATCATTTTCAGCAAGCTTTCAAACTCATATCCAGGCTTTTTACCGAATGGGTCAAAGCGCCTACAGAAATAAAGTCGACGCCGCACTCGGCATAAGCACGCAACGTATCGAACGTAATGCCTCCCGACGACTCGATTTCGTAATTCCTGGCTTCGCGGATACGCCGCACGGCTTCTTTCGTATTTTCAATCGAAAAATTATCCAGCATAATCCGGTCGACACCACCCACTTCGAATACCTGTTGCAATTCGTCGAAATTGCGTACTTCGATTTCGATTTTCAGGTTCTTTCCTTTGGCTTTCAGGTAATCCTGTGCCCGTGTAATCGCTTGTTTTATCCCACCGGCAAAATCCACATGGTTGTCTTTCAGCAAAATCATATCGAATAAGCCGATGCGGTGGTTTACGCCTCCGCCGATTTTTACCGCTTCTTTTTCCATCATCCGCATACCGGGCGTCGTTTTGCGGGTATCCAATACCCGGGTACCGGTGCCTTCCAAGGCTTTTACGTACTTACGGGTCGTGGTAGCGATACCGCTCATCCGTTGCATCACGTTCAACATCAGCCGTTCGGTTTGCAGTAACGATTGCACTTTTCCTTCCACGGTAAAGGCGATGTCGCCTTTTTTCACCTCGGTGCCGTCGGGAATAAAAACCGTCATCTTCAAGTCCGGATCGAAATCATGGAAAATCCGGGCGGCCATTTCCACACCGGCAATAACCCCGTCTTCCTTGATAATGAGCTGCGATTTCCCCATCGCGGTATCGGGTATGCAGCAAAGGGTGGTATGGTCGCCGTCGCCGATATCTTCGGCAAACGACAAGCGGATGAGTTCGTCGATTAGTTTATCCATAGCTTATTCTATTCTGATTGATTGTATTCGTACTGTATTATCCTGGATGGGGTAGGTAAGGTTTACCCGGAAAGTAGCACCGGTTGTTTCCAACGTGCCTACGCTGAAACCGGTGTCTTTTTTATCCGCATTGTGAAGCAAGGTAAATGTTTTCGGTTTATTGCTGCCGAAAAAATCGGACAGTAGTTTCACCGCGTCGCCGGCCGTACATTTCTTATCGGTACCGGCTACGTGCATATCGATTTCCGTATCCATATAGGCCTGCATAGCTCCGGCCTGTCCTTTTGCCAAAGCATCGGTAACCGGACGAAGGTCGGCAGCATACAACGCCACCCAGGCCACACACATAACCAATGCCAGTAAAATTCGTTTCATACGGTTGCTTTTTTATATCCTTCCGGGGCAAAGGTATGGATTTTTCTTCTAATTTCGCTTCCCTAAACAAGTTAATTGACTGCGGATGAAAATCGTATTGATAGCGATAGGCAAAACCGACGCTTCTTATTTTACGGAAGCATTCAGGGAATATACCGGCCGGCTGGCGCATTACCTGCCGTTCGAAGCTGTCTGGATTCCGGATATCCGGAACGTTAAAAACCTGAGCGAGGCACAGCAAAAGGAAAAAGAAGGCGAGCTTATCTTAAAACAGCTTCAGCCGGGCGATTACCCGGTGCTGCTCGACGATAAGGGAAAAGAATTTACTTCGATGCAATTCGCGGCATATATCGAAAAGAAAATACACACGGTTGCCAAACGGCTCGTCTTCATTATCGGCGGCCCGTACGGATTCAGCGAGAAAATATATTCGACCGCCTCCGAAAAAATTTCACTCAGTAAAATGACCTTTTCTCACCAGATGATACGCGTAATTTTTGCAGAACAACTTTACCGCGCGATGACGATTCTGAATAACGAGCCTTATCATCACGAGTAAATAGCGGCCTTACCGGTGCGTTTTTTGCAGTAACCAGTAATCCAGCAGCACCATCGCCGCCATGGCTTCTACGATAGGTACGGCACGCGGAAGTACGCAAGGGTCGTGACGCCCGCGGGCTTTCAGCACGGTATTTTCGCCGGCGACCGTTACGGTGTCCTGCTCCTTCAGCAGGGTAGCCACCGGTTTGAACGCCACCCGGAAATAAATATCTTCGCCGTTGCTGATACCTCCCTGGATTCCGCCGGAATGATTGGTGCGGGTACGGATATCGCCGTTCCGACTGTAAAAGCTGTCGTTGCGTTCCGAGCCCCGGTAAAAGGCACCGGCAAATCCATCGCCATATTCAAAGCCTTTTACGGCATTGATGCTCAACATAGCCGCTCCGAGCGCAACATGCAATTTACCGAAAACCGGTTCTCCCAACCCTACGGGCACTCCTTTAGCCACACAGGTTATAATGCCACCTACCGTATCTCCCTGGCTTTTTACCTCGGCAATCAACCGCTCCATTTCGGCAGCTTTTTGCACGTCGGGACACCGTACCGGATTCGTTTCGGCCACGCTCAAATCGTATTCGCTGTAACCAGACTCCAATCGTATATTTCCTACCTGCGAGGTATATGCCTGCACGGTTATCCCTTGCCTGCCGAGTATTTGCTTAGCTATCGCTCCCGCTACACAGCGGGCTATCGTTTCTCGGGCGGAAGAACGGCCGCCTCCCCGGTGATCGCGTATACCGTATTTAGCCTGATAGGTATAGTCGGCGTGCGAAGGCCGGAATACTTCTTTCATATTGTCGTAATCCGCCGAATGCTGGTTATCGTTCCAAATAATAAACCCGATGGGCGTGCCTGTGGTAACTCCTTCATACAATCCGGAAAGGAAATGCACTTTATCCGATTCTTTCCGGGGGGTCGTAATGGCCGATTGCCCGGGACGACGCCTGTCGAGCTCGTGTTGGATAAGTTCCATGTCCAGCTCGATTCCGGCCGGACAGCCGTCTATTACTCCTCCGATACCCATTCCGTGCGACTCGCCGAAGGAAGTGAGTCTAAAAAGATTCCCGAATGTATTCATACGTTCTAATCCGATTTTAATCCAAAAAAATACGTTGCCTCTCGCCGGAGACAAACAAAAAAACGCGGAAGCACGGAGTTTCTGTTTTTATTTTGATTGTTAAAAAGAAAACCCTGTGATTCCGCGTCTGCGCCTATCCGCTATCTATAAAAAATCAATGACATCCGCAACCGCCTTTGTGGTCCGAATCTTCACAACCGTCGCCACAGCCTTCGCCGCAGTCGTGGTCGCAACCGCAGCCGCAACCTCCGGCAGGAGCTAACAGTTCCTGGATTTCCTTTTCCGACGGGTCGTGCACATCCAGTACCTCACCCGAAAAATGTAAGGTTTCGCCAGCCAACGGATGGTTGAAATCCATTTTTACAGTATCTTCCCCTATAGAGAGTACGGAACCGTTCAGCCGGTTACCGTTCGAATCCATCATAGGTACCGTATTTCCTTCATAGATAACGTTTTCGTCAAATTTGCCTTCCACTTCGAATATCTTTTTGGGAAGATCGAGTACATGCTCTTCCACATATTCGCCGTAGGCTTCTTCCGGAGAAAGAGAAAAATCGAATTTATCTCCTACTTCCAGTCCTTTCAAGGCTTTTTCAAACGCTTCGAGCATCGAACCTGTGCCGAAGATAAAGTTCAGAGGTTGCTCGGCGGTTGCTTTTTCCATCAACTCGCGGTCTTCCCCTTCCCCTACGTTCAGGTCGTATGTAACCGAAACGAATTTATTTGCTGCAATTTTCATTTGTATTGAATTAAAAATAAATATATGAACGCAAAGATAGTGCAAACCGAGGGCAAAAGCAAACTTTGTTTGATTATGCCGAGGTGCAGCCTATCTTCGTTTTACTCTTTTGGGAGCAAAGATAATGATTATTTTCTTTCAAGAGCGGTTTTAAGATTATTCAACGCCTTTTCAAGAATACTGCGCGGACAGCCTGCATTCAACCGCATATGGCCTTCTCCTCCGGTGCCGAAAATGCTTCCGTCGTTCAATGCCAGCCCGGCTTCGTTTACGAAAAACGATACCAGTTCGGGCTGCGGCAGATGCAAGGCCCGGCAATCGAGCCATAGTAAAAACGATGCTTGCGGAAGATAGGCCTTGATAGCCGGCAAGTACGTTTTTAGATAAGAATCGACGAAAGCAACGTTTTCCCTCACATAATTCAGCATTTGCCTGCGCCAGTTTTCACCGTATGTATAGGCTGCCACGGTAGCTTCGTAGGCAAAAATAGTACCGTCGCCCAATTCTGCAGCTTCGAGGAAATCGAAAAACCGTTTCCGGATGTGCGGTTCGGGAACAATCGCATACGAGCTTACGATACCCGCTATGTTAAACGTTTTGCTGGGAGCCATAAACGTAATGCTGTTACGCCTGGCTGCTTCGCTCACGGTGGCAAAAGGATAATGGGTATATTCCGGATAAACCATTTCGGCATGTATTTCGTCGGAAATAACCAGGATGCCGTGCCGGGAACAAATTTCCGCCAATTGCTGCAACGTTTCTTTTTCCCATACGATTCCACCGGGATTATGGGGATTGCAAAGGATAAACAGCTTGCAATCGTTGTCGATTACCGACTCGAGCTGCTCGAAATCCATCGTGTATTTTCCTTGAACCGTTTTTAGCGGATTATTCACGACCACCCGGCCTTGCAAGGTAGGAACAATCCGGAAAGGATGATATACCGGCGGCTGGATAATCACTTTGTCGCCGGGCTGCGTAAAGCACATAATGGCCAGGCCGATGCCTTTTACGATACCCGGAATATAGCTGAGCCACTCGCGCTCTACCTGCCAGCGGTGCAACCGCGACACCCAGTTGATAATGGAATCATAATAGGCATCGGAAGCAAACGTATAGCCGAATACTTCGTGCTCGCATCGCTTTTTCAGGGCTTCCACAATAAAAGGTGGCGTACGGAAATCCATATCCGCCACCCAAAGCGGAATCAAATCGGAACGTCCGAAACGGTTCCGGAGGTCGTCCGCCTTTACACTGTCAGTACCTCTCCGTTCGACCGGCAAATCAAAATTATAGCGTTCCATTTTATTAATATATGAATGATTTCGATCGACAAAGGTAGAAGAAAATAGGGCAACCGGACGGAACGAAAGGAAAATATTTTACCATACGCAGTTAATAAGAGCTGAAATCTTGCGGTTTGATTACGAAACCGATACGCAACATATTGTGATAGCAATTATAATCGAGCAGCCCTTCGCCGTATCCGTTATAATATTGCACGAAAAAATACTGGTTTTCCCGATTATTAAATTTAAAGCTGAGTTCGAGCGTAGTATTGAAATTGAAATTCGCGCCGCCGCGTTTGGTAACGATGGCGGCGGCTGTTAAACGCCGGTTGTCGGTCATATAATTAGCCGCAGCTTGCATATATCCGCAATAGTGAACGATGTCTTTATTGTTACCTCCGTCGACAATGGGAATCCAGGCCTTGAGTTGTACCTCCCAATTCTTATCCAACAGCAAAGAGCCGGAAAAGGTAATCCGGTTCCAGCTTCTCGACTGAATGCTGTCTTTCCCGTTCGACTCGTGTTCGAACAACAGATACGCTTTTCCTACATATTTATTTCGATTCACGATGAGGTGAGCAAACCCGATACCGGGGTTGAAATTGAGGTCGTACATAGGGAAAGATTTCTGGAATACGTTCCAGAACGCCTTCTGCGTATACATCAGGAAAAGATAGGTATCGAAAGGCAATTTACTTTTGGTAAGCCGCTGGCTGATGCTCAACTGGAATTTCACATCCGAATTTTTCGAAGTAGGCTTGTGTCCGAGCGTAGTGCCGCCGATAAAGTAGTTGTCTTTAAACAAAGTAAAATAAGAACGTTGGTCGAGAACCGCACGGACGCTGTCGGGGTTGAAACGTTCTTTTGCACCCGGCAATATCTGTGCCTGCACTGCAACTCCGATACAGAGTAAACCTAAAATCATCTGTATTTTTTTCATAAAGCGTGTTTTTCTGTTCCTTCGCATTTTTATCAAACAGAAGAAGAAACGATTTGTTCATCTTATTCCCTACTGAAAGCAAATGTATGAAAAAACACCTGCGGAATTCCGAATTTACCTATCTTTGTTTCTAAGTAATTAAAACGAAGACAGGGGGCGCCCGGTATAATTAAGCG
>JAJBTJ010000227.1 GCA_020860905.1 Parabacteroides sp. | reverse complement strand
TTACACAAAGTTAAGTATTATCGACTTATTTTTATACGGATACAAAGATATGAGGAAATCGGCGATTTCTTTCGCCATATACAAGCCGCTGTCGTATCGGTAGCAAATATATATCCGGTTGTATGCTTTTTTCGTTTTCATGTTTCCTTGTTTATAATTTATTTCCGCATGCGCAGCAAAACAACGAGTCGGGTGTATTTTCCTTGCCGCATTTCGTACAGAACTTCCTCGGTGCCGGAGGGGCCGCCGGCGGAATGCTTTGCCGGGAGGTTTCGCGGGCAATCGTTTCGGCGGCGATGTCCATCACTTTGTTATCTAATTTCGCTTGCTTGACCATTCCGGAAATCTGGGTAATTAAAACCGGCCAGAAAATCAGCATGGAGATGGCCAGCGGAATGGCTTGTTGTCCGAAAATACCTACGCCCGCTTGTATTTGTATGGCCTCGTTTGCGGGATAAATATGGATTTTCAATGCCGTTTTCATCCCTATGATGGCTTTGAAGATTCCTCCCTTCGTAACGGAAATGTCGTACCCGCCGCTTACCAGCTCGTCCGAGTGCACTTCGTATCCGTCGTTGGCGAACGTAACGGTAATATCCCGCGCAATTACCGGAATCAGGGCCGGCGATGCGAAAAAAGTCTTGTTCGATTTGAATGTTCCCATGGTGGTATCGTGTTAATTGTTACGGAATGCCTGGCTTTGCGGTTAGCCGATGGCTTCTTTCAGTTTGTGCCCGCAATACTTGCAGTAACACCATTCGCCTGCCACTTCCTTGCCGCAGGCCGGGCAAAGCAGCCCTTCGGCTTCGAGGGCGAGGCGTTCCAGGATGCGCCGGCACTGTTCTGTTTCGCCCCAGCGCAATATTTCGCGTACCCGGATGGCCGTAAACGGATGGGAAGAGTTCAGGATGGCGTAATTCTGCAACAGTTTATCCCATTTGTTTTCTTGTAACGAGTCGTAATAATCGGCCTGTTTCATGAATTCGGCGATATTTACGTCTTGGGTAATCGACTTGGGCCCGCCGGCCAGCCTGATTTGCACTTCCACGATTTTGTCGATGCTTCCTAAGGCTACCGCTCCGGCCCGGTCGGCCGAGAGTTCGCTTCGCCGGCTCCAGTATTGCAACGCCCAGTACACCGGCATCACGGCCGCCCCGAGTATTCCGAGGTCGTTGATTTTCTCGAGCAGTGTAAGCGCCAGGGTATGGTAGAGCATGTGGTGGCAGGCGATGTGGCCGCATTCGTGGGCGATAACCGACGATACTTCCTCGTCGGTGAGGTATTCGAGCAAACCGGAGGTAACGGTAATCATCGTACGGGTTTCGCCCATCGCGTAAGCGTTCGGGAACGGATTCATTTCGAGGTAAAACTCCGGCTCTGTGATGGAAAGCCGCTTGCAGACGGGTGGCAGCTTCCCGTAAATAGCCGGCAATTGAGTGGGCGACAGCCTGATTTTGTTGGCCATGTTCATGCCATGCGTAATCTGTTCGTCGTAATACCGCATCATCAGTTTCATGGCGGCGGCAAAGCCGGGTATCGCTTCCATATTCCGCCGGGCGGCTTCGTCTTCGGGGTGGATGTAATCTGCGGGTCGTATCATAGGGTTGTTCATTTAGGCTTTTCCATGATAACCAGGTATAACAAAGGGTTCTTCAATAGTCTGTATTTCCGGAAAGGATGGTCCTTTCTTACCTCGATTTTGCCGGCCCGGTACAGAAGCGGGTTTTACCCGGCCGGGCCGAGGTGCGCAGCCTATGTTCGTTTTGTCCTTTGAAAGCAAAAATAGGGAATTCCGGTAGAATATCCCACTAAAAAATCATCTTTTTGTTGTTGGCTGCCCGTGTCCGGATGGAAGTGAAGTATGTGTGGTGGAAAGATGCGGGGCGGTGTTGGCCGTTGCTACGGCGGGGGTTCTTCTCGCTCGCCGCGAGGGCGTCTGCCGACGGCGCCTACTGGCGGTCATCCTTTTTTATCTTGACATAAAATCCCGGGTAAGAGAGGCAGTAGCCAAACTTGTTTGGATAATGCCGAGCGGGAGGGATTTATGCAAAAAAGGATGCAAAAAAGGTCAATCTTTCTGTTGTTCTGTTTAAAATTGATTTTTGTCCTGTACTTTGGTCTATGCGGTAAAGAAACCGTTCGATAGCCTTGAAAAGAACTTTCGATAGCTGTGAAAAGTTCTTTTGACAATTATGAAAAGTTCTTTCGATAACTGTGAAAAGAACTTTTCATAACTGTCGAAATACCTCCGGTCGGCACTCTTTCGCTTCGTGCCGGGCGCAGTGCATAAAAACACCGGCTGTATAACGATAAGGTATCCCGGCTACGCTCCGGGCGGGCGGCGTACGCCTTGCGGCAAGCAAAGCCTCACAAAGCCGGGCGCGAAACGGGTGTTCCGGGGCTTTTCCGGTGCATGCCTCTCCGCGAAGAATCCGGAACAGCTTGCTACGGTACGATTTCGATTCCCATCGCTTGCAGCAGGTTCAACGCGTCGGGCATGCCGAAACGGGCCCCTTTTACTTTGTTTGCGGCCGGATTCAGGTAGTAATGGCTGGCTGTGCTGAAGTCGGCGCCCGTCAGGTTGCAGCCGGTAAAAACGGCGCCGCTTAAATTGGTTTCACGGAAAGAAACGCGGCTCAGGTCGGCCTCCGAAAAGTCGGCTTCGAGGGCGTGGCAACGGATAAACCGGCATTTCCGCAAATCGAGGCCGGCGAAATTGCAGTAGGTAAGCAGGCAATCGTCGAACGTAACCGACAGTACGCTGCTTCTTTTCCGCACTTCGTACCACCAAATGCCGAGCAGCTTGCTCTTGGCGAAGGTAACGTTCCGGAATACCGAGTCGTGTACGTTGAGGTTGCTCAGGTTACAATGCTCGAACCGGCAACGGTCGAACAGGCAGCTCGAGAAGCGGGTACCGGAAAAGTCGCAGTTTATGAACCGGCAGTTCTCGAATTCCATGCCGCGGAAAGAGGCGGCCGGATAAGCGGTTCCCTGGAAAGTTTCGTCGGTAAAAACAGCGTCGGTTTCGAATTGCATGGTAAAACGGGGGTTAAAACGAGTTATGGAATCCTGTTTCTTCGGAACAAAGGTAAAAAAGATTTTCCCGGAAAACGAATTTCCGGGTTTCGGGCTGTTCTTCCTTTTATTCTTCGTAAGGAAACCGGTAGCTGTAGTTTGCGGCTATATGAACACAGGCTGCGAGTATAGATTCGCAGCCTGTGCCATAGTGCGTATGCCGGTATACCCGTTACGGATTACCAGTAGCCGGGGTTCTGAACCTGCACGGGGTTGAGTTGGACTTCGTTCTGGGGAATCGGGAAAATCAACCGGAATTCTTCTATTTGCAATTCGTGTGTTGCCAGGTCGTTCCGTTTTAAGAATGCGAAATACGTCCCCGTGCCTTTCAGCTCGCTTTTCCAAGCCTCTTTCAACGAGGTTAAGAAATCGCCGGTTACCGTAAGGTTCCGTTTCGAGGTTACCTGTTGCAGGTAGCGGGTAGCTGCGTCGGAATTGCCTAACCGGTACTCGCATTCGGCTAACGAAAGAAGTACTTCCGTATAGGTGGCGTATGCCAGGAAATCGTCTAACCGGACGGGCATGTTCTGAAATTCAGCCGGATTAGTCGTTGCCGGGTTCAGGTAGCCCCATATCATTTCCGTACTGTTTTTTTGTATGGCTTCGTTGCGGGAAGGAGCGAGCCGGTAATGTCCGTCGGCTACGACGGCTTGCAGCAGGTTCTTCGCTTCGGCGTATTTATGCTGGTAAAGATACATCTTGGCCAGCACCATGCGCGGGAAATCTTTCGAATACAGAAAATAATCATCCGTTTCGTCGAAGGAATTCTTTTTGTTTTCGAACCGGCCGATTTCACCGGCCAGCCGGGTTTCGAACATTTCGAACAACTCGTCGCTCTTCATCGGTTTCCCCTTATCTATATCGTTTATGTCGAAAATGTTTTCTGCATATATTATGTTTTCCCATAAAACAGCCATTTCATAATATAACGAGGCTGTGAGGAAAGTGAAGTTGGCCGAAAATTCGTCTCCTATTAAATCGTTCGTACTTTTTGCAAAGACCCGTATGTTTCTTAATACCTGGTAAACCTGGCTCCACGCCTGGTATATTTCGTTGTTACCCGCATCTAACGTATGCGTTTCGAATGGGCCGGCTCCGTTCGTGCCGGCGTAGGTATTGGTGTAGAGCGCTTCCATCGTGTGAAACCGCAGAATCGTGTTGGCTATGACAAGAACCATACCGTCCAGGGCAGCTTTACCGTCGCTTTTTAAAAACGATTTGTTTTTATCTCCTTTTTGTACGATTACCAGGTCGGCTCTATTGCTCCCGTCGTAGCTATAAACGGTGAGGGTGGAGGGAGTGGTGAAATAACCTTCGGCCGGAGCTACGGCTAACACTGCGTCGTCGTTTTCGATCGAGTGCGTATAGTCGATGCCGGAGATATTGAATGTGCGCATAAAGAAGTTGTCTTCTACTATCTGGTCGTGGGGGATGCTTCCGGCAGGCGTGAAAGTAAACGGGATATTGCTGTTTACTTTTACCCGGAACGTACCCCCTTCCGCCGGTACGAAGAGCGTATCCTTTTCGAACGCCAGCCGGATTTCTCCGCTGTCGCCTAATTCATTGCCCGCAATTCCGTCGCCGTCCCAATCTACGAAATACTGGAGCGGCGGTACCGAAACTTCTTTATTCGAGGCGCGGTATCGTTCGGTAATATGTTCTTCGATTCGGTCGAAATCCAGTTTCGTGCAATTATCCAGGTACTCTTTTTTCATTTCGTCGGTTAGTTTTCCCTGTTCGGTAAACTCCTGGTTGAGTTTCGACAGGTACTCCGTTAGTTCCGCTTCGGAACGTTTGTATAGGAGAGCGGACGAAAAAACAATCAGCGCTCCGGCTTCTTTCGTGCCGGAAGTGATAGAAAAGTCGGTAGCATCGGTAGTAGTGTATTGTTGGAGCCCGAAGTTCGTTAATAGCTCTTTCTGGGCCTGGGTATTCGCCTCCTTGAAGCTCATTCCGGCATCGAGCAGTTTTTTCACCCGCTCGGTTTTCAGATGAGTGAGCAGGTTTACGTTTACAGTCGTTTTGTCGGATAAATCGGCGAGGGCTTCCAGGTGGATTTGTCCTTGCGACAACTTACCGGTAACTTCGTTAAAAAAAATAACCGTCGGTACTTAACTTGGCATACGGGGAAGTGAAGTCTTGCGCCGGGAAGTCGAAATCGCCTTCGTCGTTTTTAATCGTCGCCGTATAAATTTGTCCCGTGGGTGCGAAGTTCCGGTCGAGCGGTTGGATATGGATGGTGGAGCCTTGTATAAAAGGCCCTTTTTCTACTTTTCCCGTTACCGCATATTTTACCGGATTGTCAGGCGTGGGTTGGTCGGTATCGTCCGAACAGGCTGTACACAGGGTGCCTGCAATTAAAACGAACAAAAGAATAAGGTGTTTCATGTTACGTTGATTCTGTATAATCGAAATTGTATTATCTTCACTCGGGTCGGGCAAAGGTAAGGATTTTTTAGCTAAAAAGAGAGAGGAATAGAACGGGAAAAAATTAATAAATTATTGTCGGCCCGGTATTTATAGCTGCATGACCGTCCTGCTGCAACGTACCGATATGCCTTTTGCCGGCCGGAGTACCGTTTTTTGTAAAAAAACATCCTGCACAGATTTGCCTGTAGGCGCTCGAAAACGGGGCGGCAAGCCGTACGGGGCGGTAAAAGTTCTTATAAAATAGAAAGATTGATGTTAGCATATCGGGCCTAAATCGTATATTTGCGATACGTCTCGGTCGTTGATTCGTTTTGCCGTACGGGCGCGCAGGAAGATAGCCGGGATTTCACGATTAGTTACCGGAGCCCGGTTACCGGGCCCGGGTGTAAAGAGGAATGCAGGATATGGAAAAACAATATTTTACCGGCGCGGAAAATGCCGCCGCCTTGATGGAACAGGTAAGTTCGTTATTAACCCTTTCGCTACAGGATGTAAAACGGAAATATGCAAATGATTCCGGTCGTGTAACGGAGTATGCCGGGAAAGAGGAAGGAGAGCGGTTGCTCGAAATCCGCCTGGATAAAGCGGAAGTTACGGTAACCTGCGCGTTTAATCCGTGCGGGGTATGCAAGTCCGTTTATCTGTTCCCCGACGATAACCGGTTTATCCGCCGCCTTACCGCTTATATGTCCGACGCTTACGATTATGAGTTCGACAACAAACGGTGGGTGGGGCCGCACGGTTATATCGTTGCGGAGCCGTCGCCCTTTTGCGACGGCGAAACGTTTCTGAGGTGCTACCGGTGAGATGAAGGACGGTTACCGCCGGCCTTCCTTATTTTTTATCCAGTTTATCATCAACAGGCAAGCCGGTGAATAGACGTTGCCATGCCCGAAGCCTTGCAATTAGTATAATTCCACGTCTTTATGCCCGATGGTTTTCAATATAGCGTACAAGTGTGCGTTTTCTTCGTAACGGGCCGGGAGTTCCCGGTTCTTATCCCCGGTAATTAAAAGGATAGGAGGCGCATCGGTTCTTGCATGCGAAATGGGTGCGTACGAGTCGATAAAAGGAATATCGAAAGGCAACTTGTTTTCTTTTTTTATCGTATAATGGGTGTTCGTTTGTCCGCTTATCGGGATTATCCCTTTGATTTTATCCGCGTTTATTCCGAATTTCTGCATATAAGATTTATCCAGCGTAATCATGAGCGCAAGATACCCTCCGGCGGAATGTCCCGAAATAAATAGTTTGTCCGGATTACCTCCGTAAGAGGATATGTTACTGAACACCCAGGCAACCGCTTCTGCTGCATCCTCGGTATAAGCCGGATTCTTAGCCCGGGGGCTCAACCGGTAATTAACCGCAACAACGGCGATTCCTTTATTTTTTAATTCGTCGGGAATATTTTTATTACCCCCTTCCAATCCGCCTCCGTGAAACCAAACAACCGTGGTATAATCCGCTTGGTCTGCAGGATAATAAATATCGAGCTTGCACCGCTCTCGCCTGTATTCGTCGGGTTCGGCTGATAGCAGATAAGCTATATTTTCTTGTAGCTTGTAATGCTGGCTGAAGGTGAATACCGGAAACATACTCAGGCAAGCAAGGGTGAGAACGAGCTTTTTCATGGGAATACTTAGTTGAAATGAAAAAGTTTGCACCTTTTTCAGACGTGTGCAAACTCTTAATTATGGGGTTAAACATTCACGGCAGCCTTAATTCACGGTTAGGGCTTCTGCCATTTGATACATTTCAGGTAAATCCTTAGAGAAAAAGGATGCGGAACTTTCGTACATTTTTATAAAACTCTTTTCGGAGGCGTGGCCTTTGTATACTGAAAAGAAATGCTTTCCGCTTTCACCCGGATCATACGCATTGCGCCACATCACGATTAGGCTTATAAATTGTCCGGTCGCCGGGGCGAGTATTTGCCGGGTCCAGTAATTTTTTTCCGGAACATCGTCGCGTTGGATGCCTTCTACACCCGTTTCGGTTACACCGCAGGGCTTTTTTAATTCTTTTGAAAGACGGGATAAGGTATAAAGATTGGTAGTAAACGTATCCGGGTTGAGCCCGTGGTAAGAATCCATGCCCAGAAAATCCACATATTCGTTGCCCGGCCATCTGAATAAGAAACTGTCGCGGCCTAACGTAGAATCGATTTGCGGAGAAATAGCGTAGATAAAATTATGTACGCCTTTTGTATCGCGAAGATAATTTACGGTAAACTTCCACAAGGCGGTAAATTCATCTTCCGTGGTGCAGGAACTTCCCCACCACGACCAGCTCTGCGTATGTTCGTGGAAGGGGCGGAAGATAACCGGAATATTCTTGCCGTCGCTGCCTTTCAGGTTCAGGGCAAAGCCGGCCAAGCGGTCGAGCCAGCCTTTGAATTTTACTTGGGTGGTGCTCCCTTCGGTCAGGATTTCTTTTACGACTTCCTTGCTTGAATTATCCCACGAATCGCCGCCAGTTTTAGGATTATTCAGGTGCATGCACGCTATCAACACTTCCCCCCTGTCGTATGCTTCGACGGCAACTCTTTTCCGGATTTCGTTTGCAGGATTCTGGTAACGGTCGTCCATTATTTCGGCCACATCGAAACTGAAAACTGCCGGGTAATCACCGCACACGTCTTTGGTATCCGATTGCCCTTCTTCATCATACCATTTCCGGCCATACCACAAATCGTCGTGATGCCCGAACATGAATCCTTTTTTCTGTATATCCCACAGGTTGGAATATAAGGCTTTTGTTTCGGCAGTAGCGTTTTTATCCACAATCGACAGTGCTTTCACATCTTCGTATTCGGGATAAAGTGCCGGAACATCCTCTACGTCGGTACAGCTTGAAACGAAGGCAGCCAAGAGTATTAACAGTAAATTACATTGTTTTTTCATATCCTTTTATCTTAATCTATATTCGTAAATAAAATAAAGCTGTGGGCTTTCAAAGTCGTTTTATATTCCTTATCCATCCTTAAACCGGTTCCGGCAGGAACAGGGTGCCCGTATTCGTTTTCCTTCCGCTGGTTTTCTTCATATACGTATTTCGAAACCCGGCTGAGCTCTACAGGTAAAGAGAGGGTGAGCTTTTTATCTTTTTCGGTGATATTTACCGCGGCAAATACATACTTCCCTTTATACTCGCCTGTTACCGCATAAACTCCCTGGTTACGGTCGAGAGAGGTTTTCAGAATGTTAGTTCCGTTCGGGAAATAGCGGTACATAAGCGCCCACGTGTAATACCACGGGCGGATTTCTTCCTGAGAAGAATCATGGAAAACTTCCTCGCCCAGGATATTCCACATGCCCCAAAGCTTAATATCTTCGGGTTTACCCGAGTCGCCCTGGCTGTGCATCGCATCATCGAGCATCCAGGCGGCTATGCCTGAATAACCGCTATTCATTACTTCCATACACAGCAGGGGCATATCCAACCCGTAGAAATAATCGTAAACCAGCATGTTAGAATCGCTTCCTTTGGTAAAAGGATGGCCTTCTGCCCGGCGGTTGTATTCCTTCATCAACAATGAATCGGCTGCACGCCAGTATTTATATCCCGCTTCGCCCAACACGATTTTTTTATCTTTCGGTACAAACGCTTTATGGCGGGCGAGTATGTCTGCATACCGGCCCGAACGTACTTCGTGCTGGCCCGGGTAGGCGTGCAGGTCATATACGCCTACGATAGAATCCACCTCGTTTGCTGTTTGTTTTATCCAACCTGCCGCATCGTAGGCCGATACCGGATTCTTAAAATCCATCACGGCATCGGGCGCCGCCAATTTAACTTTGTCGCTTAACCCCGGATAGGCTTTCATTTTGGCATGGAAACGCAGCAGCATCGACTTCCATAGTTCGTAGTCGCCGTTGGTACAGGCCCAACTTCCATCCGGCTCGTTGAATAGTACAAAATACTCGATGCACGAAAAGCCGAGACGATTTACCAGGTAATCGAGGTAATCTACCGACATATCCACCCATTTCTGATCGGTTTTCATATCCCAGGCGGGAGGATTGTATTCACCGTACATCACGGTAATATGATTATCGGTACAGTATTTCAATACGCGGGAAATGGATTCGATATTCCGGGTCTTATCGTAGCTACCCGTTTTAGCATCATAATACCGAAACGGGCTGTTTATCATGCAACGTACATAGCCCATCCGCATAAAATCGAGCCTTTTGAATAGCTTTTGCCAGTCTTCGTCCGATAAAGACGAACCCCATGCTTCGGCTTCGTCATACGGGTCCCATTCAACCCCGTTGCCTATGTAACCCGGATTAATAACATCCGGACTAACCGTTATTTGTAATTCGTCTTTAGGCGGAGCGCAAGAAAAAGCGGTGATGCCGAGGGCGATTATAAGATTTCGTATCTTCATACAATTTATTTATTAATAATCAAACGTAGTGTAAACAACGAGCGACTCGGCCGGTATGCACACTGATTTTCCTTTTGAGAAGTCCAGCGTCAGGTTTTCTTCATTCGGCAAGAGCATACAATCGCCTGCTGTTTCGAGTGTGCCGTCGGAATAGATAAATTTTTTGTATCCTGCTCGTTCCGGCAATCCCGGACCTGTCAGGTCGACGGTTTTATCGCTTTTCGAAATGTTCAATAACCCTATCGTGCAGTTGCCGTCCTTTTTAGAAATAACGGCTTTTATCCCGGTATCTCCCGATACGTCGCTTTTATAAATCCGGGAGCCTACCGGAATATATCTGGTCAGTAATGACCAGGCATAATACCACGGACGCACCCGTTCTTCTTCCGCTCCGAACTGTTCTTCTCCGAGGATATTCCAAAATCCCCAGATTTTCAGTTTATCGGGAGCTTCGTTCGAGTGCATCGCATCGTCGAGCATCCAGGCTACCGAGCCAGAGTAGCCGGTATTGATAGCCTGCAAAAGGGCGTCGGCCATATCTATTCCGTACCTGTAGTCATATACGAACATCTGCGAGTCGTTGAGCGAGGCGTGTTTTTTCGCTTTCGCGCGCCGGGTGTTTTCCTGGTCGTACAAGGAGTCGGCTTCTTCTACGAACTTGAGTCCTATCTCGCCCATCACTATTTTCTTTCCGTTAGGAACAGCGTTCTTGTAAGCCGACAGGATAGCGGAATATTCTCCTGAATTTACCGTTATCTTCGACGGATAAGTATGGATGTCGTATAATCCTACCTTATCGCCTAACTGTACGGCAGTGCTATCTATCCACCAGGTTTCGTCTTTTCCCCAAATAGCAATGTCGGGGCCCGCCAGGCTGACCTTACCGTTCATCTTCCATTCTTCCATATTCCGGTAGAACTGTTTCATCGACGAAACCCACAGGCGATAGTTCGTATCGGTTGCCGACCAGTCTCCGTTCGGTTCGTTGATAAGATTGTAATAGCCGATGCAGGTGTATCCTTTTTCATTCACCAGGTAATTCATCAGTCCGGCTGCATGTTGCATGTTTTTTTCGTTTATCGTGCCTTCCCGTGTATTTAATACACTCCATCCCCAGTCGCCGAACATGACGGTTACGTGGCGGCTCTGGCAATAATCGAGCATTTTCGACAAGGTTTCCATTCCTTTTTCGGGAGTTAACTTTCCGTTATCCACGAAAGAAGAAGTATTAATCATCATCCGGATGAATTGCGGGCGCATAAAGTCGAGCCGGTCGTACAATTTTTTCCAGTCGGCATCGGAAATCGCCAATCTGCCTTTACCGTAATCGAGTTGGTAAGGGTCCCATTGCGCGCCATTGCCTATATACGAATCGTTGATAAGTGTATCCGTATCGAAGCTTACTACAGCATCCGCCTGTTTCCGGGAACAGGATAACAAGAAAACGGGTAATAGGAAAAACAGGATATTTTTCATGGGATATAGATTATGGCAGGTAAACTTTCAGGGTTATCTGCCCGGATGATTATTGCTTGGTTACCATTATATAATACTTTCTCGGCTTTTTAGCGAATTTATCGAAATCGCTGTATATATGGGTCCAATCATCGGTTCCGTTCAGATTGAACGAGAAGGCATTATTTTCTACGGTAACGGTTTTTCCGTTTCCCAGCTCGTAGGTTCCCGCATTTTCGAGAACTCCCGTAGTAACTTTACCGTCTTTGCCGGTAAACGAAATCGTACCTGAAGCATAATTGCGTGTCCAGCGGCTTTCCCCTTCGGGTATCTGGCGGTAAAAATGTTTCAGGTCGATATCTACTCCGGGATTCTCCTTGTTTGCTGAACCCTGGAAAATGAAATCCGCATATTTACCGTCTGCGCCTGCATCGTGAATGCAACTACCGGATGTGTTCCCCTCTTCGGTAATCTGGTCCAGGGTGAAAGTGAGTATATTATCGCATTCGGTTTGCGGGGCGTACGTATCCTGCCAGCACCAGGGTTTATCCTGTAGTTGGAGAACGGCTCCTCCGCCGTATTCAGGCCCTGTACCGCCATAAACCACCAGCGAATGGATTCCCCAGGTTCCGATAAGGGTTTCCCTGAATTCGGTTGCATGTATTTTATACTCCCGTGTTTGTCCGGTAGCCGAAGTAATAGTCAGGGTCGCAGTTCTTTCCGGATTATCGAAGTTCAGGGTTTCTCCTATGGCGACCGACGGCCTGGCATCGTAAGATAATTGCAATTTCTCCAGTTCTACTTTCGAAATATCCTCTATCGCATCTATATTCAGTGTTAATGCAATCTCCCCGGATGTTTCGTCTGTCCGTTCGATTTCGGCTGTGCCGACTTGGTTTTTCACTTTTAAGTCGAGTATCGTACGGTCGTGGCTCCACCCTCCCTCTTTCAAGTCGTCTTGCATATCTTTCACGCAGGATTGCGTTAGCAATACGGCTACACCCAATAAACTGTATTTTAAAATGTTATTCATGATACCTGCATTTGAGTTGTTCTTATCTTAAACTTGGATTCAGATTGATTTCAGCTTGCGGGATAGGATAGAAAGTGCTTTGGCTTTCGTTCAATCCCTTGTTCTTTACTTCCTGGATATCCTTAATCCGGTTCAGGCGTCTCAAATCGTATAAATAAGCCCCTTCGAAAGCCAATTCGAATTTACGCTCCTTGTAAACAGCTTCTCTGAACTCGGGCGTGCTGAGCCCTGGTGCGAGCGGACTCAACCCGGCACGGTTTCTTATAAAATCGATTGCACTGTAAGCCTCCGGGGTGGCTCCTGATGCTTCTGCATATATCAATGCTATATCGGAATAGCGAATCAGATAAGGCCGTGTACTGGTTTTGTCTCCGTCGAATTTCGGATCGATGAATTTACGGCAGAAAGGATAAGCAAGGCTTCCGCCTGCCGGTTTCCATTCCGCTTTTAAAGTACCGTCTTCATTGTATATTTTATCTGCTATCAAATGCGTTTGTCGCTTATCGTTGTTTTCGTAGCTATTATAAAACGCGGCTTCCGTACGGTACTCGCCCCATCCGTCGTGCGATTTTATAAATTCGTTCGAATCGCCCTGTTTTAACCAGATGGTAGCTCCGTCTACGTAGGGAATGTACATTTTTGAAATTTTAGAATATTGCCCTTCATTTTCGCCGGTTCTGTCCATCGACATCAGGAAGATGTTTTCTTTCCCGTTCACGTTGTCTATATCGTATATTTTCAGCAAGTCGGTTTCAAATCCATAGGTGTTTTGGGGATAAGCCGGGTCGAGCCCCATCACGCGTGCTGCATATTTTTTCGCTTCTTCATACAGGGTATTTACGTCCTTGTTCATGTCTTTGAACAACAATACGTTTTTTTCTTTTCCGGAAGCTGCCGTGATATACGCTTTTGCCAATAGGGCCTGGGCTGCTACTTTATCTACACGCCCCATCGTGGGAGTAGAATAAACCGGCATTAATTCTTCAGCCGTTTTCAAGTCTTCGAAAATCATATCGTACAGTTCGTCCATATCCCGGGCGAGGGGAGCCGAAGTTTGCTCTAATGTTTCAACAACGCCTTTGTGTATCGGAACCAGTCCGAAATTGCACGACAAGTAATAGTAATTGTAGGCTCTTAAAAAGTAAGCTTCGCCCATATATCGGTTTCTTAAATCGTCGGGCATATCCGTATCCGGTAGTTTCTTTATTACGGCGTTGGCACGGTTAATGGCGATATAAGAATATTTGAAGAAACTCATGAGCGTGCCGTTCGTATCGAAATTATCTGTTTTCCATTGATCCAGGGCCTGGTTGTCTGTAGAAGCATCCGATTTGGTAGTCATAATCCCGGTTGGCATATCTCCCAGGAAGACGAGCGCACGGGAATACTCCAGGTAGGTTAAAGTGGAATAAGCATAGTTAATGGCCGCTTTAGCGTCTTCTGCACTTTTATAAAAGTTATCTTCAGAGTAAAACCCGTAAGGAACTTCGTCGAGATTGCAGGAGGTGAATCCGAAAATCCCGCTTATGAGTAATAATATATATATTTTCTTTTTCATGATTATCGTTTTTAGAATGTTATATCAATACCTACCGTCCATTTTCTCAAGCGGGGATATCCACCCGTATACACGCCTGTCTGGTCTACTTCCGGGTCATATCCGTCGAATTTGCTAAAGGTGTATAAATTAGAGGCATTCATATATAAACGGGCCTTTTCGGCAAAAACTTTTTGTTTCGGTAGTTTGAAGGTATATCCTACGGACAGGTTCTGAATCCTTACAAAAGAACCGTCTTCGATCCAGTAGTCCGATAACATGGTTTGACGGTTGCCTCTTAATCTCGGATATTTATTTGTCGGATTGTCCGGTGTCCAGCGGAAGGCGGCATTGTGCGGGTCGCCGAACGTTTTCGTGTTTAGCACGTCGTTGCCGAAAACGCCGTTCAGGAATATACTGGCATCCACATTTTTCCAACGCAAGGCGAGATTCAAACTGGCCGTAAAGTCGGGATTCGGATCGCCGATTATACATCTGTCGTTTTCATTGATAACCCCTGTCGTACCGTCGCCATCGTAAATGTTTACGTACTTGAATTCTCCCGGTTGGGCATAGTCGCCTGTGAGTCCGGCATCGAGTCCTTCCTGTAAAGATTGTATCATGCCGTTTGTTTTGTATCCGTAAAACACATGGATAGGCTGGCCTATGGCAAGGATGTTGGTATAGGCGCGGTATTGTTCTCTTAAATTACCGATTACTTCGTATTGCATCCCGGTGCGCGGATCGGTAATTAATCCGGATTCGAGGCTGCTGCCCAGGTCCAATACTTTATTGCGGTTCAGGGAAAAAAGAAACGTGGCATCGAAATTCCAATCTTTTGTATCCACTATTATACCGTTGAATGTGGCTTCGAATCCACGATTCCGGATTTTACCGTCGTTTACCCACATCCGGTCGTATCCGGATGATAAGGCGAGGTTTCTTTCGCGAAGCAAATCGGAAGTTTCTTTATTATAAAGGTCGAGCGTAACAGACAATCTTCTGTCGAAGAATGCCATATCCAGGCCTAAGTCCAGTTGCGATGTGGTTTCCCATTTTAGGTCCGGATTAGGTATGCCGCTCCAAACCTTATAGATGCCGTCTTGCCCTGTATTTCCCGATACATAACCCGGTCCGATAGCCGTGAGCCATTGTTCTTCATTATAATATTTAGTAGCGCCGTAACGGCTTAGTGTCTGATAAGGGCTGATACCCTGGTTGCCTGAAATACCGTAGCTAATGCGGAATTTAAGTTCATCGAATACTTTCCAGTTCTTCACGAATTCTTCTTCGTGTGCCTTCCAGCTTAGTGCCCCGGAAGGAAAATAAGCCCATTTATTGTTTTTACCGAACTTGGAAGACCCGTCGGCACGGAAAGTCACTGTGGCTAAGTATTTACTGCCGAAGGTGTAGTTAACACGCCCCATATAAGAAAGAAGCTTACTCTGTGAGAATCCGTTCGACAATAAATTTTTAGCCTGTTCTCCCGCACTCATATTTTCGTTTTCTAAAGATTCGTTTACGAAGCCGCTGGCCGTCAGACGCGAATCTCTGTATTGATACCATTCGTAAGAGTGCCCCAGCATAATTCCGATTTCGTGTTTATCCTGGAATGTCTGTGAAAAATTGGCGAAGGTTTCCGATACCAGGTTTTGCAACTCGGTATTACCGATAATCCCTCTTCCTCCGTTTTCATTCCCTACTTGCGTGTATTTTTTAGGTAGATATTGGTCGTTTGTCGATTTACCGAATTTATAGTTTAACTGGCTCGTTAATTTTAAAGAGGGAATAATTTGCCATTCCAATGCTGCGGATGAAATTACGTCCAGCATTTTCGTTTTATCCTTTTTAAGTTTACGCAAGGCAACCGGATGGTCGTAGTCTGTATTATTTGCCTGCCAATAGGTACCGTCGTCATTATATACCGGATAAATCGGATTTCTCCAATAGGCTGTCCAACCGTTATTATCTCTGTTTCCTATGTAGAGAATGTTCGAGGCGCGTATCTTGAAGTTATCGTATATGGAATGATCGACCTGGAGATTATATCCGCCTTTTGTGTAATCATCGTCTTTGTACATACCTCTGTCGCTAAAGTAATTGGCGCTTAAGTTGAAGCTGGTTTTTTCGTTCGAACTTGCCACGGAAACAGTCGTGTTGTTCGATACGGGCAGGTTTCTGAACACAAGGTCGTCCCAGCGGGTATTAGTTGTCCATGTTGTTTGAAGTTCTTCTATCGAAGGATAATAAACACCGGCTGAATTGACTGCACCGATATACAACGGTTGTTCTCCGCCGTTAATACGGCTTTCGTTATTCAGCATGGCCATTAATACCGGGTCACGCCACAAATCGAGTTTTGATGAAAACTCTGAAAATGTGAGTTGTTGTTTAACGGATACCGTCGTAGTCCCTTTCCGGGCTTTTCTGGTAGTAACCATAATTACGCCGTTGGCTCCGCGTGAACCGTAGATAGCCGATGCCGATGCATCTTTCAGAATCTCCATAGATACGATATCATCCGTATTGATTTGCTTAAGATCGCCGGCATCGCCCAACGGAAATCCGTCTACCACAATCAACGGTGAGTTGGAGCCGCGCAGCGAACTGTTCCCACGAATACGAACAGTTGCTCCGGCTCCCGGGTCTTGAGAAGAATTGATTACCTGTATCCCTGCGGCGCGTCCTTGTAAAAGACTCTCCACCGAGTTGGCTGGAATATCGCTTATAACATCCGTTTTAATACTGGCGACCGAACCTGTCAGGTCGCTTTTCTTTACCGAGCCGTAACCGATAACTACTGTTTCGCCGAGCATGATTGCATTTTCCTGCAAATTCACATCGATATGGGTTTTATGGTGGATGTGAATCTCTTGGGGCTTCATTCCTACATAGGTAAATTCAAGTATTCCATCGGCAGGCACTGAAGGTAAGGTATATTTTCCATCTATATCGGTGGTTGTGCCGGTCGTCTTTTCTGCATTCTTGAGCTTGAGGGTAACTCCGAGCAGTGCTTCCCTTTTCGTATCCCTAACAGGTCGTGAAAATGTTATTTTTACCGGATCCTGATTTACGGCGGCCTTTACCGTACACAAACTACCCAACAAAAAAC
>JAJBTJ010000272.1 GCA_020860905.1 Parabacteroides sp. | reverse complement strand
TTTTCTGTCAAGAGAAAAAAGGATGACCGCCGGTAGGCGCCGTCGGCAGACGCCCTCGCGGCGCGCGAAAAGTCCCCTCCGTGGTAACGGTCTAAACCGCCCCAGAAGGAAAAAGCCCTCCTTCGCAAAGCAGGCCCTTTCTTTCCCTTTATTTCTTTCCGCGGAAAGAAATAAAGCTTCCTCCCCTATCCTTATGTATTTGAGAGATTTCCAATAAATCCCTATCTTTGTTTCCCCAAAGACACCCGCAGGAAACGATGAGAAGAGAGAAAG
The DNA here is from genome assembly GCA_020860905.1 of Parabacteroides sp. GTDB lineage: Bacteria > Bacteroidota > Bacteroidia > Bacteroidales > Tannerellaceae > Parabacteroides_B. The sequence goes on along the minus strand of JAJBTJ010000272.1, from coordinate 16,771 downwards.
AGGAAGACAATACCCGTATCGATACCCTATACCGGACGCATGTACACGACCTGTTTTCATACGCCCTGCACCTGGGGTTCGACCGGGAAACATGCCAGGACGCCATACACGACGTATTTTGCAAACTCTGCACCGGGAAGGAACAGCTGGATACGGTAAAAAATATCCGTTTCTACCTGTTACGCGCCCTGAAAAACCGGCTGCTCGACCTTTACAAACAGAAAAAAGGCATATCGGAACTGTCGCTCGATACGATTCCGGACGAATTGCCTTTTACTGTCCGCGTAACGGTAGAAGACGAACTTATCCGTTCCGAAGAAGAAAAACAGATGAGAGATACGGTTGCGAACCTGCTCGGTTCGCTAAGCGAACGCCAGCGTGAAATCATTTACCTGCGCTACACCCAGAAATGCGACTACGAAGAAATCGCCTAGCTCATGAACCTCTCCGTCCAATCGTGCCGCCAGTTAGTACACAAAGTACTTGCCAAACTGAAAAAAGCCTCGCTCCCCGTTTCGGCCCTGCTTATCTTTATGGGCTGACCGCAGCCCTGCCGTAAAAAAACAGATAAAAAGTTATTTTTTCCCTGAAAACAGGATATAAACCGAAACCGTTGTCGTCTTTATAGATAGAACACGGATAAACAGGCGTAACCGCCGTCCGCGTATCCGGAATGTTAACCAGTAAACACACGTATGACGGAACACGAACACATCGATTTTCTGCACGATAAGGACTTCATCACCTGGCGACTTACCGGCGACCCTTCGCTGGAAGCGGATTGGAAAGCATTCCTTGCGCAGCACCCCGCACAGCAAGACGCCTTCGAAAAAGCCATCCGGCAATTTTCCCGCATCCGCCTGAATCCCGAACGGCTCACCGAAACGGAAGAAAAACGGTTGCTCCGCCGCATCCATGCTACAATAAATAAAACCGGCCGGCGCACCTACCTGCTCCGTTTCATCGGCTATGCAGCCGCCGCATGCCTGCTGCTCGCCTCCGGCCTCTTCCTGTACCGGCAATACGGCACGGCGCCCGCCGCCCCACCCGTTACCACCGGCAATCTACTGGCCGGAGAAGAACTCGACAAAGAAGATATTTACCTGATTACCGACTCGAAAGCCACCGCCTTCACCCAGGATGTACAAGTACAAATCGACGAAAAAGGCGCAGCTATCGTACAAGAAGCCGGAAAAGATACGCCGACGGTTATCGAAACCGGAAAAGCGGTGATGAATAAATTAGTGGTACCCTACGGGAAACGCTCCCGGCTGATTCTCTCCGACGGTTCGAAAGTGTGGGTCAACTCCGGTTCCGTGTTGGAGTTCCCGTCATCCTTCACCGGCAATTCCAGGAGAGTAAGCCTGACGGGCGAAATGTTTATCGACGTAGCCAAAGACCGCAACAAGCCTTTCTATGTACATACCCCCGGCTTCCAGGTAAAAGTATACGGTACGCAGTTCAACATATCGGCCTATCCGGACGACCGGGCGCAATCGGTCGTGCTGGTTTCGGGTAAAGTAGGAGTAAAATCGGCTGCCAACGCAGAAACGTACCTGCAACCCAACGAAATGGTGCTTTGCAGCCCGGACGCGATGCAGAAGAAACAGGTAGACGTTACGAAATACGTAAGCTGGAAAGACGGATATATCGTGATGGAACAAATGCCGGTTACCGACGTATTGAAACTACTCGGACGGTACTACGACTTCCGGTTCGAAATCGAAGAAGAGGAGGCGCTGGCATCGCTCACGTGCGACGGGAAACTCTATTTGTCCGACAATCCGGATAACGTGATGCAAAGCGTGTCCGCACTCTCTTCCGTCCGGTACAGGCGCGACGGAAAAACCGTATACATCCGTATGAACCCTTAAATACGATTGCCTATGAAACACACCTGACGCTGAAAAAAGAAACCGGACGGTACTGCGAATACCGTCCGATAAGTGACAATCAATTACTTGCAAAAAGTAACCAATCATTTAAAATCCATACAAATGTAAGTAACTTTTTCGTCACGAAGAAAAAAACCGGAAATAAACTCAATTCTTTCACGTATGAAAAAACGATAAACGTATCGATAACCTTCCCGCGGATGCTGCGAATATCCGCCGGATTGCACGAAGTAACGCTTTGAAGAATTAATAATCATTTAAAATCAACCAGTTTATGAAACACTATTTTCATGAAGCCGTCCTATGGCTTCAGCATAACCCCTGTATATCCGGAAAAATGCGACTCTCGATTCTCCTATTACTCATCGGAGTGTGTACTGTTTCGGCCAGTACGGTACACTCGCAGGTTGCGGGCTACTCGCTCGAACTTACGAACGCCTCTGTAAAACAAGCGATTGCCGAGATAGAAAAAAATAGCGAGTATGTATTCGCGGTTGCCGGCAACATCAGCAACGAAATCAACACGAAAGTAAACCTGCATGTGCGGAACGAAGCAATCGAAAAAATCCTCGACCGGATGCTCGCCGGCACCGGGTTGTCGTATAAAGTGATAGATAAGCAAATCGTTCTTTTCAAGCACAAGAGCGACTTGCAGGAAATGAATCGCTTCCCAGCTTCCCCACAGCAAAAAATCCAGCTCACCGGACACGTTACGGATGCTTCGAACGAACCCCTTATCGGCGTAAGCGTGCTGGTTAAAGGAACCACGCGGGGTACCGTAACCGATATCGACGGCCGTTACGAACTCGCCGCGGAAACGGGAAGTACCTTGATATTCTCGTATGTAGGCTACGTTTCGCAAGAAATAGCCGTTGCGTCGCAGACCGTTATCCATGTCAAATTGCAGGAAAACACCCAGGCAATCGAAGAAGTGGTGGTGGTAGGATACGGCACGCAGAAAAAGGTGAACCTTTCCGGTTCGGTCTCTTCCGTGGATATCGGGAAGATGTCGGAAAGCCGTCCGATAACGAACCTGTCGAGCGCGTTGTACGGAGCCGCTCCGGGCGTGTACGTCAATTCGGGCGACAACCGGCCTTCCAACAGCGGCGAAGCCTCTATCAACGTGCGCGGGCAAGGTACGCTGAACAACTCTTCTCCGCTGGTAATTGTCGACGGGGTAGAGAGCAGCATGGCCAGTGTCAATCCGCAGGATATCGCCACCATCTCCGTTTTGAAAGATGCGGCTTCGTCGGCCATATACGGCTCGCGGGCGGCGAACGGCGTAATCCTGGTAACTACCAAAAACGGAAACACGGGTGCGATGAAAATCGATTACAACGGCTATGTTTCCATCGAAAACATACGCCGGCCGTACGAAGTGCTGTCGAATTACGCCGACCACATGAGCGCCGTAAACCAGGCTTTCGTGAACAGCGGAAAGCCCAAGCAATTTTCCGACGACGTAATCGCCTTGTGGAGAAGCAACGAGAACAACCCGGATAGCTGGCTCTATCCCAATACGAACGCTTTCGATATGTATAAAACGGGAATCTCGCAGCAGCACAACCTGTCGGCCTCGGGCGGTTCGGAAAAGGTAACGTTTTATACTTCATTCAATTACCTCAACAATCCGGGCGTACTGGAAAATACCGGTTACAAACGGTACAGCGTACGGTTGAACCTGGATGCGAAATTGAAAAGCTGGATTAAAATCGGAGCCAACATCAACGGATACACCGACAATTCGCCTATCCAGAGCGATTATATGGAAGATATTTACTCGTACGCCCTTACCGGAGGAACACCGGGAAATGCTCACCAAGACCCTGCCGGCCGGCTGGGAATCAACCCGAACTCGGAAGACGACCCCCAGAACGGAACGAGCAATCCGTACGTGCGTTTGAGAAACAAATCGGGCGATATCAACGGCTACAACCTGAAAACCCGTTTCTACGGCGTGCTTACTCCGGTGAAAGGGCTCACGCTGCAAGCCTCGTATTCGTACGATTATTACAACAAAACGAAAACGGAAAAACCGGAGTTCGTCGAACTGTGGAACTTCCAGACCGGCGCACTGGTAACCGACGGTAAAGAACGCACGTATATTTACAACTACGATGAAAAAAGGATGCGTAATTTTATGGATGCAACCGCCAGTTACACCGGTTCGTTCTTTAACAAAAGGCTCGATTTCACTATCCTGGGAGGAGCCAGCCAGGAACAGTTCCACCGCGAATACCACGACATGAAACGGTACGACCTGCTCGACCCTACCCTGGGAGTAATCGACGGCGCCATCGGCGATGCGGAAGCAAAAGGCAACATCACCGAATGGGCGATGCAGTCTTATTTCGGACGCATCAATTTAGCGTGGGAAGACCGGTATTTGCTCGAAGCCAACTTACGGGCCGACGGTTCGTCGCGTTTCCTGAAAAACAACCGGTGGGGGTATTTCCCTTCTTTTTCGCTCGCCTGGCGGATATCCGAAGAAAGTTTTATGCAAAAATATACGTGGCTCGATAACCTGAAGCTCCGTTTCTCGTACGGCTCGCTGGGTAACAATTCGTTGGGCGCCGATAAAGACCAGGACGGAAACTACAGCTCGTTGTCTACTTTTTCACAAACCAACTACATCCTGAACCGGGCGGTGCAGATGGGGCTTTCGCAAACCGAAATCGCCAATGCCATGCTCACCTGGGAAACCACGCGCATCACCAACGTAGGACTCGACTTCAACCTGTTCGGCAACCGGCTGGGCGGTACCGTCGAATGGTTTAACAAATACACGAAAGACATCCTCATCGACCTGCCGGCCCCGATGGTGCACGGAAACGCCACCATTCCCCGCCAGAATGCGGCGGAAGTAAGTAACAAGGGAATCGAACTTTCGTTGACATGGAACGACAAGATAGGCTCCGACTTTACCTATAACGTCGGAGTAAACCTGACGCATATAAAGAATAAAGTGGAAAAATTCCGCGGCGACGTGCCGGCTATCGACGGAAACCGGATGTTGCTGGAAGGAATGCCGAAAGACATCCTGTATGTACTCCAGGTAGACCGGATGGTACAAACCGACGAAGACCTGGCCCTCGTACAATCGATGCTGGACAATGCGCCGCTGGACGAAAAAGGGAACAAACTCACGGTATTTCCTTACGGAACTCCCCAAAAAGGCGACTTCTTGTACAAAGACGTGAATCACGACGGATTGGTGAACGACGACGACCGGGTTACCATGGGAAGCGGCTCCGCTCCTACCCTCACGTATGGTTTTTCGCTGGGAGGCGCATGGAAAGTGGTGGATTTCTCCATCCTGCTGCAAGGGGTTGCCAATTACAAAGATGTTTACCAGAGCATTTTATTCAATCCGGGCGTACGGATGGGACGGCAATTGAACAAAGAAGTGGTGGAAGGAAGTTGGTACGAAGGCCGTACTACGCCTGCTACTTACCCGCGTTTGCTGGAATCGACGGATAAACGGAACCAAATGGTATCCGATTTCTGGGTAGCCGACAAAAACTACCTGAAAATACGGAATATCCAACTCGGATACACGTTGCCCCAGGCCTGGACCCGGAGCGCTTACCTCGACCGGGTGCGGATTTACGGCAGCCTGGAGAATTTCTTTACGTTCACCCACTGGAAAGGATACGACCCGGAAGTAGACGGAGTAACTTACCCGACCATGAAGGAAGTGGTATTCGGAATCAATGTTTCATTCTAATTAGTAACCTTGTAAAAACAGACGATATGAAAAAAAATATAATCCTCCCCTGGATAGCGTTATTCCTGGTACTGACGGGATGCTACGAACTCGACCGGGCTCCTTTCGACCAACTGAGCTCTTCTACTTTCTGGAAAACGGAAGACCAGTGTAAACAGGGATTGATGGGTGTGTATGCCTCCCTGAAAGAAACCGACTTGTACGGAAAGCAGTTCCTGGTAGACGTAAACTCGGATATAGCGTCGGGTTACGACCAGTACGAAGGGCTGCAACTGGGTACCTGTACGCCCCGCACGGATTTTATGAACGGCAAATGGCAAGACGCTTACAACACGATACAACGGGCTAACCTGGCTATCCGGAATATCGGAGCGGCCGAAATCGACGAGACGGCAAAAAAACAGATGGTGGGCGAAGCCTGTTTCCTGCGTGCGCTTACGTATTTCCATTTGCTTGACTTTTTCGGGGGCGTTCCGCTCTACGACGAAACTACCGACCTGGAAAAAGACTTCAACAACCTGATGAAAACCAGGAGTTCGGAAGCCGAAACGCGCGAATTTATACTGAAAGACCTGGAAAAAGCGTTGAACGCCGGGCTGCCTGCCGTATGGCCGGCGGATAATTACGGCCGGGTAACCCGCAGTGCGGTATATGCCCTGACGGGGAAAGTGCATCTTTACAACAAGGATTATAAAAATGCGATTATCTCCCTGGAGGAAGTATTGAAACCGGAATACGGGCATAAACTCCACCCCGATTACGCTCAGTTGTTCACTCCCGACGGAAACGGTTCCGCGGAAATGATATTCGCCATCATCAACCAGGGCGGCACGGGGCAGGAATACGGCATCCCGATTGCCTGGTACGCCGGCAGCCGCGGTTCGTTCAAGAGCGGTTGGAACAATACGGTTCCGTCTACCCAACTGGGGGATATGTACGAATACAAAGACGGGCGCCCTTTCAGTTGGGACGACCTGTTTCCGGGATACTCCGAAGATAACGCCGTAAAGGAAAAAGTATGGCGCGCCACCGTGAACGACGAAGGTACGAAAGTACTCGAACTCCCGGCGGAGGCTGCCCGGATAAAAGCGATGTACGAACAACGCGACCCGCGGTTCGGCGCAACGGTAATCGCACCGTATACCACTTTCCAGGGCTGGGTGTCGGATGCGCCCAAAGAGCTGACGTTTATCCTGGGGAAAAAAGCGGACGGGGGAATTTTGTCGTTGAACGAGAAAAACGGCTTTATGCGCAACAACCGCGGAGGCTGGGAAACGTATTTCTGGAGAAAATTCGTACCGGAAGGAAACTGGAACGGCGCGATTACCAACCGGACGCATACGCCGGTGAATTTCCCGGTAATCCGGCTGGCCGACGTATACCTGATGCTGGCGGAAGCGTATAACGAGGAAAACGACCAAACCACTGCGGTAGCCTATATCAACAAGGTAAGAGACCGGGTACAGATGGCCCGTATCAACAGCGGCCCCGCTTACCTGGAAGCCCGGACGAAAGAAGCCGTATTCGAACGGATATTCCGCGAAAGGGCTTTCGAGCTGGCGAACGAAGGGGTGCGCGACAGCGATTTGCGCCGTTGGCGGATTTCGCATACCTTGTTGAACAAAGTGGATTACGGAATTACCGGAAAACCGTTACTGACCCGTAAATTCAATGAGAAGCGCGATTACCTGTGGCCTATCCCTGCGGCCGAAATCGAAATCAACAAAGAGCTGGTTCAAAACCCCGGCTGGTAAATCGATACGGATATGAATAAATTGATTTTGACACTCTTATGCTGTTTAAGCGCCGGCATTTCATTTGCCGGGGAAGAAACGGCGTTTCCGCGTTGGCAGGAAGGGGAAATGGAAATCCACCACATCAACACGGGCAAAGGGGAAGCGGTATTTTGTATTCTGCCGGACGGCACTACGTTGCTTATCGATGCCGGCGACCTGGGATATAAAGACGACCCGCGCCGCACGAAAGCCGTGCCTGACGCTTCCCGCGCTCCCGGCGAATGGATTGCCCGTTATATCGACGGCTTGTTGCCGTTCAAAAACGATAAAAAGCTGGATTACGTGATGATTACCCATTTCGATACCGACCACATAGGCGCTTACTCGGACGACCACCGGAAAAAGCATCCCGAAGGGCCATACGTATTAAGCGGAATCAGCGAAGTGGCAGCTTGTATTCCTATCGGCAAGCTAATCGACCGGGCTTACCCGGACTACGATTATCCGGCTCCGCTCACGCAACCTCACCAATCGGCCTACCGCCGGTTCATAGCATGGAACGTGGCGCACACGGGCATGCAGGCGGAGCGGTTCGAAGCGGGCAGCAACAGCCAGTTCGTACTGCGGCGCCACCCGGAAAAATACAAGGCGCTTTTCGAGATACGTAACATCATGGCGAACGGCGAAGTATGGACGGGGGTAGGCACGGAAACGCGCCGGTATCTTCCGCAGGCAGAAGAGTTGAAAGAGGGGGAACGCATTTCGGAAAACCAGTGCAGCGCCGGCATCCGCATCAGTTACGGGGCTTTCGATTACTACAACGGCGGGGATGTTACCGGACACCGGGGATATAACGCGCCGGAATGGGAAGACCTGGAAACACCCGTAGGAAAAGCGGTGGGCCCGGTGGAGGTTTGCGAAGTGAACCACCATGGCTGGTGGAATGCCATGAACGCCAACTTTATCGCCTCGGTGCGCCCACAGGTATACGTGATGCAGGTATGGAACGTTTCGCATTTCAACATCGAAACGCTCGACCGGATGCAGTCGCGGAAAATCTATCCGGGCAAGCGCGACCTGTTTGCCACCAATACGCCGGAGATAAGCAAAATCTACGTGGGCGCTTACCTGAAAGAACTGAAAGGGGAACGCGGGCATGTCGTAGTTAAGGTGCTTCCGGGGGGCGATTCGTTTTATATGTATATGCTCGACGATACGAACGAACGGTATACGGTAAAATCGGTTCACGGCCCCTACCGTAGCCGGTAAAACCCGGCTAAACACAGCGACGAAGCAGCATAGGCGCCCGGATGATTCCGGATAAAGCCTCTATGTTGCTTCGTCTCTGTGTTTGTTTTTTTATTTTTAAGCGGAACCGGGAGAAGGGAAAAAACGCTCGTTACGGCAGCAGGAACAGGATAGCCGGCAGATACTCTTTCAACCGGATACGCAACAATTTCAAGGCTTGCTGGATACGGTAATCCACCGTTTTGGGAGAAACGCCGAGCACGGCAGCTATTTCAGCATACGTTTTGTGCCGGAACCGGTTCATTTCGAACGCTTCGCGATACGAGTCAGGCAAAGCGGCCAAGGCTTCCTCGATGTGCCGGGCCAATTCTTCCACCACATAAAAATCAGGGTCTTCGTATATCGATTGCATGCTTGCATGCAGCGAATTTACCGCACGCTGCTTCAGCTCGTTCCGGCTGATTAAGGTAAGGCAGCGATTCTTCACCGCTTTGAACAGGTAACTTTTCAAGGAAACATCGAACACCTGCATCTCGCGGTTCTCCCAGAACCATACCATCACGTCCTGCACCGTTTCCTCTCCGTCTTCCGGCTCTACGAAACGGGCGGCATAGGCGCATAAAACCGGATAATAACGCAAAAATAACGTATCGAACGCCTTTTCATCGCCCCGGCGGACGGCTGAAAAAAGCATCTCATCGCTTCTATCGTCGGATGGTGGTCGGTTCATAACAGGGTTGTGTTTGATAAGAGGCCGGCGGCTCGATATGCAAAGATAGACAGAACAACCGATATTTCAAATCCGCCTCCGGTTTATTTCCGGCGCAAGCCCATGCCGGTCTTATCGTTCCTACTCGGTAAAAAGATTCGAAAAAAAACGCATTTCGGTTTAGGACATTCCGCCTCCCGTTAGTCTTATCTATAAAAAGGGATATGGAAACACCTGCAAACATAAACGAAGCCGTTCTGCTCCGCTACTTTTCCGGACAACTCGATGCGGAAGAAAAACAGGCGGTGGAGCGCTGGCTCGACGAGTCGGAAGAAAACCGGAAAACGGGCCGCGACGTCTGCCGTCTCTGCCTGTCGGCCGATGCGCTGGAAATCATGCGCTCGGCGGATAGCCGCCAGGCGCTGGAGCAGGTAAAGAAACGCATCCGGCCGGCGCGACACACCTTATTATATAAGATACAACAAATCGCCGCCATCCTGTTCGTTCCCCTATTGCTCGCCTCCCTTTGGTTCCTGCTGAAAAAAGAGCCGACGCGGTATGTCGAGCTTCGTACCAATCCGGGCATGATTGCGGCCGTAGACCTGCCGGACGGCAGCCGGGTGTGGCTCAATTCGGAAACCACCTTCCGCCACCCGGCCGAGTTTACCGGCGCCACCCGCGAAGTAGAGCTCGACGGCGAAGCCTATTTCTCCGTACAAAAAAACAAGAAACGGTTTATCGTACATACTCCCCAACAGGTAAACGCCGAGGTGCTGGGCACCGAATTCAACATCGAGGCCTACCGGAACGGCGATTGCGTAACCACGACGCTGGTTTCGGGGTCGGTGCGGTTGGCGTACCGCGGAAAAGACGATAAAAAGGAATCGGTTACGATAAAGCCGGACGAACGGGTGGTTTACGACCTGCAAACGAAGAGCATAGCCGTAAGCAAGCCCTACATTCCCACCCAGGTGGCCTGGAAAGACGGCATCGCCGTTTTCCGGAACACGCCGTTCAAGGAAGTGCTGCATATCCTGAGCAAGCGGTTCAACGTGGAGTTTGTGGTGAAAAACCCGTCGTTGTACGAAAACTCGTTCACCGGGCCGTTCGAGGGGCAGCACTTGCAGTTGATACTGGAGCATTTCCGGCTGTCGTCGGGAATCCGTTACAAGATACTCGACCCGGAACCCGGAGCGGGAAAAGCGATACGGCAGAAAATAACGGTCGAGCTTTACTGACCGCCTATGTATAACCCGTTAATCTGATGAAACATGAAAAGACACCCTACGTAAAAAGAAAACATACGGGAAAATAAGTGGCATTATTTCCCCGTATGAAACGCAATCGAACGCTTGTGCAGACACAAGCCGGACAATCTTATTTTTTAACTTTAAACTCACGTACAAATTTATGACAATTTATTGTAACATCCAACTTTTCAGGAGGATGAACAGCATCGTCGTTATCCTGAAAAAAATACCGTTCTGTATGAAACTATCCGTCGTCCTGTTGTTTATCGGCATCGCGCTGGCGAAAGCCGCACCCGGATACAGCCAAACAGCTCTGCTTACCCTGAACGCAGAGAACCGCACCGTGCAGGAAGTGCTCGACGAAATCGAGAAACAATCCGATTTTCATTTCTTCTACAACAACAAGCAGGTGAACACTGCGCGCATCGTTACGCTCAGGAGCAACCGGAAAAACGTGTTCAACGTGCTGGAGCAATTGTTTGCCGGTACCGGCATCACGTATAAAATATTAGACAAAAGCATTATCCTCTCGCCCGCCGACGTGCTCGAGGCGCAACAGCAGGCGAAAGAAATCACCGGCGTGGTGAAGGATGCGAAAGGCGAACCGGTTATCGGGGCGAACGTGGTGGAAAAAGGCACTGCCAACGGAACGATTACCGACCTGGACGGCCGCTTCCGCCTGACGGTGCCGGGCCAATCGGTGTTGGTCGTCTCTTACATCGGTTATATAAAAAAGGAGGTGCCGGTCGGAAGGCAAACGGCTTTCAGTATCGAACTGGCCGAAGACACTAAAAACTTAGACGAGATTATCGTCACGGCGCTCGGTATCAAGCGCGAAGAGAAAGCGCTGGGATACGCCGTGCAAAAAGTGAGCGGCGAGGGGCTCACGTCGTCGAAGAGCATCGACCTGGCCACTTCGCTTACCGGTAAAGTGGCCGGCCTGAACATCCAGAACAGCACCGAGTTCAACGAAACGCCGAAAATCAGGCTCCGGGGCGAAGAACCGCTGCTCATCATCGACGGGGTGCCGTATGCCAACATGACGCTGAACGAGGTGGCTTCCGACGACATCGAATCCATCGACGTGCTGAAAGGGGCTACCGCCTCGGCCTTGTACGGCGCGCGCGGAAGCCGGGGGGGCGATTATGGTCACCACGAAAAAGGGCTCGCAGAACGAAGGATTGAATATCAATATCAACAGCAACACGATGTTCTTTACCGGCTACCTGGCGTTTCCGGAAGTGCAATCGGCCTACAGCCGCGGTTTCGGCGGTAAATACAACAACGATTACGTATGGGGCGACAAGCTCGACATCGGCCGTACCGCCGTTTTGTGGGACCCGTACGCTTACGAATGGCGCGAGCAGGAACTGGTGTCGAAAGGAAAGGACAACTTCCGGAACTTCCTTCAGTTCAGCTTGGTAACGAACAATAACGTGAACATTTCGCAAAAAGGGAAGTACGGCTCGTTCCGGGCATCGCTTACCGAGGTGTACAACAAGGGGCAGTATCCGAACGAGAACCTGAACAAAATCACCTTCTCGGTGGGGGGCGAAATGAGTTGGAAGAACTTCAAGATGGACGCCTCGGCGGCATACAACAAGCGCGTATCCTCGAACGACCACGGCTCGGGCTACAGCGGCAGCTACATTTACGACATGGTTATCTGGGGCGGTACCGAGTACGACGTACGCGACTACCGGAATTACTGGGTGAAGGATAAGGAAAACAGCCAGCAAAACTGGTACGACGACAATTGGTACGACAACCCGTGGTTCAAGGCGTACGAAATAACCGACGCGTACAATACCGACGTGATGAACGCGGCGCTGAACGCTTCGTACGACATCACCCCGTGGCTGAAAGCGATGGTACGCTCGGGCGTAGACATATATACGCAGCGCAACGAGTGGCGCAATCCCATCAGCGCCAATCAGGCGTGGGACAAAAAAGGGTTTTACGGGGCGAGCCGGAAAACCAAGTACAGCGTGAATACGGACGCGATGCTGATGGCCGACAAGACGTGGAACAAGTTCAACCTGAACGTAATGGCCGGGGGCAATATTTATTACTACCACGACGATTTCCTGAAAGCCACTACGGCCGGCGGCATCAGCGTACCGGGCTTCTATTCGCTGAAAGCGTCGGTAAACCCGGCCTCGGTAACCGGCGAAATGCACCAGAAACGGGTGAACAGCTTGTACGGGAAAGTATCGGCTTCGTGGGCGAGCACGTACTTTTTGGATGTAACGGGGCGTAACGACTGGTCGTCGACGTTGCGGGCCGACGAGCGCTCGTACTTTTATCCTTCGGTATCGGGAAGCGTGATTTTGTCGGAAATCGTTGCGTTGCCTGCCTGGTGGGATTTCCTGAAGGTGCGGGCTTCGTGGACGACAACCAAAGAAGACGCCGATATTTATGCCAACAACAATGCCTATGACGTATCGGCCAACGTTTGGGACGGCCTGAATACGGCCGCTTATCCCGATACGAAAATCGGAAACGCCATCCGGCCGCAGAAATCCGAAACGTGGGAAGCGGGAACCTCGCTTCATTTCCTGCAAAACCGGTTGTACATCGACGCGACGTATTACCGGAAAAAAGAATCGGACTTCATCATCGACGGGGGCGTAAGCAGCACCACCGGGTTCAAAAGCATCCAGACCAACTCGAAGGAAACGCGGCTGCGGCAGGGCGTAGAGCTGATGGTGGGCGGTACGCCGGTGAAAACCACAAACTTTTCGTGGGACATCCTCACCAACTGGGCGCACGACCGGTATACTTACCTCGACATCGACCCGGATTACTCTACCAAGAAGCCCTGGATAAAGAAGGGCGCGCGCTGGGACTGGCTGGCTATTTACGACTGGGACCGCGACCCGCAGGGGAATATCATCCACAACGGCGGCATGCCGGTAAAGCAGAACTACAAAACCAAGGTGGGGAATATCTTCCCGGATTTGGTATGGGGTATCACCAACACGCTCAAATACAAAAACGTAACGTTGAGTTTTACGCTCGACGGCCGCGTAGGGGGCGCCTCGTACTCCAAGACGCATCAAATGCTCTGGAACACGGGGGCGGCCGAGGGCACCGACAACTCCTACCGGTACGACGAAGTGGTGAACGGAAAGAACACCTATATAGGGCAGGGCGTGAAAGTGGTTTCCGGCTCGGCGGAGCGCGACCCCGACGGGAACATCCTGAGCGATACGCGGGTATTCGCCCCGAACGACGTAGTGGTGTCGTACGAAGGGTATATCAGCAAGTATCACGATTCGCATCACAACGCCTGCCGGCAGAATATCCTGAGCGAAACGTTCTTCAAGCTGCGCAACCTGTCGCTTACGTACGACATCCCGGCGCTGTGGTGCGCCAAGATGCGGATGAAAAGCGCTTCGGTGGGGTTCACGGGGCAAAACCTGTTCTTGTGGGCGAAAGAGTACAAATGGGCCGACCCCGACAAGGGGGGCGACTCGGACGGATACGAAAGCCTGAACTCGCCGTCGCAGCGGTACCTGGGCTTCAATTTGAAAGTAAGTTTTTAACCGGCATAATACATCTTTATGAAACGAATATATAGTACTTTTATTGCATTGTTGGCTGTTGCGTTCCTGCTGGGCGGCTGTACCTCCACGTTCGACGGCCTGAATACGAACCCGGACGCTCCGGAAGAAGTGACTTCGTCGATGCTGGCGACAAAGATGATACTCGATATGACGCAATCGGCCAGCAACTGGCGCAACGAGTTCCTGGTAAAACGGATGGTTTGGGGCGAACAGATGGACGACGGGCAGTATAACCGGTTCGGCCGCGGCAGTTTCGACGGCGTGAAGTTGTTGACCAATGCCCAGAAAATGGTGGAGTATGCACTGGAAAAGGATAAAGACGCTTATACGGGGCTGTTCTATTTCCTGAAAGGGTGGTATTTCTACCGGGCGACGATGGATATGGGCGATATTCCGTATTCGGAGGCGCTCGACATCGACACGTACCGTACCCCGAAATACGACGAGCAGAAAGAAGTATTCAAGGGGATTCTTTCCGATTTGGAACAGGCGGAGGCTTATTTCGCCAAAACGGCGGGGCAGACGTTCGACGGCGACCCGTTTTACCACGGGAGCACCGACAGTTGGCGGAAGGCGACGAACGTGTTGCGCCTGAAGGTGCTGATGGCGCTCCAAAGGCGTGCGGACGATACGCCGGAACTGAAAGTGAAGGAAACCTTCGCCCGGATTGTGGCCGAAGGGAACTTGTTTACCGGAAACGGCGACAATTTGCAGGTGACTTACTCCGACAAAGAGGGGCAACAGAATCCGATGCACAACACCCTGACGCGGAGTATCGAAGTGTACGGGGCTTCGACGATGCTGACGGAGCTGCTGAAACGGTACGGGGATTACCGGTTGTTTTACTACCTGGCTCCGGCGCAGGCGTTGACCGACCCGCTTTACCTGCCGAAGGAAGAAACGTTGCTCGCAGCGGACGACTGGAATGCTTATCCCGGACTCGACATAGCGGCGCCTTTCAACGACGAGCACGAGAAAATAGCCGCCCGGATGCATAGCCGCCCGAACGATGTGTACCGCCTGAACTACGAGGGGGTGCCGTGTATCCGGTTGGGGTACGCGGATATGAATTTCCTCCTGGCGGAAGCGGCGGAAAGGGGCTGGATTACCGGAAGCGCCCGGAAGTATTACGAGCAAGGCGTACGGGCGGCGTTCGCCTTTGTAAAGAGTACGGTTCCGGCGCACTATGTGCCTGCTTCGCGTGCCATTACGGACGGGTATGTCGAGGCTTACCTGCAACAGCCGGAAACGGCGTACAAGGAAGGGGGAACGGTAAACGAACGGCTGGAGCAGATTTGGATGCAGGCGTACCTGGGGGGGGTATTTTCACCTGGCGCAGGATGCGTATTACGAATTCCGCCGCACGGGGTATCCGGTTTTTCCGGTGAATCCGCTCACCAACCTGAACGATGCGAAGGATAAGATTCCGGTGCGGTATATGTATCCGGAATCGGAAACCAGTTATAACAAGGAGCAACTGACGGTGGCTTTACAGCGGCAATGGAACGGTACCGACGATGTGAACGACGTGATGTGGTTGATTAAATAACACGATATGAAAAAGTATGTATCTCTTATCCTGTTACTCTTCGGAGTAACAGGTTTACGGGCCCAGGTATTGCCTGTGAGGCCGGTGTTGTCGGACGCGGAATCGTTCACGATGATTCTGATTCCCGACCCGCAAAGTTATGTGAAGTTCGACGCGAACCAGCCGTTGTTCGAATTGCAAACCGCCTGGGTGGCGAATAACCTGGAGGGGCTGAAAATAAAAGCGGCGTTGTGTACGGGCGATTTGGTGGAACAGAACGAATTGCGCATTCCCGACGGCGTAAACGGAAATCAGACGAGCGAAGAGCAATGGAAAGCGGCTTCGCGCGCTTTCGAGCGGCTGGATAACAAACTGCCGTATGTGATTTGTACGGGAAATCATGATTACGGGTACCGGCGGTCGGAAAACCGGTTGTGCCGCTTTCCGGATTATTTCCCGTCGGAACGGAACAGTTGCTGGCGGAATACGTTGGTGGAGGTAGGGAACAATTACCGGGGTATTCCGACGTTGGAAAATGCCGCGTACGAGTTCGATACGGATACGTGGGGAAAGATTTTAGTGGTATCGCTCGAGTTCGCGCCCCGTGACGAGGCTATCGAATGGGCGAAAAAAGTAACGGAGTCGGAGCGGTATAGGAACGACAAGGTGATTTTGTTAACGCATTCGTACCTGGAATGGGACGGCTCGGTAATCGAAAAGGAGAACTACGATGTGTCGCCGGCGAATTACGGAAAAGCGATTTGGGAAAAACTGGTATACCCTTCGAAGAACATTTGCATGGTGGTGTGCGGGCATGCGTGCGAAATCAAGGAGTATAAAGACAATGTGAGCTTCCGTACCGATAAGAATGCGGCCGGAAAGCGGATTCCGCAGATGATGTTCAACGCGCAAACGGCCGACGGCCAGTGGCATGGCAACGGGGGTGATTGCTGGATGCGGATTCTGGAGTTTATGCCGGACGGGAAAACAATCGGGGTGCGTACGTTCTCGCCGTTGTTTGCCGTGTCGCCGCTTACGGCGGAGAAGGCTTGGCGTACCGAGCCGTACGATCAATTCCGTATTACAATCGAATAAGATTCTATTAGTAT
>JAJBTJ010000295.1 GCA_020860905.1 Parabacteroides sp. | reverse complement strand
AAGGCCGTTGAGGGAAAATAATTTAACCTACTGTTGCGTAATTCATCTGTAATCTCTACTTTTGTGTAGAATTTGGCGTGAGATGACGGAAAATCATGAAAACTTGTTGGCTGCATTCGAAGTCAGAATCGGAGATTTAATGTCTTTCTGCAACCGGTTGAAAGAAGAAAATGCCGGATTAAAAGAAGCGTTGGAAGAAAAGACTTCGGAAATAGGGCGACTGAAACGCATGGTGGAGGAGTTGAATGCCAGATACGATAATTTGCTGGCTGCGCGCATCTTGTCGGTAGAAGAAGGAGATGTAAGAGAAGCGCAGCAACGGCTGGCCAGATTAGTGCGGGAAGTAGATAAGTGCATTGCACTCTTAAACGAATAGATTGTAATGGACGATAAGTTTGTAATACATGTGGAAATAGCCGGAAAGGACTACGCATTGACGATTAACCGGAAGGACGAAGAGTTGACACGAGCCGCGGCCAAACAGATACGGGAAAAGATAAATCGGTACCGGGAGCATTTTTCAGCTTCGAAGGTCGATATGAAAGATTTGTTAGCCATGGTTGCACTCCAATTGTCGGTAGATAACCTGCAGTTGGAAAATAAAAACGATGTAAGTCCGTTTGTGGAAAGGATCAACACCCTTAATGATACATTAAAGGAATACCTGGAAACAAAATAAAGAGTATACACATATATTGACAGGAAAAAATTTCCGCACTGCCATGTATGGCCCCGCCATATATCGTAGTGCTTTTTTGTATATAAACGAAATAAATTATCAGTTAAATGGGAATGGATATTATCATAGCAATCGGCACCTTTATCCTGGGTAGCGTACTTACCTGGCTGGGGATGCGGTTCGTGCTCAAATTAAAGTACGAATCCGTGTTGGCGGAGGCCGAGAAAGAAGCGGAAGTAATCAAGAAGAACAAACTGCTCGAAGTAAAGGAAAAGTTTCTACACCTGAAGGCCGACCTCGAGAAACAGGTGTCGGCCCGGAATGCAAAAATCCAGGCGGTGGAAACCAAGTTGAAACAGCGCGAACTGACAATCAACCAGAAACAGGACGAATTGCAGCGCAAACGTACCGAAGTGGATGCGATAAAGGAAAACCTCGATACGCAACTGGAACTGGTGGATAAAAAGAAGCAAGACCTCGAGAAGCTCCACCGGAAAGAAATCGAGCAATTGGAAACCATCTCCGGGCTATCGGCCGAGGATGCGAAAGACCGCTTGATCGAATCGCTGAAAGACGAAGCCAAGTCGAAAGCCGTTTCGTATATCAACGAAATCGTGGAAGAAGCAAAAATGACGGCCAACAAGGAAGCGAAAAAGATTATCGTGCAGTCGATACAGCGGGTGGCCACCGAAACGGCTATCGAGAACTCGATTACGGTATTCCATATCGAGTCCGACGAAATAAAGGGGCATATCATCGGGCGCGAAGGCCGGAATATCCGGGCGCTCGAAGCCGCAACCGGCATCGAAATCGTGGTAGACGACACGCCCGAAGCCATCGTTTTGTCGGGCTTCGACCCGATTCGCCGCGAAATAGCCCGGCTGGCGTTGCACCAGTTGGTTCAAGACGGCCGTATCCACCCGGCCCGCATCGAGGAAGTGGTAGCCAAAGTACGCAAACAGGTGGAAGAAGAAGTAATCGAAACCGGCAAGCGCACGGTAATCGACCTGGGTGTACACGGCTTGCATCCGGAACTGATCCGGATGATCGGTAAGATGAAATACCGCTCTTCGTACGGGCAAAACCTGTTGCAGCATGCCCGCGAAACCGCGAACCTTTGTGCGGTAATGGCATCCGAACTGGGATTGAACCCGAAGAAAGCGCGCCGCGCCGGCTTGCTCCACGATATAGGAAAGGTACCCGACGACGAACCGGAATTGCCGCATGCCATCCTCGGTATGAAGCTATGCGAAAAGTACAAGGAGAAACCGGATATTTGCAACGCAGTGGGCGCTCACCACGACGAAGTGGAAATGTCGAGCCTGCTGGCGCCTATCGTACAGGTTTGCGACGCCATCTCGGGAGCCCGTCCGGGAGCGCGACGCGAAATCGTGGAAGCGTACATCAAACGGTTGAACGACCTGGAGCAACTGGCGTTATCGTATCCGGGCGTTGTGAAAACGTACGCCATCCAGGCGGGCCGGGAATTGCGGGTAATCGTAGGCGCCGACAAAATCGACGATGCGGCCACCGAGAACCTCTCGAACGAGATTGCCAAGAAAATCCAGGATGAAATGACTTATCCGGGGCAGGTAAAGATAACCGTTATCCGGGAAACCCGGGCGGTAAGCTACGCCAAATAGCCCCCGGCTTAACAGCGATACCCATTTCGCGGGAACACGGCTCCGGTTGTGTTCCCGCGATTTTTTTTGCAAAGCAGCCTGGTGTTTCCGGGTTCTTCCGTCCGGTTGCGGCCACCGCACGGTATGCTATCCGGACGCCCTGCCGGGGAAATCGGGATTTCGATGGCTGATAAATTCCGTTTCCTGCTGCAAAAAACATCGTCCGACCCGGGTCGGATGATATTTTCCATACCTGACGCGGATTTTTTTCTGTGCAGGAAAGGGTGTAAAGCAAAGGAAGTTTCCTCTTCCCCGGCCCGGCACTTCTTTCCGCCCGGCGACAAAAACCCGGCGACGGCTCCGAAAAAACAAAGGCACAGCGCCTCAGATACTATCTTAAAAAGCAATGCTTAGAGCATGTTCTTTTTGTTAATT
>JAJBTJ010000097.1 GCA_020860905.1 Parabacteroides sp. | reverse complement strand
TTTATCGACTTTTTATCAAACCCGAATTTGCCGAGAAAGCGATATTTTACGCACCTCGCCGGCTCTCACGCAAATAGCCCCTTCACGCAGGGGTTATTTTGACAATTTGACATTTTGTTATGTACTTAGGGCTTAACCCAAAAACAAAGCAAAAAAGTTAAGGACTGACACTTCGCTCGCTAAAAACGGCACTCTGCTCACTGAAGGCCCCGAACTCGCTTCGGGGAGGTGGACGACGTCCCCTTCCTGGCATTCGCTCCGTTCCCTTTTCTTAATGCTCGTTCACGCTGAAGTCCGTGGGGCCATACGATGAGGCTGGTGTTTTTCGGAGCTGGGTAGGAAGAGGCTTGTAAGCAAACTGATTTTCTTTCTGTTGTTCTGCTTAACCCTCATTGCCCGAGGCCCAGGGGCCATACGATGAGGCCGATGTTTTTTCAGAGCTGGGTAGAAAGAAAAAGATTATAATGGAGAGGATGCTGTTTTTTGTACTCTTGTTATTTTCCTGTTTTACTCTTTTCGGTAGCACTGTATTTTGGTGCCTTTTCAGTGTTCACCAAACGGCACATACATTAGTATATGCCTTTCAAGGTTGAAGGGCGGAGGCTTTGAATCGAACGGATTCTTTTTCTTTTGTGCTTCTGTTTTTCTATCGAAAAGTGGTTTTTATCATGTAGTTTGATAAACAAAAAAAGAGCAAGCCCAAGGCAGAAACAAGCTCAGCTTTGATTATGCCGAGGCATCTTTTTCTTCACTTTTTTGAAGAAAAAAGCCATGCGAGCCGGGAGGCCGGGCTGAAATAGTATTTCCGTACGATTATAAAGAACCCGATAGCGAACCTATACATGCTGAAATTTTATTCCGTTTATAACCAATTAGCTGAACTGCCGGGTCGGTGTGTTTTTCTTTCGCATATTCTTTTCCGATCTCTTCCGGAGCAGCACCAATCTTCACATTTTTTAGAGTGAAAATAACATTTTATGCAGTAAAATGCTTGCTTCTTGTTCCGAAAATGAACAATACATCTCGAAGTATGAATAGCGCCGGATAACGCAGGTGTCTTATCTTTGCAGCCGAATAGCGAAAATGGGTTGTGCCCCGGCGAAATCGAGCATAGCTTGCTGCCGCCTTCCCGGCTGGCCCTCTTTTTGCTCCGGAATCTACAAGTAACACTAACATGAGTAAGAAACAAAACAACATGAAACAAATTTTGTTTGCTTCCCTTTGCATCCTGGCTGTGATAGCCGCCGGATGCAAACAGGCGCCGCCGGCACGCATCGAAGCCGGCTACGAAATGATGACGATGACACCTGCCGACCGGCAATTGTCGAGTACTTATTCGGCCACAATCCGCGGGCGGCAAGACATCGAGATTTATCCTCAGGTAAGCGGTACGCTCACCAAGGTATGCGTTACCGAGGGGCAACGGGTAACCCCGGGCCAGCCCCTGTTTATTATCGACCAGGTACCTTACCAGGCCGCCCTGCAAACGGCACAGGCCAACGTTGCAGCCGCGCGCGCTTCACTGGCAACGGCCCAGCTCACCTACGACAGTAAAAAAGAACTGTATAGCCAGGAAGTGGTTTCCGAGTTCGACCTGAGCACGGCCCAGAACACGCTGCTCGCCGCCAAGGCGCAACTGGCGCAAACCGAAGCGCAGGAAGTAAGCGCCCGCAACAACCTGTCGTACACGGTTGTGAAAAGTCCGTCGGCCGGCGTGGTAGGCACGCTGCCTTACCGGGTAGGCGCCCTTGTAAGCTCGGCGTTGCCCCAGCCGCTCACCACCGTTTCCGATAACTCGGATATGTACGTATACTTCTCCCTTACCGAAAACCGGTTGCTGGAGTTGATTCGCCACTACGGCTCCAAAGACGAAGCGTTGCAACAAATGCCACCCATCTCCTTGGTGCTGAACGACAAGTCGGTATATCCCCACCAGGGCCGTATCGAATCTATCAGCGGGGTAATCGACCGCTCCACCGGAGCCGTGAGCCTGCGCGCCATGTTCCCCAACACCGAAGGCTTGTTGCATAGCGGAGGCTCCGGCAACGTGATTCTGCCCGTGCAGAAAACCGGCGTGCTGGTGATTCCGCAGGGTGCCACCTACGAGCTCCAGGATAAAATATTCGTATTCAAGGTAGTCGACGGGAAAGCCTTGTCGGCGCCCGTGGAAGTAACCCGGGTGAACGGCGGGAAAGAATACATCGTGGAAAGCGGCTTGTCGGCCGGCGACGTGATTGTAACCGAAGGGGTGGGACTGCTTCGCGAAGGCACGCCCGTGAAACCGAAAACCGCTCCTGCCGCCGCGCCTGCCAACCAACAAACAAAGGAGGATTAACGAATGAACCTGAGAACATTTATCGAACGGCCAGTACTGTCGGCCGTTATCTCGATTACCATCGTGCTGATGGGGATTATCGGGTTGTTCAGCCTTCCGGTGGAACAGTATCCCGATATTGCGCCCCCTACCATCATGGTAAGCACCAACTATTTCGGCGCCAGCGCGGAAACGTTGCAGAAGAGTGTAATCGCCCCGCTGGAAGAAGCCATCAACGGGGTGGAGGATATGACGTATATGACCTCGTCGGCCAGCAACGCCGGCACGGTAAGCATTACCGTATATTTCAAGCAGGGCACCGACCCCGATATGGCGGCCGTGAACGTGCAGAACTGGGTGTCGAAAGCAACCGGGCAGCTTCCGGCCGAAGTAACGCAGGTAGGGGTTACCACTTCGAAGCGGCAAACCAGTATCCTGCAAATGTTTTCGCTGTACAGTCCCGACGATTCGTATGACGAGAACTTCCTTTCCAACTACATCAGCATCAACCTCAAACCCGAAATACTCCGTATCTCCGGCGTAGGCGATATGATGATTTTAGGAGGCGACTACAGCATGCGCGTCTGGATGAAACCCGACGTGATGGCGCAGTACCGCTTGATTCCCGCCGATGTAACGGCTTCGCTGGCCGAGCAGAACATCGAGTCGGCTACCGGCTCGTTCGGTGAAAACTCGGACGAGACGTACCAGTATACGATGAAGTACAAAGGGCGGCTGATGACGCCCGAAGAGTTCGGCGAAATCATAATCCGCTCTACCGACGACGGCGAAATATTGAAACTGAAAGACATCGCCGACATCGAACTGGGGTGCGACAGCTATGCTTACTTGGGCTCGATGGACGGGCACCACGGTATTTCGTGTATAATATTCCAAACGGCCGGCTCGAACGCTACCGAGGTGAACAAGCAAATCGACGCCTTCCTGGCGGAAGCAGAAAAGGATTTGCCCCGGGGCGTGGAGCTTACCCAGATGATGAGCTTGAACGACTTCCTGTTCGCTTCGATACACGAAGTAATCAAAACGCTTTTCGAAGCCATGCTGCTCGTTATCTTAGTAGTATACATCTTCTTGCAAGACATCCGTTCTACGCTGATTCCGCTGGTGGGCATCATCGTATCGCTTATCGGTACGTTCGCCTTTATGACGGTGGCCGGGTTCAGTATCAACCTGATTACGCTGTTCGCCCTGGTGCTGGTAATCGGTACGGTGGTCGACGACGCAATCGTGGTGGTCGAGGCGGTGCAAGCCCGCTTCGATGTGGGCTACAAGTCGTCGTACATGGCCAGCGTGGATGCGATGAAAGGTATCAGCAACGCCGTCGTTACTTCGTCGTTGGTGTTTATGGCCGTGTTTATCCCCGTATCGTTTATGAGCGGCACCTCCGGTACGTTCTATACACAGTTCGGGTTGACCATGGCGGTGGCCGTGGGTATCTCGGCTGTTAACGCCCTTACGCTGAGCCCTGCTTTATGCGCCCTGCTGCTCAAGCCGTACCTCAACGAAGACGGTACGCAGAAAAACAATTTCGCCGCCCGTTTCCGGAAAGCCTTCAATGCCGCTTTCGATACGCTGGTGGAGAAATACAAAGACGTGGTGCTGTTCTTTATCAAGCGGCGGTGGCTTACCTGGGGCTTGCTGGCCTGTTTCGCAGGGTTGTTGCTGTTCCTGATGAGCCATACCAAAACCGGCCTGGTGCCCGATGAAGACCAGGGCGTGGTATTCGTAAACGTGAATACGGCGGCCGGCAGTTCGCTGAAAACGACCGACGAGATTATGAAACGCGTGGAACAACGCATGTTGCAGATTCCGCAAGTGAAGCACGTGCAGAAGATAGCGGGCTACGGCTTGCTGGCCGGGCAGGGTAACTCGTTCGGGATGCTGATTCTGAGGCTCCATCCGTGGGACGAGCGTCCGGATGCGGCCGACCACGTACAGGCCGTTATCGGCCAGGTGTACGGCCGTACGGCGGATATAAAAGACGCCAGCATTTTCGCTATCTCGCCGGGTATGATTCCGGGTTACGGGATGGGTAACGCCCTCGAGTTGCACATGCAGGATAAGGGCGGAGGCGACGTGAACACCTTCTTCGGCGTTACGCAGCAATACCTGGGCGCCCTGAACCAGCGTCCCGAAATCGCGATGGCTTATTCGTCGTTCGATGTGCGGTATCCGCAGTGGATGGTAGAGGTCGACCCCTCGAAATGCAAGCGGGCGGGTATTACGCCCGACGCGGTGCTGGCTACCTTGTCGGGTTATTACGGCGGCCAGTACGTATCGAACTTCAACCGCTTTTCCAAGATATATAAGGTGATGATTCAGGCCGACCCGAAATACCGGCTCGACGAAGAGTCGCTTCACAATACCTTCGTGCGGATGGCCAACGGCGAAATGGCACCTCTCAGCCAATTCGTATCGCTTACCCGCACCTACGGGGCCGAGTCGCTCAGCCGGTTCAACATGTACAACTCGATTGCCGTGAACGCTATGCCGGCCGAAGGCTACAGTACGGGCGATGCGCTCCGGGCGGTAAAGGAAACGGCCGAAACGGCGCTGCCGAAAGGCTACGGTTACGACTTCGGCGGCATTACCCGCGAAGAGAACCAGCAAAGCGGCACCACGGCTATTATCTTCGGTATCTGTATCTTGATGATTTACTTGATATTGAGTGCCTTGTACGAAAGTTTCATCGTGCCGTTCGCCGTTATCCTCTCCGTGCCGTTCGGGTTGGCGGGCAGTTTCTTGTTTGCCTGGATGTTAGGGTTGGAAAACAATATCTACCTGCAAAGCGGGTTGATTATGCTTATCGGCTTGCTGGCCAAAACGGCCATCCTGCTTACCGAGTACGCCACCGAGCGGCGCAAGGCCGGCATGGGCTTGATTGCCGCGGCGGTAAGTGCAGCCAAGGCGCGGTTGCGTCCTATCCTGATGACGGCGCTTACGATGGTGATGGGCTTGCTGCCGCTGATGATTTCCACCGGCGTAGGGGCCAACGGAAACCGCTCGCTGGGTACCGGCGCCGTAGGGGGCATGATTGTAGGTACGCTGGCGCTGTTGCTGATTGTACCGTCGCTGTTTATCACGTTCCAGTGGTTGCAGGAACGGTTACAGCCTGCACAAAGCAAACTGGTGCACGACTGGCAAATCGAAGAGGAAAAGAAAGTGAGTGAAGAAAAAAAACGGCAGGCCGGAAAAAAGTAAGGAGGAGAATATGAAAAATTGGATAGGCTGTATAGCCCTTGTTTTTATGGTAAGCGGCTGCGGTATTTATACTAAATACCAACCGGCTGCCGAGGTGCCTGCCCACTTGTACCGCACCGACTCGGTATCTGTTGCCGATACGGCGTCGTTCGGCAACCTTTCGTGGCGGGACGTATTTACCGACCCGTCGCTGCAACGCCTGATAGATACCGCCCTGGTGCGGAATACCGATTTGCAAACCGCCCGGCTCCGGGTAAAAGAAGCGGAAGCGTCGCTGCAAACGGCGCGCCTCTCGTATCTTCCTGCGTTGTTTTTCTCGCCCGAAGGCGCTATCAGCAGCTTCGACGGCGGGAAAGCCGCGAAAACCTACTCGGTACCGGTTACCGCCTCGTGGGAGTTGGATATTTTCGGCCGCGTTACGAATGCGAAACGCCGGGCGAAAGCGGCTTTGTTGCAAAGCGAAGCCTACGGGCAGGCGGTTAAAACGCAATTGGTGGCTGCTGTGGCCAACCAGTACTATACGTTGCTGATGCTCGACGCCCAATACGCTATCGCCCAATCTACCGAAACGGCCTGGAGCGAGAGCGTGCGCACGGCGCGGGCGATGAAGCAGGCGGGCATGATGACCGAGGCCGGCCTGGCGCAAACCGAGGCGACGTATTATACCGTGTGCACTACCCGGCTCGACTTGAAAGAGCAGATTAACCAGGTAGAGAACTCGCTTTCGTTGTTGCTGGCCGAAGTGCCGCATGCCATAGAACGGGGTACGCTGGCGGGGCAGGAGTTGCCTGCGGAGTTTTCGGTCGGCATCCCGTTGCAGGTATTGTCTGCACGTCCGGATGTGCGGAGCGCCGAGCTGGCGTTAGAACAGGCTTTTTATACAACGAATGCCGCCCGGGCTGCGTTTTATCCTAATATAACGTTGGGCGGCAGCGCCGGCTGGACGAACAGTGCCGGCGACGGGTTAATCGTGAATCCTGGAAAATTCTTAGCCTCGGCTGTCGCTTCGCTCACACAGCCGTTATTCAATAAAGGTGCGAATATTGCCCAATTAAAGATTGCCAAGGCGCAGCAAGAGGAAGCGCGCCTCGCTTTCGAACAAACCTTGTTGAATGCGGGTGGCGAAGTGAACAACGCGCTGGTGCAATACCAGACCGCCCGGGAAAAAGCGGCGTTTTACAGCAAGCAGGTGGCTTCGCTGGAAACGGCTGCCCGGAGTACGCAATTGCTGATGAAGCATGGTAACACCACTTACCTCGAAGTGCTTACGGCTCAGCAGAGCTTGTTACAGGCACAGTTGTCGCAAGTGGCGAACCGTTTTTCCGAAATCCAGGGGCTGGTAACCTTGTACCAGGCGTTGGGCGGAGGCAGGATGTAAAAGGGGCGGAGCGCATTGCGCTTCCCTTTTGTTACTTGTTCCAGGCAGGAACGGCACCGGTTTGTCCGGGCCGTTCCTCTTTTTTTAGGTATTCCCGTAGCATCTGTCGGGAAGTACAAAAACTGCCTTCGGCTTGTTACACAGCTCTGTAGCGACAGTATCGGCGAAGGAGGAAGAGGCAGGTCCGGGAAAGCCCGGATACACCGGTTTAAGTACGGAATTTCAGTAAATAGGAACTTTTTTTCAGTCTACCGGATAAAACCGGTTTTCGTTCAGCATAAAAAAGAATAATCCGGTAAACGAATCGCTTTTAAAAAAAAGGATACAGTTTTTATCTTGTGTTTTTCGTTTGATTCCCCCGTTCGCGCCGTTAAACCTCGCTTCCGGGGGAATGCTTAAAGATACGATATAGGCAATTGATTTATGGATAACGCATTGCCTATATCGTATTATTTCCAGAATATCCCTAAGTAGTTTCGGGCGTAGGAAGGGAGAGGAGTAGAACCTCTGTTGCAGTTCCCGGGCAGCCGGCTTACCGCTTCTTTTTCAATGTAAACAAGAACTCCAGCCCTCCCTCCGGGCGGTTCTTGGCCGAGATGCGGCCTTTGTGGAAGCTCACGCCGTTCTTTACAATCGACAAGCCGAGGCCGGTGCCGCCGATTTTACGGCTCCGCCCCTTATCCACCCGGTAAAAACGCTCGAACAGCCGGTTGATATGCTCTTCGGGTACGCCTACGCCGTTATCCGAGAAACGGAAGTAGTAAAACGAAGCGTCTTCATGGTAACATTCGATTGTGATTCGCACCCCTTCGCCGGCGTAGGCGAGCGCATTGTCGAACAGGTTCCGGAAGATGGAGTACAGTAGCGAGTAATTGCCGTATACCGCAGGGTTGCCGGGCAACAAAACCTCGCAAGTGATTTTTTTCTCTTCCATTTCTTGCGAGCACTCTTTCCGGATTTCGCTTACCAGCATCGTTATCGACACTTCCGACAAATCGAACAGTCCGGCCGCTTCGTCGAGCCGGTTCAATACCGAGATGTCTCGCAGCAAGCCCGTCAGCCGGGTGCTTTGCGTATAACACCGCTCCAGAAAGAACTGCTTCTTGTCGGATGCCAGCCGGGGATTCGAAAGAATCGTTTCCAGGTATCCCTGGATGCTGCTTACCGGCGTTTTCAACTCGTGCGCCACGTTTTGCGTGAGTTGCCGCTTCATGCGGCTTTCTTCCTCCTGCCGGGTAATGTCGTTGATGGCCAGTTCGTAGCTGTTGTCGAGAAACAAGATGCACTCTACGAGGAAGATTTTCCCGTTCTTATCCACGGTAACGGAGCGTCGCATCACTTTCTGCTTCCGGGCCGTGTTGTCGTGTTGGTGT
Organism: Parabacteroides sp.; assembly: GCA_020860905.1. Lineage (GTDB taxonomy): Bacteria > Bacteroidota > Bacteroidia > Bacteroidales > Tannerellaceae > Parabacteroides_B. Next base: position 8,784 of record JAJBTJ010000097.1, on the reverse strand, counting down.
TGCAGGAATTCCCGGATAGGTTTCAGTTCCCCTACGGAACCGAGCGCTTCGTCGGGTTGCGCAACGGGCGTATCCGAAATGAAGTTGACGGTTTGGATAAACAGCAGGTTCGACAGGATTTCCTTTCCGGAAGCCGTAAACATGGCGAAACCTTCTTTCGAGTATTTAAAGTGGTTCACGATTTTGTCGCGTTCCATCCATAGCTCTTGTTTCGCCACCTGCTGGTTATGGTACAACGTAACGATGTTGCGCGAGATGTCGCCCAGTTCGTCGTCGGGAAATACATAGGTCGATTCGGGTGCCCGGTCGTTTTCCACGTTCGAGGCGAAGTCGCGCAGCCGCGCAACCGTTTTGCCGATGCTCGACGTGAACCGGAACAGGATAAAAAAGAATATCAGGGTGGTGAGCGCCATGAAATAGATAAAATCATTGTCTACCGAGAGGATGTTTTTTACGTACGCATCGAATGGCAACGCCGACCGGTAAATAGTGCCGCCGACCTGGCTGGCCGAATAAAAAAACTCCTTCCCCCAGCGTTTCCGAGCGGCGGATGGCGAAACCTTCGCCGTGCATCCGGGCCTTGCGCACTTCGCTCCGGTCGTTGTGGTTGCCCAGCGTGCCGAGCTCTACGTCGCCGCTGTTGTCGAACCGTACTTTGCCCGACGGGTCGATAATCGTAACCCGTAACTCTTTTTGCGGAATTTCGTCGATAAATGCCTGTACGGCTTTCCCGGTGTCTGTTTCGCCTTGCAACCGGGCGTGCAGTTGCGCATTGTAGTTGCCGAGGATGATATTCAGCTTTTCCTGGGCGAACTCCTTTTCGCGCTGGTACTGGAATACCAGGAAACACAGCGTAAACCCCGAGAACAGCAGGAATACCGACCAAAAAAGCCGCTGGCTGAACGGAATCCGGTTTTTCTTTTCTTTACCGATTGGCATCATGGCGGCGCGCGGGTTAGTTTTCGAAACAATAGCCGAAGCCGAGACGGGTAACGATGTTTTTGCCGTAAGGCGTTATTTTCTTCCGCAGGCGTGTGATGTTTACATCCACGGTGCGGTCGAGCACATACACTTCGTCTTTCCAGATACGTGACAGGATTTCTTCGCGCGACAACACGTTGCCCCGGTTTTCGAGCAGTAATTTCAGTATTTCGAACTCTTTCTTGGTGAGCGGCACCTCGGTGCCGTTTACTGTAGCCTTGATGCGTTTGCAGTCGAGCACCAGCGTTTCGTACGTAAGCAGTTCGCTCGTGCGGGCGTCCGCCTTGTCGTCGGTGCGGCGGAGTACGGCTTTTACCCGCGCCAGTACTTCACGGATAGAGAACGGTTTCGAGATATAATCGTCGGCACCCAGGTTGAATCCTGTCAGCATATCGTTTTCGGTATCCTTCGCCGTAAGGAAGATAATCGGCAAGCGAGCGGTTACCTCGTTCTTTTTCAGTTGGTTTGCCATTTTAAATCCGGATATTTCCCCCATCATCACGTCGAGCAGCAACAATTGATACCGGGTAAGGTCGAGTTTCAGCGCTTCTTCGGCGCTGAAAGCCGTATCCACTTCGTATCCCTCCGTTTCCAGATTGAACTTCAGGATTTCGCACAAATCTTCTTCGTCGTCGACAACCAGGATTCTCGTAATTCCCATACCTATATTCTATTAGCGATAATGAACAAATATACCTCTTTTGTTTTATCGCAACAAAGATAAGCTCACCTTATTTCTCTAACATGAAATACTTGTTACGTTTCCGTTACAGACCGTAAAAATACACCTACTTGCCGAAAAAAGATTTTAAATAAAAAACAGCCCGTTCGCTTACCAGCCTCTTCCTACCCAGCTCCGAAGAACACCGGCCACATCGTATGGCCCCCGGGCCTCGGGCGATGAGCGTTAAGCAGACCGGCCGAAAGAGAGCGTAAAAAAAGCCACGCTGTTTGAGCTCCTGCAAGGAGCGAGTTCGGGGCTTTTAGCGAACGAAGGGCGGGATGTAGCGAAGCGGACGTAGCCCTTGACCTTTTTTGCATCCTTTTTTATGTCAAAATAAAAAAGGATGACCGCCGGTAGGCACTGTCGGCAGACGCCCCGCGGCGAGCGAAAAGAACTCCCGCCGTGGCAACACCCTATACTATCTTGAAAAGTAAAAAACATCTTTCGCCGGAAATCAACATTTTCTTTATAGGGTTCTTTTTCAAAAAGAACCGCCCCTCCCTGTTTCAAATAACCAAAAGAAAGATTTGCCAGTTCCCCGAACTTTGGTAATTTCGCAACCAAAAGGAAACAACGACTCATTCTATCGAAATGGATAACACGAATAAAGAAGCGATAATCGCCCTCATCAAACGGGAAGTCATTCCCGCCATCGGCTGTACCGAACCCATCGCCGTAGCGTTGGCCGCAGCCAAAGCCGCCCGCGTATTAGGCACCGTTCCCGAGTGCATCGACGTATACCTCAGCGCCAACGTGCTGAAGAACGCGATGGGCGTAGGCATCCCCGGCACCGGCATGGTAGGCCTGCCCATTGCCGTAGCCCTCGGTGTTTTAATCGGCAACCCCGACTACGGGCTCGAAGTGTTGCGCGATTTGACCCCCGAAGCCGTAGAACAGGGCAAAGCCCTTATCGACCGCAAGTGTATCCATATCGCCCAGCAAAAAGGAGCCGAAGACAAACTATATATCGAAGTATGCTGTCGTGCAGGCGAATCGACGAGCAAAGTAATCATCTGCCGCGAACATAACCATATCGTGTACATCGAAAAAGACGGAAACGTGTTGAAAGACATACGACCCGCCGGCAATACCGAAGAAGCATGCAGCAACGAGCCCCGGCTCTCGTTCTCGGTTGTATACGAGTTCGCCACGGAAATGCCCCTCGACGACATCCGGTTCATCCTCAAAACGGCCGAGCTGAACAAAAAAGCGGCGCAAGCCTCCATGCAAGGACATTACGGACACATGGTATCCAAAATGGTAAGCGGCATGTTCGGGAAGAAATTCCTCGGCGACTCCGCTTATACGCACATGCTTGCGCTCACAGCCGCCGCCTGCGACGCCCGGATGGACGGCGCGATGATTCCCGTGATGAGCAATTCCGGAAGCGGCAACCAGGGCATTGCCGCCACGTTACCCGTATTGTCGTTCGCCAAAGACATCCGCTGCCCCGAAGAACAGTTGATACGCGCATTGACTTTGAGCCACCTCATGGTGATTTACGTAAAACAGAGCTTAGGGCGCCTGTCGGCCTTGTGCGGATGCGTAGTAGCGGCAACCGGGGCCAGTTGCGCCATCACCTATCTGATGGGCGGCGATAAAACGCAGATTTCGTACGCCATTAAAAACATGATCGGCAACATTACCGGCATGATATGCGACGGAGCCAAGCCGAGTTGCGCCATGAAAGTATCCAGCGGCGTATCCACCGCTATGCTGTCGGCCATTATGGCGATGGAGAACAAAGTAGTAACCTCGGTAGAAGGCATTATTGACGAAGACGTAGACAAGAGCATCGCCAACCTCACGGCCATCGGTTCGGTCGGGATGGAAGCTACCGACAAGCTCGTGCTCGATATTATGACAGGGAAATGCTGATTCGCCTTCGCCGGTAGCCCCTGGCCGGTGCGGCAGCAACCCCGGGCCAGGCGCCCGCATGAACAATACGCCTCCGCTTTTTTTTCTATACAAGGCAGTATGTGTGCAAACACCCGGAAGTATTACTACGGCAGATAACATACGATAAAAGCACGAAACGGAGTTCCGCACAAACCCCTTTCGTTCATAAACGAACAACTATGATTGGCAGTTTTATCCTCCGGTTGGTCCTTGCCGGTATCTTAGGTACCGTAATCGGCCTCGAGCGCGAATACCGGGCCAAAGAAGCCGGATTCCGCACCCACTTCCTCGTTTCGCTGGGAAGCGCCTTGATTATGATCGTATCCCAGCACGGTTTCGGCGACGTATTGGGACATGCCGGCGTAGGATTAGACCCCAGCCGGGTAGCCGCCCAGGTAGTAAGCGGCATCGGCTTTATCGGAGCCGGCACCATTATCCTCCAGAAAAAATTCGTACGCGGGCTCACTACGGCAGCCGGATTGTGGGCCACTGCCGGCATCGGCCTGGCCATCGGCGGCGGCATGTACGAAGTAGGCATAACGGCCACCGTGTTGGTACTCATCGGCCTGGAAGTGCTGAACCACGTATTCAAGAACCTCGGCCTGAAGAGCTTCCTGCTCGTTTTCAGCACCACCCGGAAAGACGCCGTAAATCACATCATCGATACCATCCACAAAAAGGGATACATCATTATGAACTACTCCATGGAGAAAAAAGAAGGAACGCCCGAAAACTACTTAGTATCGGTGGTGATGAAAGCGAAAGGAGCGACCAACGAATCGCAATTGCTGCTGTTGTTGCAGCAAATCCCCGACGTAACCATCGAACGGCTCGAGTAATTCAGCCGGCGCCCCTGTCCGGCGGTCGCCGTATCGTCCCGGAAAATACGTTTTCTGCATCCTGTTTTCAGGCAAGGCGTACGATAGTACACTATTTTGCAACAATAGTGTAAGGAAGCAATGAGCCGTATGCATTATTTTTGCTTCCCGGAAAGAGCCCACGAGGCGAACCGGGCGGTACGGAAGCGGGTTTACCCGGTCGTAGCCCGGAACACAACTATTCCGATTCGATAAAATAGTATGCCATGAATTACAAAATCGTCTTTATTTATTGCTTCGTTATTTTATCCGCGTGCCGGCTACAGGCAGAAGCTCCGGCCTCCGTTTTGTGGTACACCTCGCCTGCCGCCGATTGGAACGAAGCCCTTCCTCTCGGAAACGGTCGGTTAGGCGCCATGCTGTTCGGCGCTCCCGGCGAAGAACACCTCCAGTTGAACGAAAATACCCTGTATAGCGGCGAGCCTTCCACTGCCTATAAAGAAGTTTCCATCCGCGATACCTACCCCGAGATAACCCGTTTGTTGCGCGAAGGGCGCGAAGACGAAGCCCAGGAGCTGGTACGCAAACACTGGCTGGGGAGATTGCACCAGAACTACCAGCCGTTAGGCGATTTGTATATCCGTATGTTTACGCACGGCGAAGTAACGGATTATGCCCGCGAACTGTCGCTCGACGAGTCGGTGGCGCGCGTAGCCTATACTTGCAACGGCGTGCGGTATAAGCGCGAAATCATCGCCTCGTACCCCGACCAGGTCATCGCCATCCGGCTGACGGCCGATAAAAAAGGAGCGCTTTCCCTGTCGGCACGGCTGGCCTCGGTGCATCCTACGGCCAAAACCCTTCTGCTGTCGCCCGAGGTGCTCGAGCTGAACGGCCAGGCGCCCGGCTATGCCGAACGGCGTACATTCGAGCAGATAGAAGCTTGGGGCGACCAGTATAAACATCCCGAGTTGTACGATGCCGACGGGAAAAGACGTACGAACGAACGCGTATTGTACGGCGATGCCATCGACAACCGGGGCATGTATTTTTCCGCTGCGCTCCGGGTACGGGTTACCGGCGGAACGCTCGCTTCCGGCGGCGACGAAATTATGGTAAAGGAGGCCGACGAGGTGGTGTTTATCCTTTCGGCGGCTACCAGTTATAACGGGTTCGATAAAAGTCCGAGCCGGGAAGGCGTGGATGCCTCCGCCCGGTCGCTCGGCCTGCTCGATGCGGCGGCCCCGCGTTCGTGGAGCGAATTGCAGGCGCGGCACAAGGCCGATTATACGGCCCTTTTTAACCGGGTGGCTTTGCATCTGCCTTCCACACCCGAACAGGCGGCATTGCCTACCGACGAACGGTTGCGCCGTTTCAACCGCGAGCCCGATGCCGGCCTGGCAGCCTTGCTGTTCCAGTACGGGCGGTACCTGATGATTTCGGGTTCGCGTCCGGGCGGCCAGCCGCTCAACCTGCAAGGTATCTGGAATGCCGAGGTGCTTCCTCCCTGGAACGGTGCGTATACGATGAATATCAATACCGAAATGAATTACTGGCCGGCCGAGGTAACCAACCTCTCCGAGTGCCACGAGCCGCTGTTCCGGTTAATACGGGAGCTGGCGGCTAATGGAGCGGAAACCGCCCGGGATATGTACGGGCTCGACGGCTGGATGGGGCATCACAATTGTTCCGTCTGGCGCGAAACCTATCCCAACGACAACGACCCTACCGCTTCGTTCTGGCCGATGGTGGGGGGCTGGCTGTGCAGCCATTTGTGGGAGCATTACCGGTTTACGGGCGATACTGCTTTCCTTCGCCACGAGGCGTATCCGCTGATGAAAGGGGCGGCCGTCTTTTTTATGGGTTGGCTTGCGGAGGATGAAGAAGGCTACCTGGTTACACCGGTAAGCACTTCGCCCGAGAATCGTTTCTTTACGGCTTCGAACCGGCGCGCTTCTGTTTCGGCTGGCGCTACGATGGATATGGCGATTGTCCGCGAGTTGTTCGGCCGGGTGGCGGAGGCTGCGCGGTTGCTGGATACCGATGCAGCTTTCGCCTCGCAGGTGGAAGCGGCTTTGCCGCGGTTATTGCCCTACCGGATAGGGACAAAAGGGCAATTGCAGGAGTGGGCGAAGGATTACCGGGAAACGGAGCCTGCTCACCGTCATCTTTCCCACTTGTACGGTTTTTATCCGGGCGACCAGATTTCGGCCGAGGCGACGCCGGCACTTTTCCATGCCGTGAAGCGGACGTTGGAGTTGCGGGGCGACGAGGCTACCGGTTGGTCGATGGGTTGGAAAATCAATTTGTGGGCGCGGCAGCACGATGGCGATCATGCCTATAAAATCATCTCTAATCTGTTCCGGCCGGTCGGGTTCGCAGGCGAAAGTCATTCGGGCGGCGGTTTGTTCCGGAATATGTTCGATGCGCATCCTCCTTTCCAGATAGATGGGAATTTCGGGTATACGGCGGGGGTGGCCGAGATGTTGTTGCAAAGTCATGCTGGCTATATCCACTTGTTGCCGGCGCTTCCTTCGGTCTGGAGCGAGGGGTCGGTATCGGGATTGAAGGCGCGGGGTAATTTCGAAGTGGGCATCGAATGGCGTTCCGGACAGTTGAAGCAGGCTTCGGTGCGTGCGTTGCAGAACGGGTTGTGCCGTATCCGGGCCGACCGTCCGCTGCGTGCGGGCGGGTTTTCTTCGCGGCCGGTACGGAACGGCGCGCAAGCGTATTATTTGCTGGAGGTGCCGGTACGAAAGGGCGATGTGGTACCGGTTACGGCGTTGTAGGTGCTTTTACGGGGCGGCCGAATACGTTTTTCGCAGTTTTTCAGACAATATTGACAGGCTGTGCCTGTCGGGTAGTTTATTTTTACTGTATCCTATTTTAATTTATATATTCCATGAAGAAACAACATGTTTTATCTTTCTTTTCGGCAGCGCTTTTGTGCGTTGCGTGTACCGACCGGACTGCGGAGCCGTTGGCGGATGTAGTGAACAGGGGGCTGGAGGCTTCGACGGAGCAGGCGCTTTTGATGGCGCAGGCGCTGGAAGAGGTCGAGGGGCAGCTTCCTAAAACCATCGGGAAGGACGGGCAGCTCGAAACCAGCGATTATCATTGGTGGTGTTGCGGTTTTTTCCCGGGGGAGCTTTGGTATCTGTACGAAAATAATCCTACTCCTGAACTGGAGAAGTATGCTAAGTTGTATACGGCGCGAGTAGAGGAGGTAAAGAATATTACGTACAGCCATGATGTGGGTTTTATGTTGAATTGCAGTTACGGTAACGGTTACCGGCTGTTGGGCGACCCGGCTTATCGTGATGTGTTGGTTACGGGGGCTAACTCGCTGGCTACGCGGTACGATTCGGTGGTGGGTGCTATCCGCTCGTGGGATTTTAACAAGAAAATCTGGCAGTTCCCGGTGATTATCGACAACATGATGAATCTGGAGTTGTTTACCTGGACGTCGAATGCTACGGGCGACGACCGGTTCCGGAAGATGGCCGAGTCGCATGCTGATGTAACGATGAAGCATCATTTCCGCGATGATTACAGTTGTTATCACGTGGTGTCGTACGATACGATTACGGGGTTGCCGCATGTAAAGCAAACGCATCAGGGGGCTGCTGACGAATCGGCTTGGGCGAGGGGACAGGCCTGGGCGTTGTATGGGTATACGATGATGTATCGCGAAACGGGAAAGCCAGAGTATCTTACGCATGCGCGTCATGTGGGTGAGTATATTCTGAATCATCCGAATATGCCGGCGGATAAGGTGCCGTACTGGGATTTCGATGCGCCGGGTATCCCGGATGTGCCGCGGGATGCTTCGGCGGCTGCGGTGATGGCTTCGGCGTTTATCGAGTTGAGCCAGCTTACGAAGGATGATTTCGGAAAGCGGTGCTTAGATATGGCGGAGCAGCAAATCCGTTCGCTTTCTTCGCCGGAGTATCTGGCGGCAAGGGGTACGAATTGTAATTTCGCTTTGATGCATTCTACGGGTAGTTTCCCGAGTAATTCGGAGGTGGATGTGCCGCTGAGTTATGCGGATTATTATTATGTGGAGGCGTTGATGAGGATGAAGAGGTTGTTGGGGGAGGGTTCTTTGTAAAAAGAACTTTGGAAGAAAACTCGGCATTCTTGCCTTTCGGGGTGGTGTTGGCCGTTACCGCGGCGAGGATGCTTTTTCGCTCGCCGCGTGGCGTCTGCCGACGGCGCCTACCGGCGGTCATCCTTTTTTCTCTTGACAGAAAAAAGGATGCAAAAAAGGTCAAGGGCTGACACCTCGCTCACTAAAAATGGCACTGCACTCACTGAAGGCCCCGAACTCGCTTACTTTGTAAGCTCAAACAGCGTGGCCTT
>JAJBTJ010000223.1 GCA_020860905.1 Parabacteroides sp. | reverse complement strand
AATTAACAAAAAGAACATGCTCTAAGCATTGCTTTTTAAGATAGTATCTGATGCGGGGCACTATCTTCCCACCGGAGAAAAAAACCGCCGACAAGGCCCAAAGAAAATAAGCCAGCCCCACCGATAACCCCGCCACGAACCAGGCCCGCCCGGTTACGGACGGGGTGCGGTCGAGTACCAATATCTCGTCGTCGATATAGGCATACTGCTCCGCAGTATCCTTATCGGGCATTTCATCTATCGTACGCATATTACTCCGTATTTACCGGGAATCGATTTCAGTCGAGTCGAAAGCATTGTGTTTTTAATTTACCGGACTTCGTTTCCTGGCCATTCCGCCGCTTCCCGGCCGAGGTTGCACGGCCGGATAACCGGCCGCGCCGAAAGGAAACCGGTTTGTCAGGGCCAGTGTATACAAAGCGTTGTCCGCACGGCTCGATTACCGAAAAAACAGTCCGTCCGGCGGGCACCGGCCAAAAATAAACAGAAAAACCGGAAAACCGAAAGATAAGCCCCGATAAATCCGGAATCCGGAGAATAAACCTGTGGGCGGAAGTGCGGGGAACGCTGCGCAGGTTACCTCCCGACGGAGCGTTTTCCCCGCTCCGTCGGTTGCGCTCCGGCACTTCCGTAGCGGAACGGAACCGTTTTAATCAGATTTAACGCTGCGCCTCGTCCCATACGCCCGCCGATTCTGTTCTTTATAAAGTAAACAACTGAATAAAAGGATACTAATAACAATAAAGTGTATGAAAAAAGTGTTGACGACCATCGCCGTTTGCCTGAGCCTGACGGCGCTTTCCGCCCAATCGGATGCGGATATTACTTATTTGATAAACGGCCGGTTTTACACGCAAATGCCGGCTTCGCTCCAACCGGAATGTATCGCCGCGCGCGATAAAATAGTGGATGCCGACGGAAACGTTTTTTGCGAACTCGTGTTGAAACCCGGCTGTAAGCTAACGGCGGACGAACTGTCGCAAGCCGTTCCGGCCGCCCGGGTACCGAACGGAGAGAAGGTACTGCAACAAAGAAACCGGCAGACCCGGGCAGGAGAACGCCCGGCTCCCGTACCGAAAACCGTTGCGCCGGATACTACCCTGGCGGTATTGCATGCCGGCGACCGGCTCGAAGCCTTCAGTGTAACCGATACGGAAGGTACGAACTGGAACGAAACCAATACCATCGGCAAGCCGCTGGTTCTTAGCTTCTGGGCTATCGACTGTGCGCCTTGCCTGGCACAAATGCCGGAGCTAAACCGCTGGCTTACCGTTTGCCCGGATGTAAATTACCTGGCCGTAACCCGGAATACGGCGGCGCAAATCGACGGAGCGGTAAAGAAACGGAACTTCCTGTTCCGGCAGGTTCCGGACAACCGGACGCTTTTCGAAATGTTCGGTATCAAGCAATTGCCGGCCACGGTACTGGTTGACAAAAGAGGATTCATACGGATGATCGTAAGCGGAACCGATGCCCAGAAACGGGCGGAGTTATTGAAAGAACTGAAGGAGCTGGAAGAAAAGTAAACTCCGTTGCAATCGAATCCGGTTCTTCCTGCATAAAAACTATATCCTTAACCTGCGGACGGACGTCCGCAGGTTAAGGATGTCCGTCCGCAAGCTACGGATGTCCGTCCGCAGGCTAAGGACGGATTTCCGGATATAAAAAAACGACAAAAAACAGCCACCGTACCGGATTTTGCCCGGGCAGCAGCCGTTTTATACGCACAAGGGCGGCGCTCCGGTTATACGTGAGCGCCGCCCTTTCCGAAAGCTATGGTCACTTTTAATCCTTAGCCTGGTGAACCGTAAGCTGCGGGAACGGGAATCCGATGCCCTTTTCATTGAATACGGTATACACCGTCCGGTTAGTATCGAAGTAAACGTCCCAGTAATCTTCGCTCTTCACCCAAACGCGGGCCGTTACGTTTACCGAGCTCGCATCCAACGCCTTGAGGGCGATATAAGGAGCGGGGTCGGTCAGGATTCGTTTATCGTCTCTCAGGATTCCGGCCAGCACCGACCTTACTTTTTCGTAGTCTTCGCCGTATTCTACGCCGAATACCCACTCGATACGCCGGGTAGTCTGGTTGCTGTAGTTCACGATTACGCCGCTCGACAGCGAGCCGTTCGGCACGTAAATCACCTTATTGTCGGGCGTGGTGAGGATGGTATGGAAAATCTGTATTTCCTGTACCGTGCCGCTCTGGGTTTGCGATTCGATATAATCGCCCACTTTATAGGGCTTGAACAGCAAAATAACCAATCCGCCGGCAAAGTTCTGGAGGTTTCCGCTCAGCGCCATACCGATAGCCACACCGGCCGAGGCGAGCAACGCGGCGAACGAAGTGGTTTGCACTCCCAACGCCCCTACCACCGATACTACCAGCAAAATCATCAACAGGATATGCACCAGGCTGCATACGAACGATTTCACGGAAGGGTCGATGTCTCTTTTTTCCAAAATCGTTTTAACGAGCTTATTGATCATTTTGATAATAAAACGACCGATAAAAAATACCAATGCGGCCTGGATAAGATGGGTACCCAGCGAGGTGCCCGACTGGATAAGCGAAGCGAGCGTATCGCTCAAGTCGATATCCGCCAATTTCTTCAGTGATTCGTCCATTTTTACAATTTATTATTTTAGACTTTCATCAGTTTGAATTAACTGATTGAGGAATAAACATTTAGCAAAGCATAAAAAAAACAGAGGCAACGAGTCGGGAACCGTACGACTTGCAGGGCTATACTG
>JAJBTJ010000001.1 GCA_020860905.1 Parabacteroides sp. | reverse complement strand
TAGCGAACGAAGGGCGGGATGTAGCGAAGCGGACGTAGCCCTTGACCTTTTTTGCATCCTTTTTTATGTCAAGATAAAAAAGGATGACCGCCGGTAGGCGCCGTCGGCAGACGCCCTCGCGGCGAGCGAAAACTGTTTTTCTCTAAAAAAGAATTTTTTGTCATGTACTTTGAAAATATAACAAAGGCGACTGATTTTCAACAAATCAGCCGCCCCATCGTATTATCCACAGAACATCCCTTTTCAGGTTCTCCCGTGTATTACTGCGGAATATAATTCAGTGCAAACGGCTGCGCCCCGTTCGGGGTAACCGTACCGTCGGCGGCAACCGTTACCCCGTCTTTCAGGTCGACCGCTACTTTATAATAGCCGCCCGAAGCCGGTAACAAGAAGCTCACAGGCGTTGCCCCGATATACGAGCCGGTAAAGTTTGCATTCGGCAACGGCGTATTCTGTCCCGTCGAGGGATGAGTAAGATAAAACTGCACGTCGCCACCCCAGGCGAATACGTAACACGAGCCTTCGTAAGTAGTACCCGACGTACGAACCAACGGCAATACCCGGGCGGCATCCCACGTTACAGCGTTATCCGTTTCCGAGTACGCCCAGCTCCAACCGTTCATATAGAGCACGTCTGGGTATCCGTTCACGGGGCAAGCATAAAACGCGCCACTGAAAGCATCCATCCGTATTACGTAAGTTCCGGTAAGCGACGTGAGCGTCCACGTACTGTTGCCGTTTCCGGCAAACAAATCCTCGTTAGCAGCGAAAACCGTCAGGTCGAGCGAGCCCGATGTAACAGACTGCCCCTGCGTAAGCGCTACCTCCGACTCGTAAATGTAACTCGTACCCGCTTTCAGCTGCAAAGGCGAACCGGCAAAATCGACTTCTTCTTCCATAACGATGCCGTTTACCTTTACCTGGCCGTCGGCGAACTCGAGCGTACGGTCGCTGCCGATTACCTGTACCTTCGTACACACGTCGTCCTCGAAATACACCCGGAACTCGAAAGCACCTCCGGCCGTAACCGGAAAATTCTTCGTATTATCGTCGGCCGGCGCACTCACGGGCCTCGTTCCGTCCCACATCACATACGCCTCGCTTCCACCTTTCTTCATCCGGAACGCCCCCGCGGCGGTGGCGCCCCACATGCCCGTCTCCGGGTCGTCGCCTTCGGGCGGGAACCAGGTATAATATCGCAAGTTACCGCTCTCGTACCCGTTCATGCGCATCTTCGCCTTCTCGCCGGTAATCTCGCCGTCTTGCCAGTGGCCGGAAACAGTACCGAGAATATAATAGCAATCGGAGGCCGGAAGCGGCGTCCAGGCATGCCGCTCGCCGAAAGTAAGCTCGAATGTGCGGGGATTGAAGGTAATTTTACACGAAGCCTCCAGGTCGCCTCCTATCGGAATCGAGTCTTTCGCCATGGTTTGTATCTTCCCGCCGGTAACGCCCCAGTACAACCCCGTATTGGCGGGGTTGGTAGCGATAATGCCTTTTACGTTGGCCGGGAAAAACTCTTCCGCTTCGAAAACATCGCCGTTCTTCGATAATTCCACCACCGACTTGTTGCCTAATACCAGATACAGTTTCTCGAACACAGGCACTCGCAACGAGGGTAGCTCGAACGTTTGCGTTTCCCGGCCGTTCCGGGTATTATCGAGGGTCACCTCCACCTGCAAATCGGCCGCCTGTGCGTCGGCAGGCAGCGGGATGGAAAGCGTTTCGTATAATTGGAAGCTCTGTCCGAGCAACATTTGTTCTTTCTGCAACACCACATTTCCCCCGGGGTCTTTCAACCGAATCGTGTACATCTTGAGGTTCCGTGCATCGGCAAGCGTACCCGAAACGGTTATTTTATCGCCGTAGGCCAATCCGCTCTGCGGCGATACCAGCACATTCATTTCCGGCTTAGGCCCTTCGACGGCCTGCGGCTCATCGTCGCTACAGCCGCCGCACAGCAACGGCACGACGCCGAACAACAATATAAAGCATCTTTTTATATCCATAAATTCAATTTTAAAGTTAAGTTTCACCATACCTCACTATTATATTTCGATGATAGTGCATCGCCAAAACCGCTTTCCCGTTAAAAACCAGTAGGCGGCCTTTTCTTCAAACTTCTCTCTAAAGAGAACCGCCTTTCAGCGCCGGACGAACCGCACGGCCGAACTGCTGAGAGGAAGTTCCCCGGTAACCTCCACCCGGATAACGACACCCAAGTCGTTATACCCGGTAGCTTCGTCCCAACATCCCCGGTTCGCCAGCCGGACGGCAAACTCCGCACGGTCGTGCAAGGCAGGCTCCGGGTCGGGCAGGAACAAATACAGTTTGTAATCGCCGGGAGCCAAATCGGCCGGCAACGCCGCCTTCGCATTCAAATCGGCAGTCTTGCCCGGCTGCCAGGTACGCGGGTCGTCGGGCAACTGTACCGCATAACACGTTTTCCCGTCGGCCGACCGTAATACCAGTTCCACATTCCGCGGGTTGAACAACGGGGCATACCCTACATTCTGCAACCGAATCGCCACCGACAACTCGCTGCCCGGTATATGCTCCGCCGAATACTCCCCTTTTTGCAGCACCAGCCGGTACCCCATGTCGCGCACAATATCGTCCATACACCCCTGCACTTCCCAGTTGTCGATTACGCCCCGGTAATAATCCTGGTTCAAGTACGACCAGTGCAGCGTACGCATTTCCGACTGCGCCTTCACACAATCGGCAGGGTCTACCCCGTCGGGCGGACACGTTTCGCCGCCCATCGGCACATACAGCCCCTCGGCAGCCAGGTAGGTTTTATCGGCCGCCACATCCTCGTAGGTACCGTAATCATCGGCGCTGGCCATAAAGCAATCGTTATGATGGCCGATACGGGCAACCGCTTTCGCGCCGAACGCCTCTTCGGGCCGGATAGCCTCGCGCACGCCCGTATAGTTTCTTTTATAATTAGGCGTACGAACCTGCACGCAACGCCCTTCGGGCAGTACTTCCAGGATTTTATCCAGCACGGCTTTACGCGCCCGGTCGTTATTCAGGTTATTCGTAGTATAGTACCATTCGCCCCAGGCCCCGATAAAGCCCGCCTGCAAAACAGCAATCACGTCTTTGTTCTGTTGCAGCACCGGTTTCACCTGCTCCAGGTGTTGCAGGATAACCTCCAGCGGCGCATCCGGCTCGTCGATAGCCTCGGCGTACGAGAAACGGAGGATGGCTTTCACGCCCGCCCGGCGGAGCACGTCCATATCCCGGTTCATCTGTGCCAGCAGTTCGTCGCCGATAGGGGCGTTCCGGAATTCTTTCAGGTAATAGATACGCAGGATGAGCGACATATTCTCGTTCCGGTAATTGCGCAACGTCTTTTCCGACAGCGCAACCGTGTTGTTGAGCTGCTTGTAAAACCCGCGCTCCGGATTCGGGAACAAATCCGTGTCGGGTAGATAATTCACTACTTGCACCGCTTCGGGCGGCGTATCGGTATCCTCGTCTGCATTCGCATGCCCGTCGCTTTTGCAGGCGGCCAGGCACAATCCGCACAAAACGGACAGGAGTGCGCACCAACTGTTTTTTTGTATTCTCTTATTTATCATAACCCGGATTCTGTTTGATTTGCCCTTTCCCGTCGGTAATCACGGCAAGCGGCAACGGATAAACTTCTTTATACTCGTTCGCATACGGAGTTTGTGAAACGTCGACGGCACGTTGCACAAATTTGCCGTGGCGAATCAGGTCGGCGCGGTACTGGCCGTTCTCGCACCAAAACTCATGGCTCCTTTCGGTAAGCAGTTGATTAATAAATGCGTCTTGCGTATTGAAATCCTGCAACTTCAGGTCTTTCAGCTTCGCGCGGTTACGCACCTTATTTATATAGCCCAATGCCTCGGCGTAATCGCCCTGCGTGGCGCCCGGCTTCATCACCAGCGCTTCCGCCAGCGAAAGATACACGTCGGCATAGCGGTAGATGATAACGTCGATGTTCGAATAACCGCCCGAGCCCAGCACGTCGGGGTCGTAGCCGTACTTCAACGCCAACGGACCCGTAGCGAGGAAAGAGGCGTCGGTATTGCGGTCGACCACTTCGCCGTCGGCATTGGTGTAATGGTCTAACAGGTAGGTTTTGCGGGTATCGCCTTCCTCGAACGTATCGTAGAACCACCACGTACTGGTGCATACGCCCCAACCGGCGCCCATACCGTTCTGGCTGAAATCGGTGGGAAGCACCATCATGTGCCACTGGTTCTGGTTAGGCCCTTCGTTCGACGAGGGAATGGCCCAGATGATTTCTTTGTTGGCGCTGCCCTGGCCGCCCAACTCGAACATGCCCGGGTAGTTGCTCGCGAGCTGATAGCCGTACCGGGCATCCGTCAGCTCCCGCGCCAACGTTTCCACCTGCCGGTAATACTCCCGGTTCACAGGGGTTTCGTGCAGGTAAAGCCGTATCAGCAACATCTTGGCCAGTCCTTTGCTGAATTTGCCGTACTCGGTGGCGCCCGGATAAGGCAGGTATTCGGAGGCAAACACCAGGTCATCTTCGATAAACTTCACCATTTCCTCGCGCGACAGGCGGGGCAACGGCTGTTCGTCGAGCGGATTCAGCAGCACTTCGATAGGCGCTACGGCCAGCGGGCCGTACATATCGTACAAGATATAGGAGAGCATGCCGCGCGCACACCGCACCTCGGCGCTGTACCGGTTTTTCAGGGTTTCCGAAACCGAGCTCTTTTCTATCTGGTCGAGCACGATGGTGCACCGGCTGATTTTGTTGGCGTATCCGTAGGGTTCTTCGTTCTTATAATAGAACCAGGTTACTCCCTGGGTTTCGGGGAAGAAGTTCAGCTCGGAGCAGATTTGCGCTTCCCCCCAGGTGCCGGTGAGTATTTCGGTGGTGGCGTCGTTGATAAACATCACGCCCCGCTCGGAAGTGGTGTGGATGCCGTCCCACCAGCTTCCCCGGAGCGGATAATAACAAGAGAGTACCAAGGCCTCGAGGTCTTCCTCGCTTTTCGGGAAGTTCGAAGGGTTGATTTCAGAGTAATCTATCGGGTCGAGCTCTACACAACCGCACAGGCCCGCGCCGATAAAAGCGAGAATCGCCAGGTATGTTTTGATATATAGTTTCATATTGTGGGATTTTAACGGTAAACGTATCAGAAAGAAAGGTCGACCCCGAAGCTGAACGTGCGCGCATTCGGATAAGAAGCAGTGTAGTAATCCGTTTCCGGGTCGAGCCCCTTATAAGGCGTGATAACAAACGCATTGTTCACGCCGGCATGTACCCGCAGATTCGAAATCACGCGCGTTTTAGCCAGCAGGCGCCGCGGCAACGTATACCCCAACGTGATATTCTGCATGCGGATAAACCAGGCTTTCCGGTAATAGAAATCGCCCGAGGTGTAATTGTTGTTCCATCCGTTGAACGTACTGGGATATTCGGTAGAAGGGTTATCCCACGTCCAGCGTTTCTTAACCGAGCGGAGTGCATTGTACCCGTACCGGGCGATGCCGTCGGCCGAAATGCCGTATACCATCTCCGTGGGGTCTTGCATGATGCGGTCGAACATGCCGTTCACGTGGAAACTCAAATCGAAATCCTTGTACTTGAAGGTGTTCGTCATACCGGCCAACCAGCCCGGGTCGCTCGTTCCGATCAGTTCCATGTCTGCATCGTCGATAATATCGTCGGGATGGCCGAGCAACTGGAAACGGCCGTTCTCGTCTACCACCGGGTCGCCGTTCGCATCGCGCACGTAGCCGTTTATATCCTTTATCACCAACTGCCCCGGTACCAGCAACGGCTGGGCGGCCGGCGTTTCTTCGCCTATCTGCATGATATGGTCGGCGCGGCGGCTGTAGATAGCCCGCACGGGTGCATCGTACTGTTCGTACACGCCGGGCTTCCAGTCGGGCGTACGCTCTTTCCAGCGGTCTTTGTATTTGGTGAACGTGATGTCGGTAGACCATAAGAAATCTTTGGTAACGATGTTCCTGGTATTCAGCGTAACTTCTACCCCGGTACTTTGCGTTTTACCCACATTGGCCATCACCCGGGTGATTTCCTGGTACGAATTGAGCGGTTTATAATTGAGCAAGTCGGAAATCACCTTGTGGTAATATTCCACCGAACCGCTGATGCGGCTGTCGAAGAAACCGAAGTCGAGCCCTACGTTCCATTCGGTGGTGGTTTCCCACTTCAAATCGGGATTCTCGAGCCGCCCCTGGAATACGCCTATCTCTTTCGACTTGTCTTCCTTATTCCACGCTTCCTGCGCATAATAGCTGGCAAACGCATTGGTACTGATGTCGGCATTTCCCGTCTGCCCCCAGCTTACCCGCACCTTGAGCATGCTCAGCCAATCGGATGTTTTCTTCATAAACGCCTCCTCGCTCATCGTCCACCCGAGCGCCACCGAGGGGAAATAGCCCCATTTGTGGTTCCTGGCGAACACGCTGGCGCCGTCGGAACGCAGCGTAGCCGTAAGCAGGTACCGGTCTTTCAGGATGTAGTTGGCGCGGAAGAAGTACGACAGCATCTTATTTTCAGTATACCCGGAACCCACCACCTTGGTGCCCGCACCCGCACCGAGGTTGTTGTAAATAAAGCCGTCGGTAAGGAAATTGTTGTTTCCCAGGTTCGAACCTTCGTAGTTGAACTGCTCGTACGAGGTTCCCGCCAGCAAGTTAAGTTTATGAATCCGCGCCAGTGTTTTCTGGTAAGTAGCCGTAGCCTCGAGCAAATATTGGTTATTATCCACATTATAAATACTGGCTACCCCTTGCAGGTTGTATCCGTTGAGCGTGCTCTTGGGCTGGTACGTTTTCCGGTTCTGGGCGGCCCGGTCGAGCCCCGCGTTTACGCGGAGGATAAGCCCGTCGAGGGGCCTGGCTTCGATAAACACGTTGCCTAACAGCCGGTCGGTATTGCCGCGGTCGATGTTGTTCAGCAACGAGTACGGATTAGGTTGCGTGCCCAGCAACGGGTTTACCGGATAACGGCCCGTTTCCTCGTCGTACGCCGCGATATGCGGTCCCATCTGGATGGCCGAACGGATAATACCCGAGTTTTCATATTGGTCGGAACCCAGTTGCGTATTGTCGTTCACGATACGGGTCATCGTAAGGTTCAATCCGGCCTTGAAGATGGAAAGAAACTGCTGGTCGATATTGGCTTTCAACGTATAACGGGTCAACCCCGAATTACGCACGATACCGTCGTGGTTAAAATAATTGAACGACACCATATATTGAGTTTCGCGGTTGCCTCCCTGCAAATTAACGTTATGCTCCTGTATCCGCCCGTTGCGTGTAACGAGCCCCAGCCAGTCGGTACCTTCGGCCGCCTCCGCAATCTGCTCTTCGGTATACGGCCTCACATACTTCAGCCCGTTTACCGGCGAAGCCAGCGCTTGCTCCAGCGTTTTGCCTCCCCACGGAGCCACTTTGTTGTTCCACACCCAAAGCTCCCAGCTCGAACTGTTCTTCTCTTCCATCCACTCTTTCAGCGAAAGCAGGTCGTACGTATCGGCATATTTCTGGTAAGAATAATTGTACGAGTAATTTACCCGGGCTTTCCCCTCTTTTCCGCGTTTGGTGGTGATAATTACCACTCCGTTCGCAGCACGCGCGCCGTAAATGGATGTGGCGCTGGCATCTTTCAGCACCTCGATGGATTCCACGTCGTTCGGATTGAGGAAGTTGAGCACGCCCTGCGTTCCGGGGTCCATCTTGCGGTCGGAGCTCGAAATCTGGTCGAGCTTGGCAATCGGGAAACCGTCTACGATATACAGCGGGTCGTTGTTGGCATTGATAGAACCGGCGCCCCGCACCAAAATATCGAGGCCGCCGCCCGGCTGCGCGCTGTTCTGCCGTACATATAAGCCGGCCGCCTTCCCTTCGAGCGCATGGCCGATGGAAGAGATACCGGCCAGCCCCATATCCTCGGTCTTCACCGTGGAAATAGCGCCCGTCAGGTCGCGTTTCTTCATGGTACCGTACCCCACTACCACGATATCTTCCAGCATGTTGATGTCTTCGCGGAGCACGATTTTACTCCAGTTGTTATTTTTCAGTACGATTTCCTGGGTGGCGTAGCCGATGTACGAAACGACAATCGCTTCGCTGTTCTGCGGAAGCGCCAGCCGGTAATTGCCGTCTATATCCGTTACCGTTCCGGCGGCTTTCCCCTTTACCCGGATATTCACCCCGATAACCGGCAGGCCGTCTTCGTCGGTTACATTCCCCGCAATCTCTTTCGGCAGGTTCTTCCCGCTTTTCGGCGCCCGCTCGCTTTTCTTCACTAACAGGATTCGCTTGTTGGCAATCGTATAAGTGATGCCGGAATTTTCCAGCACCCGGTCGAGTACGGTGCGGATATCCTGGTTCCGTACGTTCAGGCTGACCGTACGGTTTACGTCGATACTGCTTTCTTCAAAAAAGAATTTGTAATCGGTTTGTTCTTCCACCTGCCTGACGAAGGCGGAAAAAGGCTGGCCTGCCAGGTTCAGGGTTATTGCTTGCTGGGCCCACGACGGGACGACCGTACATCCCCACAGAAGAAAAAAGGCTAGCAAAAGCCTTCGCCCGCGATTAGCGGCCGGGAGGCATTCGCCTCGTGTTGTTCTCATACATGTAAGATTTAAAATGTTAAACTAAAATCGGGTTTCAATCATGCCGGATGCATCTGCATTTTTAATAAAGAGCGCGGGGCGCTTTAAAATACTCACGTATTTTTTTATGCTATAAAACACACGGCGACAGGCTGGCTGTTTATCCGTATAGAAGGGAGGTTAACAGCAAAATATTGTTAAGGAAAGCAACAGAGTATCTTTTTATCTTTTACTTTTGGAGCGGTTATGCAGCATTTTATTTCCGGAAAAACACGCAATCCGACCCGACTTCAAAAAAGCCATGGAAGACAATCAAATTTTTCGAAAAATAAAAAATGGAGATATTCAGGCGCTCGAATGCCTGTATAGTAAATATCATCCGAAAATGTATGTGTACTGCAAAAGCTTGCTGAAAGACGCGGATTTGGCAAAAGACGCAGTGCAGGAGGCTTTCGTTATTTTCTGGGAACACCGGGAGAAGCTACAGGTGGAGGAAGCGGTGAGCGGTTACTTGTTCCGTATTACACGACATCTGTGCCTGCGGCAAATCCGGCAGGAAGCGATTAAGAATAACTTCTCGGACTTGTCGAATGTGCGGCTGCTCGAAATCGAAGCGAATTACTACACGCCCGAAAAGAACATTCTCGATAAAATCTATTTCGATGAGTTGAGCCAGAAATACAACGAGGCGCTGAAGAAACTGCACAAGCAGTGCCAGGTTATTTTCGAAATGAGCAAAGACCGGGGAATGAACAATGCGGAAATCGCCCACCTGCTGCACCTGTCGGTACGAACCGTGGAAAACCAGTTGTACCGGGGACTGAAGAAACTGAAAAAGTCGCTGTTGAAATATTCTTTCCTGTGGCTGTTTATATTTTAAAGAAGAATACCATGATCGATGAAGAACACATTACGAAATACCTCAACCGCGAGTTATCGGAAAAGGAAGCGGCCGAAGTGGTGGCATGGCTGGAGGAAGACCGGACTCACCAGGACTTTTTGTTTTCCATCAAGGAAGCGCACCTGCTGGCCCGTTACAAAACAGAAGCGGCCGAAGCGGATACCGCCCGGGAATGGGAAAAGCTCACGGAACGGCTCCGGCCGGCCGGCAAGCCTTCGCGGAGAATCGCGGCTTATTTTCCGTGGAAACATATCGCCGCGTATGCCGCCGCCATCGCGCTGTGCCTGTTTATCGGCTGGCAAGGGAACGAAATGTATGAGAACGGGGTGTACAACAATTTGACGCAAGCAATCGAAACAGGTGCCGGCCAGCAGGTAAAAACGACGTTGCCTGACGGCACCTCCGTGTCGCTGAACGCCTGTTCTTCTTTGAGTTACTCGCCGTACGGCTGGAAAAAGCAGCGGCGCGTGCAACTGAAAGGGGAAGCCATTTTCGACGTAGCGACGAACCGAAAGAAACCGTTTATCGTGGAAACGGCGCAGTACGAGGTACTGGTTACGGGTACGAACTTCAATTTGTCGGCTTACGAGGAAGACGGCCGGACGATTACGACTCTGATGCGTGGGAAGGTGGAAATCCGTTCGGGTGTCCGGAACGAGCTACTGGCGGAATTGTCGCCGGGCGAAAGCCTGGTGTTCGATAATGCGACGCACGAATACAGCATCCGGAAACTGCCTGTGCAACATGTATATGCGTGGAGCCGCCAGGAAATTATTTTCGAAGGCAATACGCTACAGGAGAAACATAGCGAGCTGGCCAGGCATTTCGGCTATGCGTTCCGTATCGCGCCGGAACTGCAACGCTTAACGTATAAGGCGACTTTACGTGACGAAAGCCTGACGGAGTTTATGGGTATCCTGGCGCGCCTCACACCGAACATACGCTACCGGATTTCGGAACGGGAAAAGACAGTGGAGGTGTATCTGGAGAAGTAAAAAGGAATACCCGAAGCTATCCCTCATAAACAGCCGGCTTTATTTCAACTGCCCGATAGCCTTCAGGTAATAGGTTTCGCTGAACCTCATCCCCGCTTCCGCTTCGATTAAATCGGCCCACGCCTTTTGCCAGGCCGCCTGAGCCTCCATATAACCGGTAAGCGTTTCCATGCCCGCCTCGTAATGGTCGCGGCTCACCTTCAGGTTCTCTTCCGCCTGGGCCAATGAACGCCGGGTAAGATTTACCTCCAGCACGGCTTCGTCCAGCGCATTCAACGCTTGCATCGCCTCCAGCTCCATCTTTTCGAGCGCATCCTCGCGCTGCAACAAGGCAATCGTTTTTTCGGCTTTCGCCGCCCGTACCTTGTTCACCCCTTCGCCCCAATGGAACAAAGGCACTTTTAACGAAAACAAGGCGGAAAAAGAACCGCTCGACAACAACTTTTCGTCGTTCAGCCTCAGCCCTTCGGTGTACATATACGCGGCACTTACCCCTAAGTTGGGGAGAAAATCGCTGCGCACCAGCTTGGTTTGCTGATGCTTGTATTCTATTTGCCTGGAAAGCAGTTCGTATTCGGGACGGGCCGTTACATCCGCAGCAGGCAATGCCGGCACCATCGCACTTCCGTACGCCGCACTGTCCGCACCGGCAAACCGCGCCGAAACATCCACATCGGTTTGCAAGGGCAGTCCGATGTAATGACACAGGTTCATCTTGGCCAGCCGCACGCCGTTCTGCGCTTTCCGCACCATCAGTTCCGCCTCGTTCAACTTTACCTGCACTTTCAGGAAATCGTTTTTCGACTTCATGCCTGCCGCACACGCATCCGATACATTTTGCAGCAATCCGGCCACTGCGTCGCGGTACTTCCCGGTGGCCGCAAGCAACTCCTTCACCTTCACTACCTGCCAATAAGCCTCGTCGGTTCTCACCAGTATATCGGTACGGGTAAACGCCATATTCACCCGGGAAATATCTTTCCCGATACACGCCATCTTATAAGCGGCCGTAATTTTGCCGCCCATATACAAGGGTTGCTCTACCGACACGCCCGCCAGGAAAGTATTGTTCAACGATAACTCGAACGACAACGGAGGCACGTAGCCATATTGCTTGAAAACCGGATTGCCGTCGGCTCCCACGCCCGCCACATTCGGCGTTAATCGTCCGGTAGCAGGGTCGGGCACATAGGTGGGGAGAAACAGTTCCGGCGTATTCTCTTTCAACTCGCCGCCCGAAAATAAATACATGCCTTCGCCGGTAAACTTGGGCAGGAAGTTGGCTTTGTAGCTTTTCAGGGTGTAACCGGCCTGTTCCGCCTGCCGGTGCGAAATGGTAATTTGCTTATTACTTTCGAGCGCCATTTCCCGGCATTGCTCTAAATCGAGCGTTTGTGCCATGGCCGGAACAGCCTGAAAAAGCACGAATAGCAAGACGGGTACTTTATTGTTTTTCATATTCCTCTCTTTTTATCTTTTATCGCGAACATCCCTTCCGGAACCGCCCGCTCCTTTATGTATAAGCCATTCAACCCGGCACGGACGGAAATACGTTGTTTACTCTGTGTCGCCGCGTCGCTGTGGCAGCGTTTCCTCTTCTTTCTCGTTTCTAATCCCGAAAAACAAAGCATACAGCACCGGAATCACCATCAGCGTGATGATGGTACCCACCAGCAGGCCCCCCATAATGGTAACGGCCAGCGAACCGAACATATCGTCGGCCAGCAAGGGTACGACACCGAGAATGGTAGTGCCGGCCGCCATGATTACCGGCCGGAAACGCGACGACGACGAGTCGAGCAACGCTCTCACCGGCGGCACGCCCGCCTTCATCTGCAACGTAATTTCGTCGATGAGCACCACGCCGTTCTTAATCATCATCCCGATAAGTCCCAGGGCACCCACAATCGCCACGAACCCGAACTCCTTGCCGCTGAGCAACATGCTGAACGAAATCCCAATCATCGCCATGGGCAGGCACAACAGGATGATAGCCGGTTTGCGGAAGTCGCGGAACAACCCGATAAGGATGGCCAAAATCAATACGATAGCCAGCGGCAGATTCCGGAACAGGTATTTCAGCGAATCCGAACTGGCCTTGTACTCGCCCATCCACCGCTTGGTATAGCCGGGCGGCAATACGATTTTATCTATTTCGGGCTCCAGCAAGGCTTTGACTTGTGCCGCCGTATAACCTTCCGCGTTGTTGCACTGGGCATTCATTGAGCGTATACCGTTATACCGGTACACCATCAGGTCTTCCCATTTCAGGGTGATACCGCCGGTAACGCTGTTCAGCGGAGTGGCGCCCATCGTTTCGGAAAGCAACTCGTCTACCTGCTTGGCACCGGTAAGCAACTCGTGTACCGTTTCCTTATCCACCGCCGAGAACGAAGGCAAAGCGCTCCACACCGGGGCGTTATCCAATTTGTCGACCTGTTCGCCTTCCGCGTTTACGTTCTTCAGGTAAATCGTTTTGGCATGCACCCCTTCGTAATACGTTCCCACCGGGATGCCGTCGGTAGCCGAAAGCAGCGAAGTGCCGATGTCGGAACGCGACAAACCGGCGCGCCGGGCGGTAGGCTGGTTGTAATTTACCGACAACGTGGGGCTCATCGGCTCCCAGTTGTTCCGTACCAGAACAGCCGCCGGCTCGCGCTTCATAATCGCTTCGGCCTCGGCCGAGAGGCGTTTCAGCACAGCCGGGTCGGGACCGGAGAACATCACCTCTACCGGATAATCCATATACATCAGGTTATACCGTTTCAAACGGATATAGGCATCGGGATATTGCCGGGTAAGGTACTCCTGTATTTCCTGCATATTTTTTTCCAGGCTCTTCGGCTTGTCGAAGTCTACGATTAATTCGCCGTAGCTCATCGTAGGCTTGGCGATGGAACGCACCAGGTTATACCGCGCCGGCGTACCGCCATAGCTACAGGTAACATGCGTAATCTCTTGCCGGGAAGATAAATACCGCTGGATTTTATCTACCGTGGCCCGTACACTGTCGGGCTGCGTACCTTCCGGCAATTTGCATTCGATGTACAACTGGTCGTAGCTCAGGTTCGGGAAGAAACCCTGCGGAATCCGGAAAAACGCCACCACGCTGGCGGCAATCAGCACGACGATAATGCCGATGGTGCTCAACCGGTGCGACAGCAGGAACGAGAGCAAATTCCGGAAATTCCGGTACAAGGCGTTCGCATACAAGTCGCCTTGCTTCACCTCTTTTATCTTCAGGTACTTATCGGAATGAATGGGGATATGCACCAACGCCAGCAGCCAACTCAGGAGCAACGATACGGCCAGCACGATAAACAAATCGCGTACGTACACGCCTGTGGTATCGGGCGAAAGGAAAATCGGGAAAAAGGCCAGAATCGCAATCAGGGTGGCGCCCAGCAGGGGCATAGCGGTTTTATTAGCTGTGTGTACGAGCGAATCCGGCTTTTTCATTCCTTTGGCCGAATCCACCAAGATGCCGTCGATTACTACGATGGCGTTGTCCACCAGCATCCCCATCACCACAATCAAGGCTCCGAGTGAAACCCGCTGCAACGTGCCGTCGAGCAGATACAGCACTACGAACGAGCCGAGCACCGTAATGAACAACCCGGTGCCGATAATGACGCCGCTCCGGAACCCCATCGTAAGCATCAGGATAAAAATCACGATGAGGATAGACTCGACGAGGTTGATAATAAACGTGCCGATGGAACGGAATACCCGTTCAGGCTGGTAAAACACCTGGTGGAAAGCGATGCCGGCCGGCAACTTGCCGGTGGTTATCTGTTGCAGCGTACCGGTTACCTTATGCCCCACTTTCAGTATATCGTATCCTTTTTCCATCGAAACGGCGATGCCCAGCGCTTTCTTGCCGTCGTACGTCATCCCGTTGCGCACGGGTTCTTCGAATCCTTCCGTTACCCGGGCGATGTCGCGCAGGCGGAGCTGGTCGTGCTCGTGCCCCTGGATAATCAGGTTGCGGATGTCTTCGATGGTACGGTAACTGTCGCTGATTTCCACGCGCAGGCGCTTATTGCCGCTGTCGAAATAGCCGGAGTAAACACTTTTGTTTTGCCCGTTCAACGTCATCAGTATTTCCGAAGGATGCACGCCCAGTACGGCCACTTTATTCCGGTCGATGTCGATGTCGACGCAGGGTTTCCGCTCGCCGTACAACAGTACTTTGCTTACCCCTTCGATATTTTGCAGCTCGCGTTGAATCATCCAGGCGTAATTCATCAGCTCCTGGTCGTCGAATCCGTCGCTCGTCAGGGCATAAAACATGCCGTACACATCGCCGAAATCGTCTTGTACTACCGAAGGTGCCGCTCCCTCGGGCATTTTCGCCTGCGCATCGCCGACTTTCCGGCGCAGCAAATCCCATTTCTGTTCTATCTCGGCATCGGGAACCGTACTGAGCAGGTTCACCGTAATCAGCGAAACATCGTTCATGGATTTGGATTCCACATAATCCACATCGCCCATCGAGCGGATGGCTTTTTCCAGCACGTCCGACACTTTCAGCTCTACTTCGTGGGCCGACGCGCCGGGATACACCGTTACCACCACGGCCTGTTTCACCCGGATTTCCGGGTCTTCCATCTTACTCATCTGCCAGAAAGCGAACAGGCCGCCGGCTACCAACACGGCGATAAAGAACTTCACGATAGCCCGGTTACCCAGGGCGTACTCGGATAAACTGGTCATAATACGCCTCCTATATTGGTTTCACTTGCCGGCGGAAGCACTTCCACTTCCATCCCTTCTTCCAAACTATGTACGCCGGCAGATACCAGCACCTCGCCCGCTACCGCTCCTCCCGAAACAATCAGGCTTCCGTCTTTCAGCAGTTCTTGCGGAACGACCTGCCTGGCATTCACCCGGCGCGTATCCGGATTGTATACCCACACGTACGTATGCTCCCCTTTTTCGAATGCGGCCGAAACGGGCAGGCGGTACAGGCTGTTTTCGCCGGGAAGGTAATGGATGGTGACTTCGGCCGTCATTCCGGCTGCCAGGTTGATACCGGGTACATCGGCCAGCCGGAAACGCATCGTGTACAACTGGTTGGCGTTGGCTTTGCGGGCGATGTCGATCAATTGGAGCGGCAAGGCGCGCCCGGGCATGATTTCGAGCACGGCCGTATAACTGCGGAACTGGTGCTGCCTCAGGTAGTCGCTGGCAGGAATATGGATTTCCACTTCGAACCGGTTGGCGCTAATCAGCGAAACGACGGGC
Organism: Parabacteroides sp.; assembly: GCA_020860905.1. Taxonomy (GTDB): domain Bacteria; phylum Bacteroidota; class Bacteroidia; order Bacteroidales; family Tannerellaceae; genus Parabacteroides_B. Next base: position 1,473 of record JAJBTJ010000001.1, on the reverse strand, counting down.
ATGCCGGCCGAAACCGTTTCATCTTTATCGTAAAGTTTTTTCTGCACATAGCCGTCGAACGGGGCGGTAAGGCGGGTATCCTCCAACGCATTCTTGTGGGCTTCGTACTTGGCGGCAATCTGCTGCAATCCGTACACGGCTTTGTCGTAATCGTTTTCCGGCACGCTCTTTTTTCCGTACAACTCGATAATCCGGCCGGCTTCGGCTTCGACCTGTTTGTACTCGGCTTCGGTAGCGGCCAGTTGTATACGGTAATCCCGCGGGTCGATTTCGGCCAGCAAGTCGCCTTTTTTCACCCGGCGCCCGGCATCGGCCGGTACCCGGAGCAAGGTGCCCGATACCCGGAAGGCCAAGCTTACATCCTCGGCCGCTTTTATTTTCCCGGGAAACGAAACAGACAGCTCGCTTCCGTACGCACGCACGGTATCCACTTTAACGGTGAGCGGTTTTTCCTTTCTTTCTTTTTGTGGCGTACGGCACGCGGAAAAGCCGAGCATACAGGCGGAGAGGGTGAGAATGACTAACTTTTTCATATCGATTATTGTTTTTACTTTTCTCCTGAACACCGAAGCAAATATAGGAGGTTCGGAGGAGATAAATTGTGTTTTTTGCATGAAAAAGTGGTCTGGATTCCTCCTTTTGCCGTTTCGTCCGCTTTTTGCAGACGGCTCTCGCTGTATCCGTATGCAAAGCGCCTGTTGTTTGTTCGCGATACAATGCGTATCTTGCAATGTCGTAAAAAAAGAAACGTATGGACGAAAATAGAATTTGCCGGTTGTTCGGCATCCGGTATCCGGTAATACAGGGAGGAATGGTATGGTGTAGCGGCTGGAAGTTAGCTTCGGCCGTAAGTAATGCGGGTGGCCTGGGATTATTAGGCGCCGGCTCGATGTATCCCGACGTGCTGCGCGAGCATATCCGCAAGTGCAAAGCGGCTACGCAACGGCCTTTCGGGGTAAACGTGCCGCTGCTGTATCCGGATATAGAAGAGTTGATGCGCCTGATTGTGGAGGAAGGTGTAAAAATCGTTTTTACTTCGGCGGGCAACCCGAAAACCTGGACAAGTTACCTGAAAGAGAATGGCGTTACGGTAGCGCATGTGGTATCGAGCGCCAGGTTCGCAGCGAAGTGTGAAGAGGCCGGCGTGGATGCGGTGGTGGCCGAAGGGTTCGAAGCGGGAGGCCATAACGGCCGGGAGGAAACCACCACGATGTGCCTTATCCCTTCGGTACGGAAGGCTGTTTCGTTACCGTTGGCGGCTGCCGGCGGCATCGGCACGGGGGACGGTATGCTGGCGGCTTTCGCCTTGGGTGCGGAAGGGGTACAAATCGGCACGCGGTTCGCCTTGGCACGGGAAAGCTCGGCGCACGATAAATTCAAGCAGTTATGCCTGTCGCTGAACGAAGGCGATACGCGGCTGATGCTGAAAAAGCTGGCTCCTACCCGATTGGCGAAAAACGAATTTTTCAAACA
>JAJBTJ010000330.1:7332-17339 GCA_020860905.1 Parabacteroides sp. | reverse complement strand
CATTGGAAAGGATGCCGTGGCAGGCTCAGAAGGCGGCTTTCGAGAAGCTGATGGAACGGGCTGAGGTGGCGAACTTCACCCCGGAAGAGCGTGCGCAGTACGAGGCGCAACTGGATGCCTATCGCGTGATGACCAGTGCGATGGAGAAGAGTAAGCTGGATGGGAAAGAGGAAGGGTTTCGGGAAGGTGAACGGAGAGGCGAAGAAAAGAAAGCCCGTGAAATCGCCGCCGCCCTGAAACGAAGCGGAGTCGATACGGCTATCATTGCAAAAACCTCCGGCCTATCCGAAGAAGAAATTGAAAAATTGAACTGATAATACATAAGAATACCGGGAATCCCTTCCACACGCAAAGGCCTTTTCGGTATTTTTTATTCCCTTGTATAAATACAGATAAGTATGCCGCCACCCTCGGCCAAACAAATCCGAAAGCGAAAAATAACCGGACCCCCCGCTACCGAAAGCATAGAAAGGCTACTGGAGGCCCAGAAACAAAAAACTCCCGGAGCAACCGGGAGTCTTTGCTTTATCAAAACCTAATCCGCCGATTACAGCGCATTGATTTCCTTCAGTATCGCGTTTGTTTTCCGTACGGCGGCGGCACTCTGTTCGAACAACGCCTTTTCGTCGGCCGTCAGTTCCAGCTCCACGATTTTTTCCACCCCGTTGCGGCCGATGATAGCCGGTACACCGATACAAATATCGTTCTGTCCGTATTCGCCGTCCAGTGCCACGCACGACGGAATCATCTTCTTCTGGTCGCGGATAATCGATTCCACGACGAAAGCGCCCGCAGCCCCCGGAGCGTACCAGGCCGACGTACCTAACAATTTCGTCAGCGTAGCGCCCCCTACCATGGTCGATTTAACCACTTCGTCCAACTTCTCGGCACTCAGCAACGTAGAAACCGGAATACCCTTGTACGTAGCCAACCGGGCCAACGGAATCATCGTCGTATCCCCGTGGCCGCCGATTACCATCCCTTCCACTTCGTTAGCATTGCAACCCAACGCCTGCGACAGGAAATACTTGAAACGCGAGCTATCCAGCGCGCCGCCCATACCCAAAATTCTGTTTTTAGGCAAGCCCAGCGATTTCAGCGAAAGATACGTCATCGTATCCATCGGGTTCGAAATCACCACAATGATAGCCTCGGGCGAATATTGCAGGATATTTCCGGCCACGCTCTTCACGATGCCGGCATTTACGCCTATCAGCTCTTCGCGCGTCATACCTGGTTTGCGGGGCATACCCGAAGTAATCACCACCACGTCCGAGCCGGCCGTTCGAGCATAATCGTTCGTGCAACCCACCAGGTTCGTATCGAAACCGAGCAACTGAGCCGTTTGCATCATGTCCATAGCCTTACCTTCCGAAACGCCCTCTTTTACGTCGAGCATCACCACCTGGTCTGCAATTTCATGGAATGCGAGCACGTTTGCGCAAGTAGCGCCTACGTTACCGGCGCCCACAACTGTTACTTTAGCCATAAGAAATAAGTTTTATTCAGTTTATAAAAATGCCGTTTTTAAGCGTTGCAAAGGTACAACCTATCCTCGAATAAAGAAATTTTTCCGTAAATATTTTTCCGCTCCTTCCCTAAGGAAAGCCGAGCCGGCAAACACCGTCTTAAAAATGTATAAATGTCCGGCTTGCGGCTTCAATAGCCCGTTAAGAAGCGTTATTTTTGCACATTCATTTACGGATGAACAAACAACACATGGATACGACAAAGGAAAACAAAGAAATAAACAAAATGTCGCTGCTCATTACGGCCGTGGCGGTATTGATTTTGGTAGTGGCCGGAGGCGTTTACTATATCCTGCACCAGAAACAGCAAATGCAGCAACTGGTAGAGCAGTACGATGTAGAAAAAGAATCGATGGAAGACGAACTCAACGAGCTTTCCCTCCAGTACGAAGGCTATAAGTTCCAGGTAAGCAACGACTCGCTCGTACAGCTCCTTTCCACCGAACAGGCCAAAGTACAACGCCTGCAGGAAGAACTCCGCACCGTGAAATCCTCGAACGTACGGCGTATTACCGAGCTGAAAAAAGAAATCCAGACCCTGCGCAAAATCATGCGTAATTACGTAATCCAAATCGATTCGCTCGACCGGGCGAACAAGCAATTGCGCGCCGAAAAAGCCCAGGTCGTAAAACAATACCAGCAAGCCACGAACACGGCTACACAGTTGGCTAAGGAAAAAGAAAAGCTCACCGAGCGCGTTACATTGGCCTCCAAGCTCGACGCCACCGCCATCCAGGTACACACCGTTAACGGCCGGGGGAAAGACGTAAAGAAAATCAAGCGGATGGAGCAAATCGTCATCAGTTTCGTGATAGCCAAGAACATCACCGCCCCCGTAGGCGAAAAAACGATTTATGTACGCATCCGCAAGCCCGACGACGACGTGCTGGTAAAAAGCCGGGCCGACGTTTTCACCTACGAGAACAAAGAAATCAACTATTCCTGTAAGAAATTGGTTGAATACACCGGCGAAGAACTGCCGGTTACCCTTTATTGGAAAATCGAAGAGTTCCTTTCGCCCGGCGAATACCGGGTCGACATCTTCGCCGACGGCAACCTGATCGGACAGAAATCGTTCCGGCTGGAAAATTAAGATGGAACCGGCCGGCCACTTCGATAAATTGTACCGGTACTTGCCCGGCGCCTTGTCGCATAACGAAACGTTTTGGAACGAATTTATCGCGGGTTCCCGGGTAATTACCGTAAATAAAGGCGATTACCTGTTCAGGTAAGGCGAAATCTGCTCGTCCGGTTATTTTATCAACAAAGGATTGTTCCTGCATTTATATGTTAACAGCCACGGCGACGAAAGCGTAGTAGGCTTTTTTGTCGATACGCTGCATCCGTTCCTGGCCTCGGTAAGCTACATATCCCATTCTCCTTCCGATTTTGAAATCAAGGCGCTCGAAGACGGCGAGTTGATTGCTTTCCCGCGCCCCCATATCGAAATCCTTTCCCGCCGGTATCCTGCTTTCACCGTTTTTTACCAGGAAGTAATCCTGCTGATGCTGGCTAAAAACTGCACCATCTACGCCGTGCGCCAGTCTAACAACAGCGAGGAATTGCTTCGCTACCTGTATGCCGAATACCTTTGGATTATCAACCGGGTACCCGATAAATACATCGCCCGGTTCATGGGTATCAGCAACGAATGGTATTGCAAGCTGAAAAAAAAGTTGCTGGCCGCGCACGGAAACGCCGGTTCGGCAGGGTAAAGCGGAAAAAAGCGCAACCAGACAACACGCATCCATTCGTTGCGGAAAACGCCCGACGCTAAAAAATCGCGCAAAACAAACAGACTCCCGGTTCCGTAAAGCCGAAATTGAATTAATTCAATCCTGTCATCACGTATAAAAAGTAATTTTGTATCCGGATTTATCCAGTATGTAAAATACCCCGGCCCAGGCTCCGGAAAGAAGAACCGTTCCGGTTGAGTGCCGGGAAGAACCGCGGATAACGCTCGTTCTTTCGCAGTGTGAACAAACATTCCTGCCGGATTGTTGAAGAAGGAGGACTGTAAGGTTCCCTGTCAGACGGATGTTCGAATGAAAAACGTGATAAAGATGAGACGAAACATCGTATTAGTGCTCTTCGCATTAGTCGTAACCGGCCGCTACCTGGATGCGCAGCAAGTATTAACGTTGGAAGAATGCCGCGAGTTAGCGGTAAGACATAACAAAGAGCTGCAAATGGCGAGCGAAAGCATTAAAGCCGCAGCCTATGAGCGTAAAGACGCCTTTTCCAACTATTTCCCGCAAGTGTCGGCCATGGGAGCTTACCTCCATAATCAAAAAAATATCAAGTTGGTAGACTGGGGCGTATTCGGTCCGGCCGGCGAGCTGATTCCCTCCAAGATACGCGACTTTTTCGAGCTCGACATCCATAACGTATGGGTGGGCGACATTTCCCTGGTGCAACCCGTTTTTACAGGCGGTAAAATCATCGCCTACAACCGGATAGCCGAGTACGCGCGCGAATTGGCCGAAACCATGAAAGACACCAAGATGCAGGACGTGATTTACGCTACCGACGAAACCTACTGGCAAGTGATTTCGCTGGTTAACAAAAAGAAACTGGCCGATGCATACGTGGAATTGCTCCGCAAAACCGACCGCGACGTACAGATTATGATCGAGGAAGGAGTAGCCACTACGGCAGAAGGGTTGTCGGTGAGAGTGAAGCTGAACGAAGCCGAGATGGCCCAAACCAAAGTAGACAACGGATTGAGCCTTACCCGTATGCTGCTCGCCCAGATTTGCGGGTTGCCGCTCAGCGATGAAATGCACCTGGCCGACGAAGCGATAGAAAACATCCCCGTGCGTGCGAAACGCATCACCTCGGTGAACGTAAACGAGGCTTTTCTTAACCGCGACGACCTGAAAAGCCTCGACTACGCAATCAAGATATATGAAAAGCGAGAAACCATCGCCCTGTCCGACATGCTTCCCAACCTGGCTTTCACCGCCAACTACTTAGTGTCGAATCCCCAGGCTTTCAACGGTTTTAAGAACAATTTTTCCGGCATGTGGAATCTCGGCTTCGTGCTGAAAGTGCCGATTACCGACTGGATAGGAGGTAGCTTCAAGCGGAATGCCGCCCGCGCCCAAACCAACATCAAGCGGCTCGAATGGCTCGATGCCCGTGAAAAAATAGAACTCCAGGTAAACCAGTCGGTTTACAAAGTCAACGAAGCGAATAAAAAACTCATTACCTCCGTGCGCCATACAGAAAGCGCCGAAGAGAACCTGCGCTACGCCAATGCCGGTTTCGAGGAAGGCGTAATTCCGGCCTTGAACCTGATGGAAGCGCAAACCGCCTGGGTAGCGGCCCATTCCGATTTGATAGACGCCCAGATAGAAGTGAAACTCACCGACGTTTACCTCAAGAAAGCGCTGGGCGAGCTCCCTGTTCCCGAACAAGATAATAACGACAAAAAGAAATAAAAGATGAGCGAGAATAAAAAATTTACGATCAGCAACATGATGTTGGCCTTTATTATCCTGCTGGTAGTAATCGGGCTGGTGGCACTGGCCGGTTTCTTGTTGCTGAAGCCGGGCGAAGTGATTATCATGGGGCAGGCCGAGGCTACCGTAGTGCGGATTTCCGGGAAAGTACCCGGCCGTATCGAAGCCTACCGCTTTGCCGAAGGCGATAACGTAACCGAAGGCGACACCGTGGTTTTTCTGAGCGCCCCCGACGTATGGGCCAAGCTTCAGCAGGCGGTAGGAGCCGAGCAGGCCGCTAAAGCACAAGACCAGAAAGTGCGGCAAGGAGCCCGTATCCAACAAATCCAGGCCGCCTACGAGATGTGGCAAAAGGCGAAAGCCGGCCTCGAGATTGCCCGCAAGTCGTACCAGCGCGTGCAGAACCTGTACGACAAAGGCGTAGTGGCCGCCCAGAAGCGCGACGAAGCCGAAGCCAATTACAAAGCCATGCTCGCTACCGAGAAAGCGGCCGCCTCGCAGTATCAGTTAGTAAAAGAGGGTGCCGAGAAAGAAGATAAGGAAGCTGCCGCCGCGATGGTCGAATCGGCACAAGGAGCGGTAGCCGAAGTAGAATCGTATGTAGAAGAAACCGCTCTCGTTTCGCCAATCACCGGTCAGGTATCCGAGCATTTCCCCGAAGTAGGGGAATTGGTAGGAAGCGGAGCCCCGATTATGAACATCGTCGACCTCGACGATATGTGGGTCGTATTCAACGTACGCGAAGATTTCCTCGGCGATCTCAAGATGGACGCCGAGGTACGGGCCTTCATCCCGGCCCTCGATAAAGAAGAAATTACCCTGAAAGTATATTATATGAAGGATATGGGTACGTACGCCGCCTGGAAAGCTACTAAGACCCGGGGCCAGTACGACGTGAAAACCTTCGAGGTGCGCGCCCGCCCGGTTACCCCGGTGAAGAACCTGCGTCCCGGCATGTCGGTTATCCTGATAAGAAGGTAAGCCATGACGCGACACGAAGAGAACAAATACCCGGTACAGGCTGTGGTGAAACGCGAAATCAAACGGATGGCATCCCGTCCGTTGTATTTTTTCGCCATGATTATCGCCCCGGTATTTTGTGCCGTGTTTTTCCTTACCCTCATGGAAGAAGGATTGCCCGAGCAACTGCCCGTAGCGGTAGTCGACCTCGACAATACCCCTACTTCCCGGAGCATTACCCGCCAACTGGCCGCGTTCCAGCAAACCGGCGTCGTGATGCAAACCGGCGATTTTGCCGATGCCCGCATAGCTATGCAACGCGGCGAGATATACGGTATTTTCCTTATTCCCGAAGATTTTTCCGTAAAAGTCAACACCGGCATGCAGCCAACCATTTCGTACTATACCAACAACGCCTTCCTCATAGCCGGCTCTTTGTTGTTTAAGGATATGAAAACGATGGCCACCCTGGCTGGCGCGGCCGTAGGCTTGCAGTTGGGCGAAGCGAAAGGATATACCGAGCAGCAAATCATGGGGCAGCTCCAACCCATCGTAATCGACACCCACCCGTTAGGCAACCCGTGGCTCAACTACTCCGTTTACCTCAACAACGTAATTTTACCCGGCATATTGGAGTTGATGGTTTTCCTTATTACCGTGTTCTGCATCGGAAGCGAAATTAAAGGCGGTACTTCCCGCGAATGGCTGCAAACAGGAAACAACTCGCTCTTTATCAGTTTGGTAGGAAAGCTGTTACCGTATACCTGTGTGTTTACCCTGGTAGGCATCTTTTTGTGCGTCAGCCTGTACGGTTACGCCGGCTTTCCGTTGCTGAGCGGCTGGCTGCCGATGATTGCCGCCATCTTTATGCTCGTACTGGCCTCGTAGGCGATGGGCATCTTTATGATAGGCGTACTGCCCACCCTGCGGCTGGGGCTGAGTTTCGCCAGCCTGTTCGGGGTAATCGCCTTCTCCATTTCGGGATTCACCTATCCGGTACCCTCGATGAACCCGACCTTGCAAGCTATCTCGCAGCTTTTTCCGCTGCGCCATTATTTCCTGATTTATGTAGACCAGGCGTTAAACGGAAGGGCTTTGTACTATAGCATGCCGCAGTACCTCATGCTGGCGGCCTTTATGCTGTTGCCTTTCCTGGTAGCCCGGAACCTCAAGAAAGCGTTGCTTTATTTTAAATACATTCCGTAATGACGAACGAAAAAGAGAAAGGCGTACAGGGAACTGTCCGGGAAAGTATCCGCGACATGTTCTACATCTGGCGGGAAGAGCTGAAAAATATCGCCCACGACTCGGGCGTACTGGTATTTTTCCTGCTGGTTCCCTTTATGTATCCGGTATTGTACGCCTTTATCTACAACAATAATGTAGTGCGTAACGCCACGATGGTGGTCGTCGACGACTCGCGCAGCCCCTATAGCCGGGAGTTCGCCCGGAACGTAAACGCCACTCCCGACGTGCAAATCGTGAAGTACTGTGCCAACATCGAAGAAGCCCGGCGCATGCTCGACGAAAAAAAAGCCTACGGCATCCTCTATTTCCCCAGCGAGTTCAGCGATGATTTGAATTCCGGGCGGCAGGCTACCGTTACGCTTTTCTCCGACATGAGCTGTTTATTGTATTATAAGAACTTCCTGTTGTCGGCCACCGAAGTATCGTTAGAGATGGGCAAGCAAATCGCCTTGACCGACAGCCCGGCCTCCACCCGCGAAATGGCGCAAATCAAAGTGAACCCGGTACCCAACGAGTCTATCGCCCTGTTCAATCCGTTGAACGGATTTGCCGATTTCCTGGTACCGGCCATCTTGGTGCTGGTAATCCAGCAAACACTGATTCTGGGAATTTGCATGCTCGCCGGCACTGCACGCGAAAAAAACCGCTTCCGTACCCTGATTCCCGTGAGCCGCCATTTCCACGGCACGCTCCGTATCGTGTTCGGGAAAGCGCTCGCCTACCTGATGATTTACCTGTTGGTATGCTGCTGGGTACTGGTAATCGTGCCCTACCTGTTCAATCTTCCCCAACTGGCGAAAGGCACCACGCTAGTTCTTTTTTTCCTGCCTTACCTGTTCGCCAGTATCTTTTTTGCCATGGCCTTGTCGGGGTTTGCCGTCAGCCGCGAGGCGCCGATGGTGCTGTTCGTGTTCACTTCGGTGGTGCTGCTGTTTATCTCCGGCGTATCGTGGCCGCTACACGCCATCCGGGGCTTCTGGAAAGTAGTGGCCTACCTGTTCCCCTCCACCGCCGGCATCCAGGGATTTATCGGCATCAACTCGATGGGCGCCACCTTGTACGACGTTGCGTTCAACTATAAAATTCTGTGGGTACAGGCCGGCGTTTACTTTATCCTGGCCTGCCTGGTTTACCGGTACCAGATTATCCATGCCCGTAAGGTTTGGCTGGCCGAGTACGGGCGCCTGAAAAAACAGGTGGAAGAGCGGCAGGCGGCAGGCGATGGTACGGCGAGCGATGTTAACTGAACGACAACGGCCTGTGAAATGCGTAATTCCGTTTCTTTTTTCCGTTTTTTTCCCGGTTCCTGATTTTTTCCGTATGTTTGTACCGCGACGAGAGGAATAGGGTATGGATGAAAGAGAACTTTTATACGCATTGAAGCACGGCGACCGGCAATCGTTCGAAACCCTGTACAACCGCTACTGGCGCCAGGTGTATAATTTCGCCCGTTTGTACCTTACCACCCGCGAGTCGGCCGAGGAAGCCGTGCAGGAAGTGTTTATAAAGGTTTGGGAATCGCGCGCCTTTATCCGGGAAAACGAAAATTTCCAGGGTTTTTTGTTCATTATCACTCGCAATTTGATTTTCAACCAGCGCCGGAAACATTTCAACGAAGATTTTTATAAAATGTCGGTACTGGCCGCCCTTGAGCAATCGTACGACATCGACGAAGAAATAGACGCCAAAAACCTGAGCGAATACATCGACCGGCTGATAGACGAGCTTCCGCCCCAGCGCCGGTTGATTTTTATATTGAGCCGCAAAGAATACAAAAGCTACAAAGAAATCGCCCTCCAGTTGAATATCTCGGAAAAAACCGTAGAGCGGCAAATCAACGAAGCAATCAAATTTTTGAAGAAGAACCTCATCCTGCTCTCCTACTTCCTTATGGTTCCCTGAACCGTTTTTTTCCTGTTTTTGTTTTTTTCTTGTGTCCGGATGGGGGATACCTCGCCCCGGGGGGTATTTATTATAAGAAAGACACGAGAAATACATGTCGGTACACCAGCAGGATATTGTTAAAAAATTGTTGCACGATTCCCTTTCGGGCGAGGAGAAAGACAAGCTCCTTTCCCGCGGAACAATCGTATCCCACTTCGAAAGGCAATGGAACGATAACGAGTTGCCCGATTTCGATTCCGGACAAGTAGACTCCGGCCGTATCTGGAAAAACATCGCCGGCCGACTGTGGGGAGCGAATAAGCCGGTAAAAAACACCGCACTTTTTTATAAAATTTACAGCCTGGCCGCTTCCTTCCTGCTTCTTATCGGGGCAGGGCTGGGATGGAAACTCATCACAGAACCGCCTTCGTCCTCGCCGGTAATATACATCGCCTCTTCCGGCTTACGCTCCATGCAAACCATCCGGCTGGCCGACGGCTCGACCGTAAACCTGGGGCCCGACAGCCGGCTGATGTATCCCGCTGCGTTTACCGGCGCCCGGCGGGAAGTAGAGCTCGACGGGCAAGCCTTTTTCGAAGTAGCCAAAGATGCCGGGCATCCCTTTGTGGTAAAGAATAACCGCATGCAAATCACCGCCCTGGGCACCGCTTTCGAGGTATTCGGCTATGCGAAAGACGAAAAGGCGGAAACTGTTTTATTGAACGGCCGTATCGAAGTGTCGGTAGCCGGCAACCCTTCCGGCCGGAACGGCATCTCTACCCTTTGCCTCACACCCGATAAAAAACTCGTCCTCGATAAAAAAAGCCACGAAATTTCCGTGGATACGGTCGATGCCGACAAATATACGGCCTGGCGCAAAAGCGGCTCGCTCAGTTTCGAGAACGAGAACCTGGAAGTAATC
>JAJBTJ010000330.1:0-7322 GCA_020860905.1 Parabacteroides sp. | reverse complement strand
GCTGGAAAATCCGCTGCCCGTACGATATTATGTAAAAATACCGCTTCACTTTCAAAGTACACGACGAGTCGTTAGAGCGCATTTTAAACCTGTTACGCGAATCCTCTTCGCTTCGTTATAAAAAAACGGACGAAGGCACTTACCTTTTATATTCAACCAATTAAACGTATGTTACATGGAAAACAAAACATTTCAAAACGACCCTTGAACCGCCCGGAGGGTAGGATTGTATCCTTTTATCCGGATTTTGCTTAAAATCTTTTACAGGAAAACAGAAGTAGGTAAATCCTTTCTGCCCTGTTACTTAAATCATTAAAAAACAGCGTGAATTATGAAAAAAATCAAGATGCGGGACTCGCTTTTCGCTCTGCGGAACGCCTTCAGAGTAATGAAAGTGACAGTCCTTTTGTTAACTTTTATCGCTACCGGCCTGACGGCATCCACGTATGCGCAAAACTTTAAAATTTCGCTCGACAAGCAGGATTGCAGCGTAGCCGAGATATTGAAAGAAATCGAGTCGATAAGCGATTTTACCTTTTTCTTTAACGATAACTCGGTTAATGTAAACGCTACGGCCGAGATACATGTAAAAAATGCTACTATCGACGAAGTGCTCGACCAGCTTTTCCGCAATACGGGCTACTCGTACCGTATCGTCGATCGGCAGGTAATTATCAAAAACAAAGAAAATGAAGTGCGTACGGTGGCTATCTCGCCGTCGGCAGCCCGGAATGTGCCCGTAATCGGCGTCGTGCAAGACGAAGCCGGCGTGCCGGTTATCGGCGCCAACGTCGTGGTGAAAGGAAGCGCCGGGCTCGGTACCGTTACGGATGTAGACGGGCGGTTTACCCTCGAAGCGCCGCTCGATGCCGTGTTGCAGGTATCGTACATCGGCTACCAGCCTACCGAGGTAACGGCAAAAAGTACCGGCCGGATGGTCATCACCTTATTCGAAGATACCCGCAAACTCGACGAAGTAGTGGTAGTGGGATACGGCGTAACGAAAAAACGCGACCTGGCCGGAGCCATTACGTCGCTGAAAACCGACGACATCAAGGCCGGCGTGGTAACCAACACCGCCCAGTTCCTGAAAGGACGCGCCGCCGGTGTGCAGGTACGCCAGAATTCGAGCGAGCCGGGCGGAGGCATTACGATTCGTATCCGCGGTACTTCCTCTATCAGCTCGAGTAACGACCCGTTGTATGTAATCGACGGCTTCCAAACCGAAATAGGCAACCAGGTGAACCCCGAAGACATCGAGTCGATCGAAATTCTGAAAGATGCGGCCGCTACCGCCATTTACGGAGCGCGCGGAGCCAACGGGGTAGTGATTATCACCACCAAGAAGGGCTCGAAGAACCATTTCGAGGTGAACTACTCGTACAACGCCTCCGTGAAGAAGCTCCGCAATCCGTGGGACCTGATGGATGCGCAGGACTTGATAGGCTATAACATGAAGGTGTGGGAAGAAAACGGGAGCTCGGGTAATGCGCCTTATACGGCCGAGCAATTGAAATATACCGGCAAAGGGGTCGACTGGATCGACGCTACTACCCGTACGGCTATGACACAAACCCACCAGTTTTCGATTATCGGCGGCGGCGACAAACTGTCGATGGCTATTTCCGGCAGTTACCTCGACGACCTGGGCGTGTTGGTCAACACCAACTTCAACCGGTTCAGTTCGCGCGTCAACCTGGAATATAAACTCTCGGACCGCGTACGTTTCGGCTCCAACATCTATATGGCCCGCTCCAAGAAAAACTACTTGAATATGGGTACCAATACGACTACCGACAACGTAATTTACAACATTTTTATGATGTCGCCTCTTACCACGCCCACGGGATACGACGTTTTCGGCGAGCAAGGGAAGAAACCGGGTATCCTCAACGAGCTGTACGATATCGAGTTCGACGACGTTACCAACAATGTATACTCTACCATCTACGGCGAGGCCGATATCCTGAAATCGCTTACCGCCCGGGTGCAATATACCTACAGTAATACGAACCGCAAGTCGCAGAAATACTATCCGAAAACCACGAAAACGTAGGGAAGTCGAACGACGGCCTTTCTACCATACAAAACTGGAAAACCGACCAGCAACAACTCGATGCGTTGCTTACCTGGCACCAATTGTTTGCCAAAAAACACGATGTGAAGATATTGGCCGGTACTACCTGGACCAAGCAGATTGCCGTAAACGACGGGATGGAGGCGCACGGTTTCTCTACCGACGAGTTTACCTTTAACAGCATGGGTGCAGCCAGCACCATCGACTGGATTTCGTCAAGGCGCGAAGACCATACCACCCTTTCGTTCTTCGGCCGGGCCGAATACGTATTGAACGGGAAGTATATCGTGAACGCTTCTATCCGCGCCGACGGGGCTTCCAACTTCGGACCGGGTAACAAGTGGGGGTATTTCCCTTCAGGCTCGGTAGCCTGGCAGTTGGGCGACGAGTCGTTTATGGAGTTTATCAAGCCGTTGTTCTACGACTTCAAGTTGCGCGCCAGCTACGGTATTACCGGTAACGACGGCATAGGCAACTACCTGTCGCAGCGAAAATTCGCGATGACCGACGTATTCCTGGGTGGCAGCGCCATCGTAAAAGGAATGTATCCCTCCAATCCCGGCAACGAAGCGCTGAAGTGGGAATCGACTTCGCAGCTCGACTTAGGACTCGATTTTTCGTTGCTCGACAAACGTATCGAGTTCAACTTCGACTGGTACCTGAAGAAAACCGACGATTTGCTCAATCCGGTGTCAGTTTCTACCTCGACCGGCGGGTTCACTACTATGATGGGGAATAACGGAAAAATCCAGAACAAGGGGTTCGAACTCTTTATCCGGAGCAATAACATCACGAACCAGAATTTCTCGTGGAACACGACGTTGAACATTTCGCGCAACCGGAATAAGGTGCTCGAGTTGAACAAGGGCGAAGCCCATTACGAGCAAGTATCGCCGCAGGGCTGGTACAACTGGGAAGAGTATACTATCCTGAAGGAAGGGTACGCCATGAGTTCGCTGTACGGTTACGTATTCGACGGCATAATCCAGCAGGGCGAAACGTATGCCCCGCAACCTACGGCCGTGCCGGGCGACCCGAAATTCAAGGATTTGGATGGTAACGGCGTAATCGACGAAAAAGACCGAAAGGTAATCGGCGACGGCAATCCCGACGTGATTCTCGGCTTGGGCAATAATTTCCGTTACCGCGATTTCGATTTCTTTTTCTTCTTCGACGCTTCCATCGGAAACGACTTGCTGAACCTTTCGCGCGTGGTGCTCGAAGACAGCAACCGCCTGAAAGAATCGGCCGGCCGCTGGACGCAGAACAATGCGTCGAATACCATTCCGCGTAACAGTTGGAAGAAAGATGCCGGCGTGAAGTACGGCTCGTACATCAACTCCCGGTTTGTCGAAAACGCCAGCTACCTGCGTTTGCAGAACCTGGAAGTGGGCTATTCGCTGCCGTTGAAAAAATGGGGCGATACTTATAAATATGTAAAGAATCTCCGCGTGTTCGTAGGGGCGCAAAACTTGTTTACCGTCACGAAATACAAAGGGTTCGACCCCGAGGTGAGCGTAAATAACGACAGCGCCGTGGCACAAGGGCTCGATTTCAGTTCGTACCCTTCGTACCGGATGTTCAACTTCGGAGCAAAAATAACGTTTTAATCCACTGGAATTATGAAGAATATAATAAAAACAGGATGTATATGCGCTTGCGTATTCCTCTCGGCGGGGATGTTGTTTTCATGCAACGATACGTTAGACGAAGTGGTTTACTCGGAGCTTACGGGCGACAATGCTTTTACCAGCAAGGATGATGCTGTGGCGGCTATAAACGGGATGTACCAGCCGTTGCGCTCGCTTACCGCTCGCTCGATTTTCTATCTTAACGATATGACGACCGATGCTTGTTTCCGGAAAGAAATGGATACCGAATTGCTCAACGAGTCGAAGTTGCCCGGTAACCAGGACGTGGGCCGTTGGTGGGATTCGTGCTATAAAATCATCAGCCGGGCCAATATCGCTCTCGAAGAGATTCCGAAGCTGGAAAACAGCTTGTTCGACGACGACGATGCGAAGGCGCAGGCCGAGAAAGACCAACTGCTGGCGCAGGCTTATTTTATGCGTGCGTTCGCTTATTACCAGCTTACCGACATGTATTATACCGTTCCGTTGGTAACCGATACCGAAACGCCGGTCGACGCTGCGTTGCCTCCGGCCTCTCTCGATGAGCTCGAAACGCAGATAGCGCAGGATTTTACGGCTGCTAAAGGGGCGCTTCCTCCTTCGTATGCGGATAAGCTCGATGCCGGGCGTCCTACCTCGGGGGCTGCTGCCGGATTTCTTTGCCGTTTGTATATGCGCATGGCCGGGCGTACCCGGTTGGCGGGCGGCGACGATGCTACGTTGTGGCGCACGGCGCTGGGTTATGTAAACGAAGTGCTGGCGGCCGAAGGGAGCGTGTATTCGCTGCAACCGAAAATCTGGGACGTGTTCAATCCGGAAACCGACGAAACGTTGTACAACAACGAGTTGATTTTCGCTGTCCGCTCGAGTAAGGAGATTTCTTCGGGTTCGTCGGATATCGGGATGAATCATACGCCCTGGGAGTACGATATGGGTTGGAACCTGTTCAGCGTGCCGTTGCAGCTCGCTTGGCAGTACGAGGTCGACGATGAGCGGTACTCGGAAATGCTGGTTACGGAATTCCGCAACGTGTACGATACCGACGAAACGGTGCCTCAGCATCTTTTCCGTATCCCGGTTTCGGCCGAAGAATGCGGGAAGGTGTACGAGGATACGCCGGCGCGCGTGATGAACGAGTTGGGGGCGGCTTATACGAAGAAGTATAAGTATACGCATCCGGGTACTTATAATTACAATACGAAGAATAACATGCCGATTATGCGGCTGGCGGATATGATTTTGTGCAAGGCGGAAATCTTGAACGAGCTGAACGGTCCTACGCAGGAGGCTGTCGACTTGATTAACCGGATTCGCGAACGGGCTTTCCAGAACGATTTGCATAACCTGCGTCTGGCTGATTATGGCGATAAGACGGCGTTGCGCAACGCTATCTGCGACGAACGGTTGCTCGAGTTGCATACCGAGGGGGTACGCCGTCCCGACCTGATAAGGATGGGGCTGTGGAAAGACCGGATGGAGAAGTATATCGGGGGTATCAAGCTGGCTTCGGAATGGAAGGAGAAGAATGCCAAAGACCCGTCGACGGCCGATTTCTCGTCGGAGTGGAAGGTATATCCGCAGGATTTGACCGAAAACGACATCCGCCGTTATATGCCGGCGCCGAAGCGTGAGGTGGATTTGAATCCGGCGTTGGCGGGTTGCCGTAGTTTCGCTGCGAATTAGAGAAGTGTATAGTAACACAGAGGTACGGTGGCACGGAGTGTGGGAAAGGTGATGTGAACGGCGGTGGGTTTTACCGGGTTTCCTGTTCGGGCAAGCAGCTTGTAAGCCTGGCGGGAACCGGTAAAATTTCCCGGGCGGCATTGTGCCGGCGCAGGGGTTGTTCAATCCGGACGGGACGAATCGGAACGTGAAAACGGGACGGGTGATGAATCGCCCGGGTTATTCGTTGTTTTTCTTTATCTTCGTGTCGCTGTGCTGTGTTGAGTTTATATTTTATAAGGGATTTATATGAAGAATTTGAAATACGGGTTGTTTTTGCTCGGTTTGCTTCTGGCGGTGGCTTGTAGCAACGATGAGGGGATGACGGCGGGCGATTTGATCGAGTCGATTCAGGCGAGGGTTCGTGCTGATAATGCGTTGCGGGTCGACCTCGAGTTCCGTTTCCGTACGGAGGCTGCTTACCGGGTGACGTACTGGAAGGTGGGCGAGGAGGCGTCGCAGCAGCAAACGGCTTTGTCGGAGCCGGCTTTGTCGGATGTGGCTACGCTGGTGTTCCTGGAACCGCAGACGATGTACCGGTTCAAGGTGTGGGTGTCGGCTGGCGGCGAAACGGCGGAGTCGGACGAGTATTCGTTTACTACGGGCCGGTTGCCGGCGGATGTGCCGCTGTGTTCGGTGCTGGCGGATAATCTGACGGTGCCTGTGCCGGGGTATATCTTGCTGATGCAGCCGGATATGCCGGGGTATATCGTAGTGGTGAACCCGCAGGGTACGGTGGTGTGGTACGAGAAGATGGAGGAGAATGTTATCGTGGCTACTTTCGACCCGGAGTTCAATACGTTTGCGTGTATCGTGGGTACGCATCCGGCGAAGGCGTATACGGGTAAGGAAATCGTGGTGCTGGATATTTACGGGAATCGCTTGCTCGAGCGTCCTTCTACGGATTTGTGGGTGCATCACGATGTGCGGCGTTTGCCTGACGGGAACCTGGTGGCGGTGTGTTATGTGTCGAAGCCGTTCGATTTGTCGGCTCGCGGTGGCGGCACGCAGGAGGTAGTGTGGGGCGACGGGTATGTGGTGTTGGATATGAAGGGGAATGTGGTGAGGCAGTGGGATTGTTTCCGGGAGCTGAATCCGCAGGACGACCCGCATATCATGGAGGTGGTGGCGGTGACGTCGGTACTGGCGGAGCCGATTACGTACCGGGAGGATTGGTTGCATGCTAACTCGGTGAATTTCGATGCGGAGGGGAATTTTTATATGTCGTTCAACTGGCGGAGCGAGTTGTGGAAAATCGATGGGCTGTCGGGTGATGTGCTGTACCGGGTGGGAAGGAACGGTACGGTGGAGTTGCCGGAGGTGGGCGTGGCTTCGGGTATGCATAGTAATTGGCCGCTGGCGCCTGACCGGGTGCTGGTGTACGATAACGGGCTTACGAATCATATTTCGCGTGCGTTGATTTATCGGGTCGACGGGGCTGCGAGAAGGGCTTCGGTCGAACTGGTGGTGCCGCTCGACGGGGCGTATGCGTCGGCGTATATGAGTAGCGTGCGGATGGTGGATGAGAATTTGTTGTTGTTCGGCGGAACGGCAAGCCAGTGTATCGTGTTTACGGACCGGGAGGGGACGGTGTTGCGTACGTTGGGTACGATGATGCAGTCGTACAGGGCGGAGTATATTCCGTTTTTGAGGTATTGAGGAAGAGGGGGGCAGTTCTTTTCGGAAAAGAACGCTGGAAGAAAAGGTCGGTTTTTTGTGAAGGGAGGCTTTCTCGCCTTTCGGCCGGTTTGGGCCGTTACCACGGCGGGTTTTCATTTCTTTGTCTTGATGCAGAAGCACATGATAAAAACTTCTTTTTTTGAAAAACAGGAGGGTAGCTCTTTTCCGGGGAGCCGGGAATGACCGTTACCACGGTGGGTTTTCATTTCTTT
>JAJBTJ010000098.1:15379-17359 GCA_020860905.1 Parabacteroides sp. | reverse complement strand
AAGCAGAACGGCAATAACACCTATGGAAATATATTTTATTTTCATTTTTGACATCTTAAGATAAATCGTTCAGAGTATGAATGGGCATTACTTCCCCAGCTTTTTTTGCAGGCCACACCCCAGCAATAATTCCGGATATAATTAATATGGCGAACGAGATCAGTATAATACCGTATTCTACATATCCTTTCTCAAATATGGTTTCCTGGCTCGATTGAATGGCCGAAATAATCCAATTATATGTTACCAATCCTATACTACCGAATATTAACCCCACCAAACCAAAAGCCACCGTTATGATAACTGATTCCAACATAATAAGCTGGATAATACTTCTTGGAGTTGCGCCCAAAGCCTTGCGGATACCGATTTCTTTTGTGCGTTCTTTTACTACTACCAGCATGATATTTGCAATACTGATCATGCCGGATAATAAGAAACATATCCCTAATATCCATAAAAAAGTATTGATTCCGCTGAATAGGCTATTAAATGCTTTCACCTGTAGCTGAATATTATTTATATACAGTGCGCTCTTATCTTCTTTATCAAACCCGATTTCTTTAATTAGAAAGTTTTTGAGCTGTTGCTCGAAATTATCGGTAGTAAGGTCGTTATCGAGTAAAATTCCGAAAGTATTATATTCTCGATTCAAATTAAAGATATTAATCAAAGTAATACTGGGCAGATACACGCTGTTTTGCTCGGCGATGTTAAAAATAGTACCTTCGGAAAGAATACCTTTTACCTGAAAGTATACACCGGATATGCATATCGATTTTCCTATGGGATTTTCATTTTTAAATAATACATCCTTCACCCGGCTCCCGATTACCACGCTCCGCCGCTCTTCATTATAATCTAAAGGATTTAACCAGCTCCCTGCAGCCAAATCCAATTGTTTTATATTTTTATAGTCTTCACCGGCTCCTTTAATCTGGAAATATCCGGCATTATCTTTATAATTTACCTGTTTGGCATTAAATAAACTTATCTCTTCGGTAATCAGCTTTATTTGCGGGAATACGTTCTGCGTTTTAACAAGTAAATGATCGGAAAACTTTACTTCAACGCCCGTTTGTAATCCCGTACTGCTTGTTTTGGACGTCCGGTTCCCGGTAACCCATATACTGTTAGAGGCATACGAACTGAATATAGTAAGAATTCCGGATTTAAACCCGTTGCCAGCTCCTAATAAAACTATTAATATGCACATACCCCAAGCTACCCCGAAACCCGTTAATAAAGACCGGAGTTTATGTTCGGCTATGGAAGAATAAACCTCATGAATTATCTCTTTCATTCGACGCTCAAATCTTGACTATCTTATTCTGTCCGATGTTGATAAAAGCAGTGTAATGAGTTCCTACCAATTTGATGCCGAATACATCTTTTCCGTTATGGGTTAACAAAACACCTTTACAACCGCTTAACTCCCCCTCTACTATCATTACGCTTTCGCCCACTTCAAAGTTCGTATCCACATTTATTTCTTTGGTCGATGCAACCAATTTTCTCATTGTATCAATATCGTCGTCCGGCAAAACTGAAGGCCGGTTATCTATGGATAAACAATAACATATCTTAGGCAACTTCGTTATTTTATCAAGCTCGCACAATTGCGTTTTAATAAATATATAACTCGGGAATAAAGGTTCTTCAATAATTTTACACTGTCTATTTTTCCAAACACTCAATCTTTTTTTTAATGGAAGAAATACTTCATATCCGAGCGCACGCAACGAGTCGCATGCTATTTTTTCTGCTCTTGGATAAGTATAGAAAATATACCACGCTATTTTCATAGTAGTCCAATGCTTAAACATAAATGTATTAGAATAAAGAAACAACAAGAAAGGTGGTCAATTAGCAAGACGGTGCTTCCTGAATTAACCGTAGGGTTCGTAATAAAGAGGTACAATCACATAAAACAAAATTAGTAAAAAATATCAGATGAATAAAATTAAATTGATAGAAAAC
>JAJBTJ010000098.1:2727-15369 GCA_020860905.1 Parabacteroides sp. | reverse complement strand
ATTTTACCCTTCTATTAATCCGTTTATTAAGAAATGGCTTCTGAAAAAAGAGGAAAATAGTAGTGCTGTCTTTTTGGTTTCTCGTTTGCCTTGTACATGGCTCTCCTATTTCGTTTTTGCGGAGAATTACATTTTTTACTCTAACAGAAATAGATTCGTTTCTTGGAATTTTCCAAAGTCGGTTTGATTTCTACGGAAAAGCACTTTCGTATATACAAAGAAAAAGCCGCCGTTATCGGAAACGGCAGCCTCATCCTATTATTTTGAAAAAAGAAATCTTACAATTTATGAATCACATTCAACATCTGTTCGCCCAATCCGATTTTATACCCTTGCGATACGAATACCACGCGGTTAAAGGTATCGGCAATGACGAAAATAGGCAGCGTATGGCCGTCTTGCAAATGCATTCCTTTTACCAACTGTTCGGTAATAGCTTTATTATTATCGATTCCGAAAGTAATGTTCGAGGGTAATCCCGGAAATTCCTTCGCATCGAAATTTTTCCAGTCGCTTTCGCTCTGGAACAGCAAAATCATTTGCCGTCCCCAATCCTGGTAATCTTTACTGAACTGCACCAAATCGCGCATCACGTGGTTGGTAGGCTCCTGGCGGGCACCTAAAATAGCGACGATATAATACCCGCGGCCGGTAACCGAAAGCAACGACTGCGGCGCATCGGCTCCTACGGGCATAAACAGCGACTCGGAATTGAAATTGCCGATTACTTGCACATCCTCCGAATTTTCGCGCATCACCAGCTCTACCTGGCTTATTTTATCCGGCACGATATTGAAAAACGATACATTTCCCAATACGGAACCGTTCGCCATCCGGGTGCCGGTAACTAACATATAATATCCTTCGTCGAGCGTTAACGGCTCTTTCAGCATGCCGGCCCAGGTAGCGCCTCCGCCCATATCCACGTCGTTATCGCCGTCGAAGTTCAGGGTCCGGGGCGAGCCGTCGGTAATCTTCGCGATAGAAAAATGGCTGTAATACTTGGGATTATCTAACGCCTTAATCGGTTTGTACGAAGCGATTACGCGCCCCTGCGCCGCATTTCCCTCCGTTTTCCCGGTGAAATCCACATCCGTCCACTGGTCGTTGTGGAAATACTGCACTTTCCCCGTAACCGATTCGATACGGGCCGGAATGCCGAAACTGCGGCAAAGGGATACAAAGAAGATATTGCGCGAGCCCTTGTCGGCTACCCGCGCCTTCCATACGCCGGTAGGCATCACCGGAATCCGTTGCGGGTTGAGGTCGTCGACCAGCTTGATTTCGTTGTTACACCATTCCACCAAGGTATGCGGATCGGCTTGTGCAGCCTTTATCAGCTCGGGCTCGGCTTCGGCGCCGATAACCGATTTGTACGGCGTGAGATATTCGTTGGCCACGCGCGGATTCAATACGTATTGAGCAAACCAGGCGCTCCCGTTTTCGGGCGTATGAGCCAAATGATCGGCCAGTACGGAGGCCGGCGTATCGCGCAAATCTTTTGCCGAAATCTCGCCGAGCAGTACCAGGGCGCGTTCCCGCTTGTCGGCCGGCGTTTCACGCAGGAATTTTTCGATTTCGGGCCAGTTGCCACGGCTGCGAACCAGGTATTTCCCGGTTTTCACAGGATCGATTCCTAATTCCTTCGCCAATGCTTCCGCTTTTTCTTTCGTCATAAACGTAGCCACATACGCATTCCGAATCGCATCTTCCTCTTGCAGGCGTTTCGCGTTCGCCGCTTTTTGCTCGTCGGTTACCTCGGCCGGGATGGAGCCTTCTACCGGAGGAACGATGTCGATGGGGAACGAATAAGCGTCGCCCGCCTTTTTATTCAGCACTATCGTAATTTCGTTGTCTTTTCCGATAGATACCTTGTTATATCCGAACAAGCCGTCTTTCGACGCCCAAACGAACAAGTCGCCCTTCCCGGCACTCAGGAAAGTCTTCCCTCCGGCATCCGTCAGCTTGCGGGCTACGGTATAAAATTCGGCGTAATTATAGATTTTGAACTCTACCGCCGCACCTTCTACCGGATTGCCGTCGGCATCGGTTACTTTCACGAACGATTTGGCCGAAGGAGCGTAGTTGTCGATTACGTTGATTTCGGTATAACAATCGGTTTGTTTCATCACTTCCTCGGGCCCCGTATACTTGCCGAACGCTTTCGTATGCATCAGCATGCTCCGGTAAGCAGGACCGTTGAACCAACCCAGGTTAAGTACCGGCTCGGGTTCGCAAGCCCCCAGAAAGTACCACTTGCCGTTTACCCAGGCTTCCACCCAGGCATGGTTGTCGTCGGTATGCGCCCAGCGGGGGGTATATACCTGGCGTGCCGGAATTCCCACCGACCGCAGGGCGGCTACCGTAAAGGTGGATTCTTCGCCGCAACGGCCGTAAGCCGTACGCACCGAAGCCAACGGCGAACTGGTACGGCCGTCCGAAGGGGTATACACTACTTTTTCGTGGCACCAATGGTTTACTTCGAGCACGGCGTCGTAGAGCGAAAGTCCTTTCACACGGTCTTTCAACTCGTCGTAAAACACCATACGCGATTCGTCGAGATTCTCGTTATTCACCCGTACAGGCAATACGAAATGGCGGAAAATCGTTTCCGGAATGGAGTCGCCCCAAGGCATTTCCTCGCGTGCACGGAACGACGCCCGCACGTTATCGAGGTACAGGGAACCGTCGTAATCGGTCAGGTCGCCCACCGGCATATACGCATACAGGAACATCAGGGCTTCTTTTTCGCCGGTAGTGAGCTGCCCGTCGAATACGCCGAACAGGTCGCCTTTATCGAGCATCTGCCGTTTCGAACGAAAATCTTTTTCTACTTGCTCGCGATAAGCCGTATCGGTGATAAAATGGCCGCCGGTACACGAAGCGCTTACCAGCAAGATAAGGGATAGGGTAAACAGGTGTATTTTGTTCATTGTGTTAGAATTTAGTGTTCAAATATACTAAAAATCGGAAAGTAAGCCGCTTTAGCGGGGCGATTTATAGAAAATCCTTTATATTTGTTCCCGACTTTTCAAAATAAAACGAGCATGCAAATCATTACCATCCGCCACTTGGACCAAATCCGTGAAGCCGCCCGCGAGTTTATCGCGGCTATGGACGACCGTACCGTATTCGCTTTTTACGGAGACATGGGTGCCGGGAAAACCACCTTTATCAAGGCGCTTTGCGAAGAATTAGGGGTAGAAGACGTAATTAACAGCCCTACCTTCGCCATTATCAACGAGTACCGCTCGGGTGTTACAGGCGAGCTGATTTACCATTTCGATTTTTACCGCATCCGCAAACTGAGCGAAGCCGAAGACATCGGCACGGAAGATTATTTCTATTCGGGCGCCTTGTGCTTTATCGAATGGCCGGAAAAAATAACCGAATTGCTCCCCGCCGACGCCGTAACCGTGCGTATCGCAGAAAACGAAGACGGAAGCCGTACCTTAACCGTAGAATAAGATGGGCATTCCGGAATATTTCTTGTTCGGTATCTTTGTTTTTTTAGGTATCGTTTCGGTTACGGCTGCCGTATTTAACATCGACTGGTATTTCCAGACTGCCGGAGCCTCCTTTTTCGTGCGCAGGTGGGGACGAGAGGGCGCCCGTTTTTTTTACGCCATATTAGGCGCCGCCCTGATAGGGTGCGGCTTATCCGGATTGCTTTTCTGATAAATCCGGCCAAAACACCGTGCCCTGCATCTTAGCGGCACAGGTATACTTTTCGTACGGGCAGTGCATGAAAAAAACGGATTCATGCCGCCCCTTTCTTCTTTTCATCGTCGGAAAAACTGTATCCTGAAGTTGCGGATATATATCTGTAGCCTGAGGATACAGTTTTTATGCGGGCAAACTCCTTTTCGGGCGTGCATGAAAAAACAAAAAACAGACGTATTTATTCGGTAAAGGCAAAAAAATAGCCCCAACCGGTGTCGGGGCCATTTCAAACACTAATCCCGTGTTTGTGTAAGCTGCGAGGATTAGATTTACAATATTAATATAACAAATAAAAAACTACTTGCCTAAGATTTCCATCGTATCGGCGGCAATCGTAAGTTCCTCGTCGGTGGGAACCACCATGACGGTTACTTTCGAGTCGGGCGCGCTGATGACCATTTCCTGGCCGCGCATCCCCGTATTCCGGCTTTCGTCGAGCTTGATGCCCATAAACTCCATGTCTTTGCATACCGCCGTGCGCGTAGCCCACTGGTTCTCGCCCACGCCGCCGGTAAACACCAAGATATCCAGTCCGCCCAATGCAGCGGCGTACTCGCCTACGTACTTCTTTATCCGGTAGTTATACACATTCATCGCCAGCGAAGCCCGCTTATCGCCATCGGCAATGGCCGCTTCGAGCTCGCGCATATCCGACGAAACGCCCGAGATACCCATCACCCCGCTCTTTTTATTTACCAGATTCGACAAACCGGCTGCATCCAATCCTTCTTTTTGCATGATGAAAGCCAGCGCGCCGGCATCCACATCGCCCGAACGGGTACCCATTACCAACCCTTCTACCGGCGTGAGCCCCATCGACGTATCTACGCATTTGCCGTCTTTGATGGCAGCCAGCGAACCGCCGTTGCCGATATGGGCGGTAATAATGCGTTGCTTGTCGAACGGAACGCCCAGTATTTCGCACGCCCGGTGCGACACATAGCGGTGGCTGGTTCCATGGAAACCGTAGCGGCGGATACCGTATTTCTTATATAAATCGTACGGCAAACCGTACATATAGGCATAATCCGGCATTGTTTGGTGAAAAGCCGTATCGAACACCGCTACCTGCCGGATACCCGGAATCAGGCTGCTCATCGCCCGGATTCCTTTCAGATTGGGCGGGTTATGCAAGGGAGCCAGGTCGATGCATTCCACGATTTTACCGATTACCTCGCTGGTAATTTCCACACTCTGGCTAAAAGCTTCGCCGCCGTGTACTACCCGATGGCCTACGGCGTCGATTTCGTCGAACGAGCGGATACAGCCGTATTTGTTGTCGGTAAGCACGCTCAAAATAAACTGAATGGCCGCATCGTGCTCGGGCAATTCCTTTTCCAGGATTACTTTTTCTCCCTGGGGCGTAGTAAATTTAAGGAAAGAACCGGGCAAGCCCAGCTTTTCCACTCCGCCCTGCGCCATCACGGCCTGGTTGTCCATATCGAACAACTTGTATTTTACGGACGAGCTTCCGCAATTCAATACCAATATCTTCATAGCATGTTATTTAAGCTGATTAGTTTTTCCGTGCTTTCAGGCCGATGGACTGGTTGGCGGCAATAGCCACCATCTTGTAAATATCGTCGACCGAGCAACCGCGCGACAAATCGTTTACCGGCGCGGCCATTCCCTGCAAAATCGGGCCTACCGCTTCGGCACCGGCCAACCGTTGAACCAGCTTGTAAGCGATATTGCCTACCTCGAGCGACGGGAATACCAATACGTTCGCATGGCCGGCCACTGTGCTTCCGGGCGCTTTCTGCGTCGCTACCGAAGCTACGAGGGCTGCATCGGCCTGCAACTCTCCGTCGAGTTTGAGGTCGGGTTCCATTTCATGCGCCAACCGGGTAGCTTCTGTTACCTTGTCGACCATTTCATGCGAAGCGCTTCCCTTGGTGGAGAAACTCAGCATGGCGATGCGGGGCTCCACGCCAACGATAGAACGGGCGGTTTCGGCCGTAGCAACGGCAATCTGAGCCAATTCGGGAGCTGTAGGATTAGGCATTACGGCACAGTCGGCGAATACCATTACGCCGTCGTCGCCGTACGACTTGTCTTTCAGGAACATCAGGAAGGCGCCCGATACGCAACTGATACCCGGAGCCGTTTTAATAATCTGCAACGCCGGGCGCAATACGTTCCCAGTAGTATTCTGTGCGCCGGCAATCTCGCCGTCGGCGTCACCGTTTTTAATCATCAGGCAGGCCAGGTACAACGGGTCTTCGGCTAAAGCGGTGGCTTGTTCGGGCGTCATACCTTTCTTTTTACGCAATTCGAAAAGCAGGTCGGCATATACCGCTTTCTTTTCGTTGTTTTTCGGGTCGACCAGGGTAGCCTTCCCGATATGGTTCAAACCGAAGGTGGTGGCCAGCTCATTGATTTCTACCGGGTTGCCTATCAAAATAATATCGGCCACACCGTCGGCCAACAGGCGGTCGGCTGCCCGGAGGGTGCGTTCTTCCGTTCCTTCGGGAAGAACGATGCGCTGTTTGTTCGCTTTGGCGCGCGCAATAATGTCGTGCATTAAATCCATACGGAAATTATTTTATTAAATTGTGTGTTCGCATAAAACCGCTACAAAAGTACTAAATTGCTATATAGAGTTTACAAAATGCGATGTGTAATTAGATTTAAAGTGAGTGCTTTCAGAACATTTAACACTTTATCGTTACCATTTCTCGTCGGAAAGGAGTTGCTGGAGCTCTTCGGCGGTTACGTTCACCCTCAGCTTACCCCGGTGGGCTACCGAAATCTTGCCTCGCTCCTCGCTTACGATAATCACCTTGGCGTCTGTTTCCTGTGACATGCCCAACCCCGAACGGTGACGCAGCCCCATATCTTTCGGGATGTCGGTATTATGCGCTACCGGCAGGATACAGCCGGCCGCCTTGATGCGGTTGTCGGCAATAATCATCGCCCCGTCGTGCAGCGGGCTGTTCTTGAAAAAGATATTTTCGATAAGCCGGGCGTTCACGTCGGCATTGAACATTTCGCCGGTATGCTCGTAAATCGACAAATCCATCTCTTGCTGGATTACGATAAGCGCCCCGGTTTTCTTCTTCGCCATGTTCATGCAGGCCAGCACCACCGGCGCGATATATTGCCCTTCTTTCCCCCCGTCTTTATCGCTCTTGGAAAAAACCTTGCTCAGGAAACGCCAGCCGCGATGCGAGCCTAATGCCAGCAGGAAACGGCGTATCTCGTCCTGGAACAGGATAATCAGCACGATAAACCCTACGCTGATTACTTTATCGAGGATAGCGCCCATCAACCGCATTTCCAACACCTGCGACACCAATATCCAGATAACGACGAACGAAACGACGCCGCTGAAAATAGCCATCGTTCCGGAAGCCTTCATAATCTTATACGTCTGGTATAAGAAAAACGCCACCAGCAATACGTCTATCAAATCTTTTATTCCGAAATGCATCCACATACGTCCCTGTGCTTTTTAAGTTCGGTTACAATTTTTACAGCTTCCGCCGCCGCCTTCACATCGTGTACCCGCAGTATGTCGGCCCCCTGCTGCAAGGCTACGGTATGGAGCACCGTGGTACCGTTGAGGCTTTCTTCCGGCGTACCGCCGAGCAACCGGTAAATCATCCGTTTGCGGGAAACTCCTACCAGCAAAGGTAAACCGAATAATGCAAATTCGGACAATTTATTCATCAGGAAATAATTCTGTTCCACCGTTTTGCTGAACCCAAAGCCGGGGTCGATAATCACGTCGGCTACGCCCCGTAGGTGCAACTCGCGTACCTTTTGCGAAAAATACAGCATCATCTCGCCTATCATATCCCGATAATCGGTATGTTTCGTCATGGTTTGCGGGGTTCCTCTCATGTGCATCAGGATATAAGGCACCCGCAAAGCAGCTACCGTATCCATCATTTCCGCATCCATTTCGCCGCCGGAAATATCGTTGATAATTCCTACGCCGTACTCTTCCACGCATGTACGGGCCACGTGCGCCCGGAACGTATCTACCGAAACGGGAACACCGGAGTAATGCCGTTGCAACAATTCCAGGGCCGGATGCAACCGCGCCAATTCCTCTTCGGCCGGAATATCGGCGGCATCCGGTCGCGACGAATAGCCTCCCACGTCGATAATCGCACCGCCTTCGCTCAATATCCGGCCGATTCGCTCGTCGATTTCCTTTTCGGTTCGTTTCCGGCTTCCAGAATAAAACGAATCGGGCGTAACGTTGAGGATTCCCATTATCGCGGGAGTCGACAAATCCAACAACCTGCCATTGATATTCAAAGTTTTCGCCATCGCCACTTATTTATATAACCAATCTTCGCAAACAATTTACCGCAAAAGTAAGGAATTATTATAATAAGAATTACTTTTGCATCCCGAATAAACTGTTAATGAGATTGAGCGATGACTATTTCCGAGCTTCACGAATTATTCCTGCATCACCGAAATATCACGACCGACAGCCGCAACTGTCCGAAAGGGTCGTTATTTTTTGCCTTGAGAGGCGATAAGTTCGACGGAAACCGCTACGCGGCCGACGCCCTGAAAACAGGCGCGGAATACGCCGTTATCGACAACCCCGCTTACGAAGTGCCTGGACGTACCGTGTTGGTGGATAACGTACTGGATACGTTGCAACAATTGGCGCGGCAGCACCGCAAGTCGCTCAGTATTCCTGTTATCGGAATTACGGGAACGAACGGCAAGACAACTACCAAAGAATTGATTGCCGCCGTTCTTTCCACCAAATACAACACGCTGTATACCGAAGGAAACCTGAACAACCAAATCGGCGTGCCGCTCACGCTGCTCAAACTGAACCACGAGCACGAAATGGCCGTAATCGAAATGGGCGCCAGCCATCCGGGCGACATCGCCGAGCTGGTAAGAATAGCCTGTCCGAACTTCGGGATTATTACGAACGTGGGCAAGGCGCACCTCGAAGGGTTCGGCTCGTTCGAAAACATAATCAAAACCAAAGGGGAACTATACGACTATATCCGGAAGGTGAACGGTAAAATCTTTATCCGCAACGGGAATCGGCACCTCTGCCCGATAGCGCAGGGAATCGAACAAATTACGTACGGCGACGAAGGTGCGTTTACCTCGGGAAAAGCGGTACCTTCCTCCTCGCCTTTCCTCACGCTGGAATGGAAACAACAAGGGAAAGTGCATCTGGTGCAAACGCACCTTATCGGCGATTATAATTTAGAAAACGTATTGGCAGCCATCGCTATCGGACGTTATTTCAGGATTCCTTCGGAACGCATCAACCGGGCCGTAGCCAACTACCAGCCGACTAACAATCGCTCGCAACTGATGCAAACGGAGCGTAATACATTGATTATCGACGCCTATAATGCCAATCCGAGTAGCATGGCGGCTTCGTTGGCGAACTTTGCCGCACTGAACGTTTCGCCCAAAGCGGTTATCCTGGGCGATATGCGGGAGCTGGGCGAGGCCAGCGACGAGGAACATGCCAAAGTAGTGGAGCTTATCGGAAAAGGAAAGTTCGACAAGGTACTTCTGTGTGGCGAGCATTTCTGCAAAACAGGGGCGCCGTTCCGTCTGTTTGCCACCACGGCGGCTCTGGAGGAGGCATTGAAAGCGGAACCGTTAAAGGGGTATCATATTTTAGTGAAAGGCTCGCGGGGGATGGAGCTGGAACAGGTGATTTCGCTGTTGTAGAATATAAAGCGGGCCGCACTCCCGATACGGGAAAGGCACGGATGCTTTTCAATCGAAACGTGCATCCGTGCCTTACTTATGTTTATACCAGAGAAGTTCCCGGTTATTCTATATCCGGATTCGTATACAGTTGCAACGCATCTTTCCACGGTATCATGCCGCCGTTGCCCCACCAGTAAAACGCATCCAGGTTGCAGAAGTCGTGGTTCTTCTCCATATCTTCTTTCAGTAACCGTTTATAGGCTTCGACTTTCCAGGCATACGCCGGCAGTTGCGCCAGGTTGACCATCTCCCACGGGTCGTTGCTCAAATCGAATAATTGCTCGGTACGGGTACCGTTCACATTATAAACGATGTATTTCCAGCCGTCTTTCACCAACCCTCGCTGGATGCTGTTATACGCCAGGAACAAATGGTCGCGGTGTTTCTTCGCTCCCCGGATAACCGGCACTAACGATTTACCCGTAACCGACGGCGCCGGAACCACTCCGGCCAGCTCGCACAGCGTAGGATATACATCCGACAGATAACAGGTCGCCTCGCGCTCGGTTCCTTTTTCCAGCCACGGGGCGGCAATAACCAACGGTACGCGCACGCTGTGGTCGTACAAGTTCTGTTTGCCCAGCAAACCGTGCTGACCTACCGCCAATCCGTTATCGGAGGCAAAAACCAGTATCGTATTTCCTGCCTGTCCGCTCTCGTTCAAGGCTTGCAGTATCCGGCCGATTTGCGTATCCACTTCGCTTATCATCCCGTAATAACCGGCCAATTCCTCCTGTGTTTCCGCTTTTGTGCGCGGCACCGGAGTAAGCACTTCGTCGCGCACGTACATATCGCCCATATCGAACGGGTGGCGGGGCAAAAAGTTCACCGGCAAATCCAACGTATCGGCCCGGTAAGGATGGGCGTATGCAGGGTGGTCTTTTCGCGGGTCGTGCGGGGAGGTAAAAGCCACGTAGGCAAAGAAAGGGCTTTTCTCCTTTTTCCGTCCTTTCAGGAAAGCGACTGCTGCGTCGGCAAACATCTCCGACGAAAATTTATCTCCCACGAACGCCTTTTCGGCAAATTCGCCCGTCGGGTCGTAATGATGCAGCCGTGGCGCTACGTGTCCGTTCGTATTATACGGATGCATGCCGCCGAAAAATATATTCTCGCCGCACGAAAAGGAACGGCTGAACGAACGGGTATCCGAATGCCATTTGCCCGTGGCAAATGTAGTATAGCCGTTTTTACGCAACTCTTCGGGCAGCGTAACATGCTGTTCGGGTATCACTTGTCCGTCTTTGATTACCTGGAATACGCCCCGGCCCGTCATAATCATGGCGCGGCTGGGCATCGACAATGCTCCGCCCAGCGAACCGTTGGTATAGGTACGGGTAAACGAGATGCCGTTCCCGACAATGCCGTCGATGTTGGGTGATACCACTTGATCGCACCCGTTGGCATGAATACAGGTGCGTTGCATATCGTCGACCAGGATAAAGAGGATATTGGGCATTTTTTTCTTCGGATGCGCCAGGCACGCGGTCGATAAAACCAACGTAAAAACCGGAATCAGGATTTTTTTCATATCGTGTCGATTGGAGGTTACACAAAAGAATAATCGATTTTTTCCTGCCATATGACAGCAAAAGCAAGGGCAAATATACAAATAATCGCTTACCGCCGTACCCGTAACGACAAACAATCCCCTCGCCCTGCCGTTTCCAAGCAAACACAGGGGAAGGGATCGAATCCTTTTTCCGGAAATGCACCGCCCGTATCTTTACCGGCAATCCGGACAAGCTCACAGCATTTCCAACATCTTCTTTTTCCGCGGCTTAGGGAAAGTGCAGTCGAGTTCCGCCAAGTCGTCGTCGGTAAGCTGGAGAAACAAGCTCTTGAAATTTTCCTGTACGTGTTTTACCGTGGCCGCCTTCGGAATGGCAATGACCCCGGGATTGCGAAGCACCCAGGCCAACGCCACTTGCGTAGGCGTAGCCGAATAGCGGTGGGCAATCTCGGTAAGCACCGGATGCGACAACAAGCGCCCCTGCTCTACCGGCGAATAAGCTATAACCGGAATCTTGTGCTTCCTGCACCACGGAAGCAAATCGTACTCGATGCCACGCCGGGTAAGGTTGTACAATACTTCGTTGGCCGCACAGGTATCGCCGCCGGGCAAGGCAAAGAATTTCTTTATTTCTTCCACGTCCATATTGCTCACGCCCCACTGCCGGATTTTGCCGGCTTGTTGCAAATCGAGCATGGCTTCTATCGTTTCCTCGAACGGATAACGCCCCTGCCAATGTAGTAAATACAAGTCGAGGTAATCGGTGCCGAGCCGTTTCAGGCTTCGTTCGCATGCCTCGCGGGTACCCTGCCGGCTGGCATTCGACGGAAGTACTTTGCTGATAAGAAATACCTGGTTACGCCGGCCTTCGATAGCCTCGCCTACCAATAACTCGGAACGGCCGCTCCCGTACATTTCGGCCGTATCGATTACATTCAGACCCAAGTCGATACCGGCTCTCAATGCTTTCAGTTCTTCTACGCGGGTGGCCCCGCTATCTCCCATATTCCAGGTACCTTGCCCTAAAGTAAGCACCTGGCGCCCGTCAGGAAAAGTATATATATGTTCCATAATTACCTTTTTTTAAATTCTACATTCATCCGAATCCGGGAAACGGCTTTTTGTACTTACCGGCCACTTATTCCGGATACAGACGTCCTATTCGCATAACATCCTCTTATATAACCATTTCGACCCGCCAAAAGTTACCTACTCCGGGGAGCCTCCTTTTCCGGTTAGCCCGCTTCCGCTTTCTCGACCAGTACTTCGACGAACGGCCGCTTTGTAAGACGGGCCGAATGCGGCGAGGCAGGCGAAAGATTTCCGGGTTACGAAAACACGGCTTACTCCTAACAGGAAGCTGAAGATAAAAATGTGCCGGGGCGGAGGGTATGCAGGAGTCATCGTACCGGAGGAATAATCCCGGCAAAAAAAATACGGAGATACAGAATTAATTTACTCTAACCGAGTTATTCCGTATCTCCGTATACGCTCTTCCGGGCCGGTGCCGCCCGTTTGATTTTCCATGTGCGGCCGAAGGGACTCGAACCCCCACGCCTCTCGGCACCAGATCCTAAGTCTGGCGCGGCTACCAATTACGCCACATGCGCAACGAATGCGTGGACGCACTCTGCCATACCGTGCCCTGGCGTTCAAGATTAAACAGAAGGGTTTCCTTTTGACATGTCCGT
>JAJBTJ010000098.1:0-2717 GCA_020860905.1 Parabacteroides sp. | reverse complement strand
ATGCCCACCCTTCTTTGCGCGCCATCGAACGGCTGTACGAACCGGCTGACAGGAAGTTCGGTACGTTTTCCTTCTTTGTCCGGGCCGATGAAAAAGGAAGGTGCCTGTTATCCGGGCAGCAACAACTTGTACGAACGGAGAATTTCTTTTAAGTCGGAAACCTGGAGGGGTTTTACCAGGTATTCGTTAAAACCGCACCTTTTTGCTTTCAGTTTCTCGTTTTCAAATGCAAACGCGCTAAGAGCGACAATCGGTACAGTATCCGAAATCCGGCGGATTTCGCGGGCCGCTTCGAAGCCGTCCATTACCGGCATTTTCAAATCCATCAAAACCAAGTGAGGTTTTCCGGTTTTGAAAAGCGTTACCGCTTCTTCGCCGTTCCAGGCATGAAGCAGTTCGTATTCTTTTTTCAATACGGCTTCCAGCAGTCGGTAATTGGCTTCCACGTCTTCGGCTATCAGGATAACGGGAGTCATTCCGGGCGGAACGGCAACCGGTACGGAGGCAGCCTTGTTGGGCTGCCGGTCATTCTCCCCTAACTCTTTTCCGGAAACGCCGGCCACTTTCGGAAGGGTTACCCGGAATACCGAACCTTTGCCCACTTCCGATTGCACGGTGATGGTGCCGCCTAACGACTCGACGATGTTTTTACAAATGGGCAATCCCAATCCCGTGCCTTGCATAAACTCGTTTACCTTGACAAAACGCTGGAAAATCCGGTCGACGTATTCGGGCGCGATGCCGATACCGGTATCAGCCACTTCGATATATACCCGGTCGTTTTCTTCTCCGAAAGTAAGCCGTATCGTTCCCTGCCGGGTAAACTTGACGGCATTCGACAGCAGGTTCGAAATTACCTGGGTGATGCGTTTGGCATCGGTATAAAGAGTAACCGACGGCAAACTGTCGCGCGGACAAACCAGGTTCACACCTTCCGGCACCTTGAGGGAGTGGACGATGCACAACTCCGTGCAAATTTCCTTTATATCGACCTCGGCCGGCGTGTAATCGAACTTGCCGGATTCCATTCTGGAAAAATCCAGGATGTCGGTAATTAATCCCAACAGCAACTCACTGTTCCGATTGATAATGTTCAGGTAATTACGTTGCTCCTCGCGATCGTCGGTTTCGGCTACCAATCCCGAAAAGCCGACGATAGCATTGAGAGGGGTGCGAATTTCATGGCTCATATTGGCCAGGAAAGCCGATTTGAGCTTGTCGGCTTCCATCGCTTTCTGCTTCTCTATCTCGGATCGCCGTTTTTCTTCTTCGGCCTGGCGCAGTTTGGCCTCCAGTTGTTTTTCTTCGGTTATGTCCGACAGGTAAAGGATGGCTTTGCCGGGCTTGCCGTCGGGAGCGGTTTTATAGGTCTGGATACTGAAGCGTAGCCAGACGACGCAGCCGTCTACCCGGACACGGATATCGGCACTCGCCCCTTTCTTCTTCCCTTGGGCGATTAACCGGTACAGCGACTCGTTGCGGGGTGCATCGTCGGGATGTACCAACGCAAACATCTTTTCTTTCGTAAGGTAAGGCATATCTTTAAAGAGGGCGAAAAAGCCGTTTATCTTCAGGTCGCTGTTCAACAACGGGTCGACAAACAATACGTCTCGTTGCAGGTCGTATTCGCCTACGATAGAGCGTCCGTTCAGCAACACCGCTTTCAGCATAGCCAGGTTCTCTTCGGTTTGTTCCGCTTTCTGGTGAATACCGGTATCGTCGAGGACGATAAGCAGGAAACCGATACGTCCTACCTCCTCGTCGAATAAGGCGACGCCTTTCAGTTGCAAGTATCTCTCACCCGGATGCGGCATGCTATCCGCGCCGTCCGGCTTACGCGGACAAATACAGAAGCAGGAAAAATCGCGGCCTTCGCGGATGTGCGCTTTCACCTTATCCGGCAAGAAGAAATGGGTGCTCAGGTTGGCACCTATCGTTTCCCGGCGGGAAATGCCGAACATATCGGCGGCCGTATCGTTTATATCGACGACGTCGTTGTTCGGGTCGAACAACTCGATGCCGTCCGGAAGGTTCTCGAAAATGACCCGGAACCTGATGCCGCTTTCTCTCAGCCGGGTGCGCGACTCGCGCATAGCACGCTGCGTTTTGTCGCGCTCTACGATAATAGAAAAGATATTAGCGATGATATGCAGGTTTTCCACTTCCGTACGGGTCCAGGAACGCCGTACCCGGATGGAGTCGAATCCGATCAATCCTTTCACTTCTCCGTTATAGGTAACCGGCAATGCCAGGAGAGAAGATAAATGTTGCTCGTCGAACAATAGTTTATCCGTACGGGCTTCGTCGGGCAAGGCGCCGACGTCCGGCACGACGATGTCGTTTCCTTGCAGCAGGGTACCGATCATCCAGGGAATGGTATCTACGGTAAGCTCGGATACGCTTTCTTTCGAGTTCTCTACCCACGGGCTGGTTACTTCGTACTGAAAAGTGACGGTTTTCCCTTCCGCATCGAAGGTGGCTACGTATACCCAGTCGGCATCGAAAAAATCCATCAGCAAGTGAAGCGCCCGGTCGATGGAGTCTCTTTTTTCCGAAGAATAAAGCAACATCAGTACCTCCGAGATAACGTTTTTTATTTCGTTTTCCTGGCTTACCGACTTCGGAACAATGCTGCTCTCGCGCTCTTCCGGCAACCGGGCCGATTCTTCTTTCGAAAGATGCTCGTACGTATCCATAACGGCAGGGGGAAATTATAG
>JAJBTJ010000228.1 GCA_020860905.1 Parabacteroides sp. | reverse complement strand
CGTCTGCCGACGGCGCCTACCGGCGGTCATCCTTTTTTCTCTTGACAGAAAATCCAGATTCAGAGAGGCAGTAGGCAAACTTGTTTGGATAATGCCGGGGGTGAGGGATTTATGCAAAAAACGAAGTAAAAAAGGTCGAGAGCTACGTCCGCTTCGCTACATCCCGCCCTTCGCTCGCTAAAAGCCCCGAACTCATTACGCGGGGAACAGGGTGGCTTTTTAAACGCTCTCTTTCGGCCGGTCTGCTTAACGTTCATCGCCCGAGGCCTGCGGGGCCATACGAAGGTGCCGGTGTTTTTCAAGGCTTGGTAGGCGGAGGTTGGTAATCGAACGAGTTTTCTTTCTTTTATTCTTCTGTCTGAAATGAATTATTTGTCATGTACTTCGGCCGATATACTATAAAAATACCGGAAGCCGTAACGTGTTTCCTTATTCAGTCACCGGTTCGAGGCGCCCCGCCCGCAGGCGATAACGATGATAAGGCGGCAACTTTCCTGCTACCGCTTCCGTATCTTCCCAAAGAGTCAGTATGCCGTCGCGTATCATACAAGTTTCATCTACAGCGATGAAAGGCGTGTAAGGCAGTTCTTCCCGCAAGAGGATACGTTCCCGGAGTTCTGAATTTTCCAACAGCAGTACCGACACCCGGCGGGAATCATTCGCAGGAAGATACACCAGGTCTTCATGGCCATCGCCGTCAATATCGCCGTATGCATAAGTATTGTCTTTAGCGCCTCCCTCGCTGTCGACCAGGGCATAGAGCAGGTTCAGACGAAACTGTTTATCCTGCAGGATGGCACCCTCCAGACGCAGCGTATCGCCGTCATAAAGATAGGAAATAGCTTCGGCCGGGACGGTATGGCACATACCTTGCGGGTCGTACACCACCTTACCGGAGCCGAACGACAATCGTATACCGCCCCCATCCTCCACGGTAACCGATATAATTCCGCTCGTATATTCCGGTTTATCGTCTCCGTACGGACGACGGAGCTTCAGCTCCCCTGCATAATGCAGAATGGGGGCAGCCTCCGCATTTTCTATCGTAAAAAGCAAACTGCCTGTCGAATCGAACCCGTCTGTTCGATCTACTGTCAACAAAATCGGAGCATCGACTTCCGGTTCGAAAAGCGTTACGTAACACACCCGGCTTCTTTGGTAGGGTTCGCCGCCTGTCTGCGGAAATTTGCTGCAAAAACGGGCGCGAACCTCCTTCGTTTCCGCGTCTGCGAATTCTATCCGGTCGTCGTAAAAATAAAACTTATAGTGAGCAGCCTGGTAAGCGGTATAGTCCTTTTCGAGCTCCGCGCGCTGAAGCGGAATAGCCCGATAGTTACCTGCTTTCCGGCCCGTGTCAGGCAGCGTATCCGCCACGGCATCGGCTTCTGCGGCTGAGATAGAGGCCGTAACCGATTCGGAAAGTGTTTCCAAAGCGTTCGTAACCGGTTCGAAAAGTGTTTCCAACGCGTTTTTTACCGATTCTTCCGGCCCGGATTCGAGATAAACCCGGCATTCCTCGAAATCCATCTCGGACTCCCGTCCTGCGGGATTCAGTTCCGCTCCTGAAAGCACCCCGTCGCACAGCACCTCCGGATTCCCCGGTTTTTCATCAAAAAGCAGGTGCACCATAACGGTCATCATACTGCCTGTTCCGAGTATATAAGCACTCATTACTTGTACCTGTAGTTCGCTTTCGGCGATGTTCGGAGCATCAGGATGCTGTTTTCTATAATCGGCAACTAACCTGTGCACGATGTCCTCCGTTTCGGAATTAGTCTGTGGCTCCCGGCTTCCCGCCAGAAAGCAGTAGCGGAAAAGTTCCGGGTCGTACCCCGCGATACTATCCTTTATCTGCCTGCCCAAAAGCAGCCCTACGGCATAGCTTACGCTGTCCGGGCGGTCGATCAGCCTGCCGGAACGTTCTTTGCCCGAAGCAAAAGCAGTGTGGTTTTCCACACAGGCAGCCGTTCTCCCGGCCGCGGAAAAAACGGAGAGAAGAACTCCGGTTGTTACGAGTATCGCTAAAATAGTTTTGTTCATCTGTATAAAGAATTCGTTATCGTCTCCCCCCTTCCTTCGGGAGTGTTGTTCCCGTTCGCTCTTCAATCACCGCCTGATTGTCGTCCCGGAAACCCGGTGGATGAGGTACTGGGGCTAAAGCAGGCTGCTTGCAAAGATAGTGAAATTTCAATAAGGCGGGATGGCTTTTCACCGGAAAGCCGGTTTGGGACGTTATTATGGCGGGAAAGAACAGAACCCCGCCGTGGTAACTGCTTAAACCGCCCCGCAAGGAAAAAAGCCATCTTCCACAAAAAACAACCTTTTCTTCCAAAGTTCTTTTTAAAAGAACCGCCCTCATCGTATGGCCCCCCCGGGCCTCGGGCGATGAGCGTGAAGCAGCCCGGCCGAAAGAGAGCGTTAAAAAAGCCACGCTGTTTGAGCTTACGTATGTAAGCGAGTTCGGGGCTTTTAGCGAACGAAGGACGGGATGTAGCGAAGCAGACGTAGCCCTTGACCTTTTTTGCATCCTTTTTTATGTCAAGATAAAAAAGGATGACCGCCGGTAGGCGCCGTCGCGGCGAGCGAAAAGCCTCCTACTGTGGCAACAGCCAACACCGTCCCGCAAGGAAAAAAGCCATCCACCACAAAAAAACAACCTTTTCTTCCAAAGTTCTTTTTAAAAGAACCGCCCTCGTCGTATGGCCCCCCGGGCCTCGGGCGATGAGCGTTAAGCAGACCGGCCGAAAGAGAGCGTTAAAAAAGTCACGCTGTTTGAGCTCCTGCAAGGAGCGAGTTCGGGGCTTTTAGCGAACGAAGGACGGGATGTAGCGAAGCGGAC
>JAJBTJ010000183.1 GCA_020860905.1 Parabacteroides sp. | reverse complement strand
CTTATGTTTTTAAATTTCTTCTGCATGAATCGGAAAAAACATAAGCATGTTTTTTTCGAAAACCCGCTTTTCTTTCCAAAAAAACGGACTAAACAGGCAAAAAACCTTCTGAAATGCGTTTTTTTACCCGAGTATGCGTTTTTATTTCCTACCAAAATAAAGCAAAAAGAAAGAGTTACCGGGATTTCTGTTTCTTTTTGCTTTTTTACCGGAACGATTGGCGTTTCCTCTATAAAAGATAACAAAAACTCACCCCATGACACGGATACGTGGAGAAGAATAAAACCGGGAAAAAAGAAAATACCGATGACCCGATTAAATTTTTGTCAGGTACGTTGGTTTCTTGCCAATGAAACGTCTGTTTCATCCGGCAAAAGCCCGTTGTTTCGTGTAACCGGCACGAATCGAACAGGTACCTTTTTTATCCGGTAACCCCGAAAAAAAAGCGTCCCGGAACCTGTATTCCGGGACGCTTCGGTTAAATCGTAACGATAGGGTGTTTTTATCGTTTTCCTTTTTGTTGCTGTTGCTTCCGTATCTGTTCCTGCTGCTTCCGTTGCGCTTCTTCCAGCCGGGCCATAAAGCCCGATTTCTTAGCCGGACGCTTCTTATTGGCTTCCAGCTTGGCCAACAGCTTCTCTTCGTTGATGGTATACCGGAAAATAAGCGTCTGCACAATCGTAATCAACGTGGATATAAAGTAGTAGTAGCTCAAGCCGGATGCGTTCTGGTTGAAAAATACCAGGAACATCAGCGGCATCATATACATCATCGCCTTCATACCGGGCATTTGTTGCTGCCCCGTATTGGTCTGGTCCATATTGAACTTGGTGTAAATAATATTGGTAATCGTCATCAGCAGGCAGAACAAGCTGATGTGGTTACCGAAGTACGGCGTAATAACAGGGATGTACGTATTCCAGCTTACAATCGCGTCGTAGGTAGAAAGGTCTTGCGCCCACAGGAAGCTCTCGTGCCGCAGTTCGATGGCCGACGGGAAAAACATATACATGGCAATCAAAATAGGCATTTGCAACAGCATGGGCAAACAGCCGCTCATCGGGCTGGCGCCCGCCCGGCTGTAAAGTTCCATCGTAGCCTTTTGCCGTTCCATCGCTTTGTCGCTGCCGGGATATTTCGCATTAATGGCTTCTACCTGCGGACGCAGCACGCGCATTTTCGCCGACGACATGTACGATTTGTAAGTCAACGGGAAAAGGAACAGCTTCACGATTAAGGTAAGCAAAAAGATAATGAGCCCGTAGCTGGAAATAAATTTCCCCAGGAAGTCGAACAACGGAATAATGATGTACTGGTTCACCAGGCGGAATATGCTCGCACCCAGCGGCACCAGCTTTTCCAGCTGCAATTGCCGGTCGGCCTCTACACCTTTATTATATCCCTTTAAAAGGGAATATTTGTTCGGCCCGAAAAAGAAACGGAACGATGTAGCCTCTTGACCCTGCAAATCGAAAGGGGCGGATGTTACGGCGGTGAACTCTTTCAGGAATTTCCCCTCGGGAAAGATTTTCGACTCCAGGTCGGTAGCCGCCAGGAAATTATCCGCAATCAGCACGGTTGAGAAAAACTTATCCTTATAGGCAATCCATTTCAACCGGTTCGACAGTTGCTCGTTATCGTTTTTCGTTTCGCTCAGGTTTTCCACATCGTCGGCCAGGAACTTATAGTACAATCCGGTAAGCTGGTTCTCGTACTTACGTCCTTTCTCCTGTTGCGGAATTTTTTGCTTCCATTTGATGTCGAGCGAATTGGTGGTAGGAGCCAACACCCCGTTCAGGCCCGTGCCCTTGATATGGAAATCGAGCATGTAACTGCCGGGACGCAAGGCGTATTCGAAATCGATATAGGCTCCGTCGCCTGCATTCAGGCGCATCACGACGGTTTGGTCGTCGCGTTTTACCGGAACGAAATACAAATCGCCGGTATTGATTACCCGGTTATTCGCCGTAACGAAAGTAATATCGAAAGAAGAATAGTCGGGTTCGAAAAGCACCAGCGGACTGCCGTCGTACGTTTTGTACTCTTCCAAGCGTGCATACGCCACCCGGCCGCCTTTACTGGAAATTTTCAGCTCGACCAACTCGTTCCGGAGCACGGCAAACTCTTCCGTTCCGGCTACCGCCCCGGCAAAAGCGCCGTAATTATTCCGAAGCTGCGCCACGCGGGCCGAATCCGTTTCGCCTTCTTTAAAAAGAGCTTCGGGGGCGTTGTTTTCGCGGCCGGATTGTTCCGCAAGTTGTTGTTGCACCTGCGCGGCCAGTGCCAACGAATCTTGCTGCCGCCGTTGCGCCTCGATTTGTTCGGGCGAAGGCTTGTTCCACCAGCTGAAAGCAAATAAAACGACTCCTATAAGCAGAAAACCGATTACTGTGTTTTTATCCATTTATCAATCTCTTTGTTACTTGTTTTATTTTTCAATAGATGCTTTGACAAAGCTCAGGAAGAGCGGATTCGGATTCACCACCGTACTGTTGTACTCCGGATGGAACTGTACGCCTACATACCATTTCAACGCGGGCACTTCCACTACTTCCACCAAGCTCGTATCCGGATTTTCGCCTACGCATTTCATTCCGGCCTCTTCGAAACGGTCTTTGTACTCGTTATTGAACTCGAAACGGTGGCGGTGCCGTTCCTGTACCAGGTCGGCATTATACGCCCCGTGGGCTTTCGAGCCTTTCCGCAGCAAGCAATCGTAAGCGCCCAGCCGCATGGAACCGCCCATATTGGTAATATTTTTCTGTTCCTCCATGATGTCGATTACCTTATAAGGCGTGTTGGGGTCCATTTCCGTGGAATTGGCTTCCTTCAATCCCAATACGTCGCGCGCGTACTCGATTACCATGCACTGCATACCCAGGCAAATACCCAGCGTGGGGATGTCGTGCTCGCGGGCATATTTCAACGCGACGAACTTCCCTTCGATACCCCGCTGCCCGAATCCCGGAGCAATCAGTATACCGTCGAGGGTGCTCAATATCTCGTCGGCGTTCGCCGCATTCAGTTTTTCCGAGTGGATAAACTGCAAGTCGAGTTTGCGGTGGTTATAGGTAGCCGCCTGGAGCAACGATTCGTTAATCGACTTATAAGCGTCGGGCAATTCCACGTATTTCCCTACCAACCCGATGCGTACCGACTCGGTTGCCGTATATTTTTTATTCAGGAACTCTTTCCAGGGCTTCAGCATAGGCGTCTCCCCTATTTCGAGGCCCACCTTTTTCAATACCGTTTCGTCCATCTTCTGCCGTTGTAACACGAGTGGAACTTCGTAAATGGTAGGTACGTCCATCGACTGTACCACCGAGTCTTCCGCTACGTTACAGAACAGGGCTACCTTGCGTAAGATATTGGTATTCAATTCGTGTTCGGTTCGCAGCACCAGGATGTCCGGCTGGATACCCAATTCCTGCAACTGCTTCACCGAGTGCTGGGTAGGCTTGGTTTTCAGCTCCTTGGCCGCTGCGATATACGGCACGTAGGTAAGATGCACGCATAAACAGTTCCTGCCCAGTTCCCAGCGGAGTTGCCGTACGCTTTCGATAAACGGCAGCGATTCGATGTCGCCCACGGTTCCTCCGATTTCGGTAATTACGAAGTCGAACTTGTATTTCGAACCCAACAGCTTGATATTCCGTTTGATTTCGTCGGTGATATGCGAAACCACCTGTACCGTTTTCCCGAGGTAATCTCCCCGGCGCTCCTTGCTGATTACGCTTTGGTAAATCCGGCCGGTCGTGATGTTGTTGGCCCGGGTAGTAGGAATATTCAGGAAACGCTCGTAATGTCCCAGGTCCAAATCGGCCTCGTGTCCGTCGACAGTAACGTAACATTCGCCGTGCTCGTAAGGATTCAGTGTGCCGGGGTCGATGTTGATGTAAGGGTCGAACTTCTGGATAGTTACTTTATACCCCCTGGCCTGGAGTAACTTACCCAACGATGCGGATATAATTCCTTTTCCTAACGAGGAAATAACGCCGCCTGTAACGAAGATATACTTTGTATCTGCCAGGATACTAATATTTTAAGTATCCAATTAATCTGTCAGCTTTTCGAAACGGCAAAGTTAGGTATTTTTATTTATTTCCGCGCAAAAAGGAAAGATAAATACGTGAAGGAAAAGCCTCTATTCGGTACGCGCCCGGGAAAAGGCGCCCGGAAAAGCACTGTGGTATTATTCGTTTCTCCAAAATAGAACATGTCATTTATTTTCTTTAAATTTGCGAGCTTATTTGATGTATCATACCTATTTATAAAGTTATAAACACCATGGTAAGGAGAGGAACTATTCTATTCGGGTTGATTTTAGTGTGCGCATTTACCGGTACTCGATACGTATATTCACAGGAAGCCGGGCTTTTTCCGAAAAACGTGCTGGCGCAACCGGAAACCGGAGCCGGTGCGGATACCGCGATACAACAACCGGTACGGCTCACCCCGGCCGATTTGGATAAAATAAACGACCTCAAAACCCAATTCGAAAAGCAGAATACCACCTATTCCACGCCCTACCAGCCCAACACGCAGTTATTGAGATTCCTAAAAAAAGACGAACTGGAATTGTCGGACGAAGCCTTGTACTGGATTAACAAAGTAAATACCGGCTACGAGCGGCTCAACTCGCTCACCTTCCAGGATACAGCCATCGTGAATCCGCTTTTCCTGCCGCTTATTTTCAAAGGCGAGTTTATTCCCGAGAATACTACGTTTTACGACTTTCCGTGGAGAAACCCGAAAACCGCTTACTCGGATTTATACCGGCCCGACACGTCTCTTTTCGCGGACGTAATCAAAAAGGAACGATTCGAAGACGAGGTTTACAAATACATGGAGAAAAATCACCCGGAGCAATTCCGCTACTCCATGTGGAACGTACCGAAAGACATACCGGAGCCCGAAGAGATAAAAACCAACCTGTTCGCCGATTTATTCAAAGTGGAGAGCGAAGCCGACTTCAGCGACGTGAGCGCTCCGAAAAAATTCCAGCCTAAGATAAGGTATTGGCGCCCGTATTTCAAAAGTTCGATTCAGTTTTCGCAGAACTACATTTCCGAGAACTGGTACAAGGGGGGCAACGGCAACCTGAACCTCTTTACGCGGAACTACATCAAATACGACTACAACAAAGACAAAATACAGTTTACCAACGAGCTGGAATGGAAAGCCAGTTTTTATACCGCCCCGAAAGATACCGTACACGATTACCGGATAGGCGACGACGTGTTCCGCATACACAGCAACCTCGGATACAAGGCGTTCAGCAAGTGGTTCTATACGCTCGACGCCGAGTTCAAGACCCAGTTTTTTACCAATTTCGCCGAAAACAGCAACAAGAAACTGGCGGCATTCTTTTCGCCTTACAGCATCAACTTAGGTCTCGGTATGAAGTACGAACTGAAAAAAGAGTTCAAGCCCAAAACCAAGAATATCGCTTTCAGCGTGAACCTGGCGCCTTTTTCGTATACCTATATGCATAGCATGAAAAAAGATATCGACCTGGCGCGGCACGGATTCGAAGACGGACGAACTTCGCTCAGCAAAATCGGTTCCACCGTGAGGGCCGACCTTACTTTCAACTTCAACCATTTCCTTTCGTGGCAGTCGCGGCTCTACTATTTTACCAGCTACGACCGCATCGAAGGAGAGTTCGAAAATACGCTGAATATGGCTATCAGTCGCTTTTTCTCCACTCGTATTTACTTAGACCTGCGCTACGACGACGGCGTGGAGAAGAAAAAGGCTTCCGATAACTACCTGCAAGTATACGAGCTGCTCAGTTTCGGCTTCAATTACAAATGGTAAGAAAAAACGGGCTTAAACGCCAAAATAAACCCTTTTTAATAACACCTTATC
The DNA here is from genome assembly GCA_020860905.1 of Parabacteroides sp. GTDB lineage: Bacteria > Bacteroidota > Bacteroidia > Bacteroidales > Tannerellaceae > Parabacteroides_B. Next base: position 11,625 of record JAJBTJ010000183.1, on the reverse strand, counting down.
CAAATAATCTGTATTTTTGTCGCCGGATTGCAATGTCGGGATTGCAAAGATAGTAGAGAGTGCCAGCCGGGAACAAAAACAAGCGTGGCTTGTCAGGCCGGGGCATAGCCTGTCTTTATACCATCAGGAAACGAGTATGCGGAAAACAATCGATCACATCGGAACAATCGAAAAGATAGAAGGAAATACCCTTTTCGTAAGGATAACACAAGAATCGGCCTGTGCGGGTTGCCATGCCCAATCCTTGTGCGCCGCCTCCGGGCAAAAAGAAAAAATAATCGAAGTAACCGGCAACGGCAACGACTTTCGCCTGCATGAAAAGGTGTTGGTATGCGCCGAACTGTCGTTAGGCTTACAGGCTGTGTTGCTGGCTTTCGTTTTCCCTCTTATCTTCGTATTCCTCGCCATCTTTACCGGAAGTTTGCTGCACTGGGACGAACCGACCATCGGCATCACCGGGTTATCGTTACTAATCCCGTATTATGTAGCATTATATTATTTTCGCGAGCGTATAAAAAAGAAATTCGTATTTACATTGAAGAAACTAATTTGAGTCTGTTATCATGATTTTAATTGCAGTAATCTCACTCGGAGCCATTGGAGCCATCGGCGCTATCGTGCTATATGCCGCCTCTAAAAAATTTGAAGTTTACGAAGACCCCCGGATTGCACAAATCCAGGAAGTGCTGCCCGGCGCGAATTGCGGAGGGTGCGGCTACCCCGGATGCGGCGGGTTTGCCGGCACTTGCGTGAAAGCAAGCTCGCTCAACGGGCTGATGTGCCCGGTAGGTGGCAGCGAGGTAATGGGTAAAATAGCCGCCATCTTAGGAATGGAAGCGGCTTCGGCGGAGCCGACGGTAGCCGTAGTGCGTTGCAACGGCACCTGTGAAAACCGTCCGCAAACCAACCGGTACGACGGCGTACGGAGTTGCGCTATCGCCACGTCGTTGTACGGCGGAGAAACCGGATGCACCTACGGCTGTTTAGGCTACGGCGATTGCGTGAAGGCCTGCGCCTTCGATGCCATCCGTATCAACCCGCTGACGGGTATTGCCGAAGTGGATGAAGAAAAATGCACCTCTTGCGGGGCCTGCGTAAAAGCCTGTCCGAAAAATATCATCGAGCTGCGAAAGAAAGGGCCGAAAGGGCGCCGGGTATTCGTAAGCTGCGTGAATAAAGACAAAGGCGTAACGGCGAAGAAAGCCTGTAGCGCAGCTTGTATCGGTTGTTCGCTTTGCCTGAAGCAATGCGAGTTCGGAGCGATAACCATCGAGAACAACGTGTCGTACATCGACTATACCAAGTGCCGGCTGTGCCGCAAATGTGTGGACGTATGCCCCACGCATGCTATCCGCGAAGTAAATTTCCCGCCTAAAAAGAAAAAGGAAGAAGGCGCTGCCACGGCACAAACGGTGGCACGTCCGGCCGCACAGGCCAAGGCCGCCCCTGCGGCAACAGCTAAGGCTACGACGGATGTTGCGGCTCCGGCTGCGATAAAAACGACTGCACCGGTCGAGACGAAAGCAACGGAAACCGGAGCAGCAGCCGCTCCCGTCGCTCCGTCGGAAACCGGAGCGCCAGTGAACGATAATAATCAAAAATAAAATCCCAATAGTATGTTAAGGACATTTCGAATCGGCGGGGTACATCCCCCCGAAAATAAATTGTCTGCCGGAAAGCCTATTACCCCGCTCGCTATCCCTGCCCAGGTAATTATTCCGCTCAGCCAGCATATAGGAGCTCCGGCCCAGGCGGTCGTAAAAAAAGGCGACATGGTAAAGGTGGGCACTCTTATCGGTAAATCCGGCGGGTTCGTATCGGCCAATATTCATTCGTCGGTATCCGGAAAAGTAAATAAAATAGATAACGTGTTAGATGCGAGCGGTTACAAACGGCCGGCCGTTATTATCGACGTTACCGGCGACGAATGGGAAGAGAGCATCGACCGGAGCGAGACGCTCGAAAAAAACTGTACCCTGGAGCCGAAAGAAATCATCGACAAGATAACCGCCTGCGGCATCGTAGGATTGGGGGGCGCCACGTTTCCCACCCAGGTAAAGCTTACGCCGCCTCCCGGCAATAAGGCCGACCTGGTAATTATCAACGCCGTGGAGTGCGAACCCTATCTTACCTCCGACCACTCGTTGATGTTGGAAAAACCGGAAGAAATACTCGTAGGTGTTACGCTGCTGATGAAAGCGGTTAACGTATCCAAAGCCGTTATCGGTATCGAAAACAATAAAAAAGACGCTATCGCGTTGCTTACGCGCCTCTCCGCCGGTTACCCGGGAATCGAAGTGATGCCCCTGAAAGTACAATACCCACAGGGTGGCGAAAAACAATTGATCGATGCGGTTATACGCAAACAGGTAAAAAGCGGAGCACTTCCCATATCGGCCGGCGCACTGGTACAGAACGTAGGTACCGCTTATGCCGTGTACGAAGCCGTACAGAAAAACAAGCCGCTGGTAGAACGGGTGGTAACGGTAACCGGAAAAGGCGTAAGCAACCCTTCGAACTTCCTGGTTCGCATCGGTACTCCGATTAATTTGCTAATCGACGCAGCCGGAGGCATTCCCGAGGATACGGGAAAAATTATCGGCGGCGGCCCGATGATGGGTAAAGCCCTGATTACGCCGGAAGTGCCCGTTACGAAAGGAAGTTCGGGCGTACTGATTCTTTCCAAAGAAGAATCGGCGCGCAAACCGGCAAGCAACTGCATCCGGTGCGCCAAATGCGTAAGCGCCTGCCCGATGGGGCTGAACCCGGCATTACTGGCCAGGTCGTCGAGTTTCTCCAATTGGGAAATAGCCGAAAAAAATTATATCACCGATTGTATCGAATGCGGCTCGTGCAGTTTCACCTGTCCGGCCCACCGGCCGTTACTCGACTTTATCCGCCTGGGCAAAGGCAAGGTAATGGGCATTATTCGGGCAAGAAAGTCGTAACAACAAAGAGCTAACATGGAAAATAAATTAATCGTATCCCCTTCCCCCCACATCCACGGGGGCGATACCATAGGAAAAAACATGTACGGAGTACTGATTGCCCTCGTGCCGGCATTCTTAGTCTCCCTTTATTATTTCGGGCTGGGCGCCCTCATCGTAACCCTTACCTCGGTAAGTGCCTGCGTTTTGTTCGAATACCTTATACAGAAGTTCCTGATGAAAGAAGAGCCGACGCTTTGCGACGGCTCGGCCATCCTCACCGGCGTGCTGCTGGCATTCAACCTGCCCTCGAACCTGCCGGTATGGATTATCCTGATAGGTGCCCTGGCTGCTATCGGTATCGGGAAGATGTCGTTCGGCGGATTAGGAAACAACATCTTCAACCCCGCCCTGGTAGGGCGCGTATTCCTGCTGATTTCGTTCCCTGCCCAGATGACTACGTGGCCGGTTCCCGGACATTTCCCCATGACCTATACCGACGCTCAAACCGGAGCTACCGTACTGAGCGCCCTGCAAGAAGGCGTAACCGACCTACCGTCGTTTATGGATATGTTAATCGGGCACATGGGCGGCAGCCTGGGCGAAGTAGGCGCCATCGCGCTGATTCTAGGCTTCCTATTTATGCTGGCACGTAAAATCATTACCTGGCATATCCCGGTAACCATCCTGGTTACAGTAGCCGTTTTCAGCGGCATCATGCACGCCATAGACCCGGTACGCTACGTCAGTCCGCTTGTTCAATTGCTGTCGGGCGGGCTGCTGCTGGGCGCCATCTTCATGGCAACCGACTATGTAACGTCGCCGATGAGTAAAAAAGGAATGGTGGTGTACAGCGTGGGAATCGGATTGCTCACAGTGATTATCCGGCTGTTCGGCTCGTATCCGGAAGGCATGTCGTTCGCCATCCTGATTATGAACGCCTTTACGCCGCTTATCAACAGCTATATGAAACCTAAACATTTCGGAGGGAAATAATATGGAGAAATTAAAATCGACATTACCCAATATGCTCCTGTCGCTGGCCGGTATCTGTATTATCGCCGGGGCGGCATTAGCGGCGGTAAACCAGTTTACGCTGGAACCTATCGCTACCAGTAAAGCGGCGGCACTGCAAGCCGCCATACAAAAAGTCACCCCTTCTTTCGATAACAATCCCACGGAGGAACAATACAAAGCGCCTACCGCCGAAGGCGACTCGCTGACCATCTATCCGGCCAAACAAAACGGACAGTTAGTAGGGGTAGCCGTTGAAAGCTACACGAAAAAAGGATTCGGAGGCACCATTAAAGTGATTGCCGGGTTCGATACGAAGGGGAAATTGCTCAACTACTCCGTACTCCAACATGCCGAAACCCCGGGGTTGGGTTCTAAGATGGAAGAATGGTTCCGGACAGATAAAAACCGGCAAAGTATCGTAGGCCGCTCGTTAGCCGGGGGAAACCTTACGGTGGCCAAAGACGGGGGCGATGTAGATGCCATCACGGCCGCGACGATTTCGTCGAGGGCTTTTTTAGACGCTATCAACCGAGCCTACAGTGCTTATCGCGGTAACGGAACAGAAGGAATGACAGGAGCCACCCCGCAGGCAGGAGAAGAGCAAGTAGCACCTGCCGGCGAAACGGCTTCGACAGAGGAAGGAGGCAAACAATGAATAATATCAAGATTTTAGTAAACGGCATCGTTCGGGAAAACCCGACATTCGTATTGTTGCTGGGGATGTGCCCCACGTTAGGAACTACCTCTTCCGCCCTGAACGGAATGAGTATGGGGTTGGCTACCATGTTCGTACTGATTTGCTCGAACGTGGTGATTTCGGCTTTGAAAAGGTGGATTCCTGACCAGGTGCGTATCCCGGCTTTTATCGTGATTATCGCCACATTCGTAACCATCGTGCAGATGGTGATGGAAGCATTCGTACCCGATTTGTACGCCAGTTTAGGCTTGTTTATTCCGCTAATTGTTGTAAACTGCATCGTACTGGGGCGCGCCGAGGCGTTCGCCGCCAAGAACCAGGTGGTAGCATCGGCTTTCGACGGTATCGGCATCGGGCTGGGATTTACGCTGGCTCTCACGCTGCTCGGCATTATGCGGGAAGGACTCGGTACCGGCAAGTTCTTCGGACTTACGTTTATGCCCGAAGAATTCGGCTCGCTGATTTTCGTACTCGCACCGGGAGCTTTTATCGCCCTGGGATACCTGATTGCCCTAGTTAACAAATTACGTAAAGCGTAACTTTAAAAAACATTCGATATGGAATACATCATCATATTTATAGCGGCTATTTTTGTTAACAACATTGTACTGAGCCAGTTCCTGGGGATATGCCCGTTCTTAGGCGTATCGAAAAAGGTAGATACGGCACTCGGTATGAGCGCCGCCGTTATGTTCGTGCTCACCATCGCCACCATCGTGACGTTCCTGATTCAGAAATTCGTATTAGACCCGTTCGAATTGGGATTTATGCAAACGATTTCGTTTATCCTGGTGATAGCGGCGCTGGTGCAAATGGTAGAAATCGTGCTGAAGAAAGTATCGCCCGCCCTGTACCAGGCGTTGGGCGTATTCCTGCCGCTTATTACCACCAACTGTGCTATTTTGGGCGTAGCTATCCTGGTAATCCAGAAAGATTATAATTTAGTGCAATCCGTAGCATTTGCCGTGGCTACGGCTATTGGATTTGCGTTAGCTTTGATTATCTTTGCAGGGATACGGGAGCAATTGGCAATGACGAATGTTCCCGACGGAATGAAAGGAACCCCTATTGCGTTGATAACCGCAGGTTTACTGGCTATGGCGTTTATGGGATTCGCAGGCATCGTATAGTTTGGCTTAAATTCTAAATAAACACGCACATGAAACAGAAGATTTTAGTAGCCGGCGGAACGGGCTATATCGGCTCGCACACCACAGTGGAATTGCAGCATGCAGGATACGAAGTGGTAATTATCGACGACTTATCGAACTCCAACCGCGACGTACTGGACGGGATAGAGAAAATTACGGGCATCCGTCCGGATTTCATCGAGCTCGACCTGAAAGACAAGGAGGGCACGCGCGAAGCCTTGAAAGCTCATCCCGGAATAAAAGGCATTATCTTGTTCGCTGCCAGCAAAGCGGTAGGCGAGTCGGTACAACAGCCGCTCAAGTATTATCGTAACAACATCGTTACCTTACTGAACCTGCTCGACCTGATGCCCGAATTCGGTATCGAAGGAATCGTTTTCTCTTCATCGTGCACGGTTTACGGTCAACCCGACGAGCTTCCCGTTACGGAAAACGCTCCTATCAAGCCGGCCACTTCGCCTTACGGCAATACCAAGCAAATCAACGAGGAAATCATATGCGATACCATTCATGCAGGCGCACCGTTCAAAAGCATCCTGTTGCGCTACTTCAACCCAATCGGCGCCCATCCGTCGGCCGAAATCGGCGAGTTGCCCAACGGCGTACCGCAGAACCTGATTCCTTACCTTACCCAAACGGCTATCGGTATCCGTAAAGAACTGAGCGTGTTCGGCAACGACTACGATACTCCCGACGGCTCGTGCATCCGCGACTATATCAATGTAGTGGATTTAGCCAAGGCGCATGTAATCGCCATGGACCGGATGCTCGAAAACAAATCGGACGACCGGGTGGAAGTATTCAACTTAGGTACAGGCCGCGGCGTAACGGTACTGGAATTAATCAATACCTTCGAAAAAGGGACGGGTGTAAAAGTGCCCCATAAAATCGTGGGACGCCGCGAAGGCGACATCGAAAAGGTATGGGCCAACCCGGAAAAAGCCAACCAGGTATTGGGATGGACGGCAAAAGAAACCCTCGAAGACACGCTGGTTTCGGCCTGGAACTGGCAAAAGAAATTGCGTGAACGCGGAATTCAATAACATGCCATAACTTTCGTTTTTTATTATAGAGTCAGCTTGCCGCGACGGGAAGCTGACTTTTTTTGTCATTTTCTTTCCCGGGCATCCGCGCCCCACATCAGTTTTTCGCGGAGCGTTTGGTAAAACGTATGGTTATACCGTTTTATCACTTTAGTCGTAAAATCCGCTTTCCGGATGGAAAGCTGCGTGCCGGCGGTAAACACCTCGGAACGGCCGTCAAGCGAAATCAGGAAATTCTTGCTGCGGCTCTCCACCGTAAGCGTAATCACATAATCGTCGGGAATTACCAACGGATGCACATTGAGGCTATGGGGAGCCACGGGGCTCAACACGATACCGGTGCACTGGGGCAGCATAATCGGGCCGTTCACACTCATCGAATAAGCGGTAGAACCGGTAGGAGTAGCAATTACCAACCCGTCGGCCTGGTACGAGGTAAGGTATTCGTCGTTCAGGCATGTATGGATGGTAATCATCGAAGAGGTATCGCGCTTCAGTACGGCAATTTCGTTTAACGCATAATTATAGCCGTGAAAAACATGATGCTCGGTGTACAACCGCAACAACGTACGCTCTTCGATACGATAGTAATTTTTAAACACCTCTTCGAGCGTTTGCTCGATGTCCATGTTGTTCACATCCGCCAGGAACCCCAAGCGACCGGTATTGATTCCGAGGATAGGGACCCCTTCTTTACTTACCCGGGCAGCCGTGCGCAGGAACGTGCCGTCGCCTCCCACGCTCAGGGCCACATCCAGCTTACTTTCGTCGTCCCGGTTCAATATGCCCGCCACGGCCGGCTTGTAATCCAACACATCCACCAGGAACGAATAAAAATGACCGTCGACATATACTTCCGAATCGAAGGCTTCGAGCGTTTCGAACAACCGCTTGATCTGGTTTTGCTTTTCTATCTGGTGTGCGCTTCCGAATACTCCTACTCTCATATCTTACAACGTTTATTTTTTACTACCGAAGCTACGGAAAATCCACTTATTTATTTCCGCCGGGATCCCCGGCAAAACCCGGAACCTCTTCATACGCAGCTTTTTTATTTTACATATTCATATAGAACAACAGCTCGTCCATCCGTTTTTTCAATAAATCGTCTACCATGCCCTTCTTCATAAAATAATACAGCACGGTATAATCGAAACGTTCGAAACTGCGGATTACAGGCGAAGCGTCTTCCAAGTCGATTTTCAGCGTTACGATTAACTTGCCCGTCGTTTTATCGAGCGACGACAATACGCTCAGTATATGAGCATTATTACTTTCCACAATCCGGGCGATTTCGGTAAGCACATAATCCTGCGGCGTCATTTCGAGCACCAACACACTCCCTTCGCGCTCCACCGAGCACATTTCGGCCAGCACGTCGACCAACCGCGAACGGGTGATGCCGCCTATCAGTTCCTGGTCTTCGTTCACCACCGGGAGCAAGCTCAGGTCGAACCCTACCACCAGCCGGAGCACTTCGTACAAATGATGCCCGGGCGTAACGGCCGGCGCAAAATTAACCGGCACCCCTACCGGCCCGTCGAGGCGCGGCATCGAAAAAATATCTTTCTCCGACACCAGACATTGATACACGCCTTCGTGCAGCACCGGCAGATATTTCAATTTGAAATCGTCCATCAGAGCTAAAGCATATTCTCCTGTTTCAAAACTTTTTAACAAGGGAATTTGATGCGTTATGAAATCTTTCACCAACATTTTTCTATAATTTCCCCAAATCCTGCTAAATTTGCCACGCAATCCATGCAAAGGTGGATAAATATTTCATTAAATGCGATATGGAACCTGTTTAAAAACATTAAGAGAAACTTACCCCAGGCAATCGGCAAAAAATACAACTTGTTTAATCATATACAATGACAAATTTAAGCGTAAACATTAACAAAGTAGCAACCATACGGAACGCCCGCGGGGGAAACCAGCCGGACGTGATTCAAGTAGCGCGGGACTGCGAGAAATTCGGAGCGCAGGGAATTACCGTTCATCCGCGCCCGGACGAACGGCATATACGGTACAGCGACGTATATGCCTTGAAGCCGCTTATCAAAACCGAGTTCAACATTGAGGGATATCCGGGCGAAAAGTTCGTCGACCTAGTACTGAAAGTAAAGCCTACCCAGGTAACGCTGGTACCGGATGCGCCCGATGCTCTCACCTCGAATGCGGGCTGGAACCTGAAAGAACATGCCGGCATGCTTACCGAGTTGGTAGACGTATTCACTTCGCACGGTATCCGTACTTCGATTTTCGTAGGTACCGACCCGGAAACCATCGAGCTGGCCGCTAAAACAGGCACCGACCGGATCGAACTTTACACCGAGCCGTATGCCGCCCTTTATCCGAAAGACCGGGACGCGGCAGTGGCTCCCTTTATCACGGCCGCCCAACTGGCCAAGAATCTGGGACTGGGTGTGAATGCCGGACACGATTTGAGCCTGGAAAACCTGGCGTTTTTCCATCAGTCGATTCCTTGGGTGGACGAAGTGTCGATAGGCCATGCGCTGATTTGCGACGCGCTTTACTACGGGCTTGAAAAAACGATTGCTCTCTATAAAGAATGCTTACAAAAAACGAACGAATAAAACGATGATGACGAATATTCTGCTTTCCTTACAGGCTGCCGCCGCACAAGCCGACAGCCAGTTGCCCGAGTTTACCACCGTTACGGCTCCTGCCGAAGCCCACCTGAACGTACTGGACCTGGCCTTCAAAGGCGGATGGATTATGGTGGTGCTGCTGGTTTTGTCGTTGATGGCGGCTTATATTTTCATCCAGCGCTTGCTGGTGATACGCCGGGCCGGAAAAGAAGACCAGAACTTCATGAACCGCATCAAGGATTATATCCACGAAGGGAAAATCGACTCGGCGCTTGCTTTGTGCCGGCAAACCGATACTCCTTCGGCCCGCATGATCGAAAAAGGAATCAGCCGGCTGGGACGTCCCATGAACGACGTGTTGGTAGCTATCGAAAACGTAGGAAACCTGGAAATTGCCAAGCTGGAAAAGGGATTTCCGTTAATCGCCACTACGGCCGCAGGTGCACCGATGCTCGGCTTCCTCGGAACGGTAACCGGTATGGTACGCGCCTTCTTCGATATGGCGAACGCGGGCAGCAACGTAGACGTTACGCTGCTTTCGAGCGGTATATACGAAGCGCTGGTTACCACGGTAGCCGGCCTGGTAGTGGGTATCATCACGTTGTTCGCCTACAACTACCTGGTATCGCAGGTTGACAATGTAGTGAACAAAATGGAAGCCCGTATCATGGAATTTATGGATTTGCTGAACGAACCGGCTAACTAAGCAATCGAAATGGCCCTGAAAAGAAGAACTAAAGTAAACGAGGCGTTCAGCATGGCTTCCATGACGGACGTAATTTTCCTGTTGCTGATATTTTTTATGGTAACCAGTACCGTGGTGATTCCGAACGCCATTAAGGTAACGCTGCCGCAAGCCAAAAAGCAGACGGCGGCCAAACCGCTGACGCGGGTAACCATCGATGCGGAGCTGAACTATTACGTGGCATTCGGCAGCCAGCGGGAAAAACGGGTTTCGTTCAACGAGATTACTCCGTTCCTCCAGGAAAGCTACGCCAAGGAACCGGAAATGTTCGTGGCGCTGTATGCCGACGAATCCGTGCCGTATAAAGAAATCGTGAAAATACTGAACATCGCGAACGAAAATAAATTCAAGATGGTACTCGCTACCCGTCCGCAAAGGTAACGTAATGAAACCCAACAAAGACGACATATACGCACTGGCCGGCTCGGTTGCATTTCATGCAGCCTTGTTGCTGATTTTGTTCTTTACCGTGCTTACCACCGTGATTCCCGACGAAGACGGCGGTGTGCTGGTTAACTTCGGCAATATCCAGGCGGCCGCCGGCACATTCGAGCCGAGAACCACCGGACAGGTACCGCAGGAAACGATTCCGCCCCCGCCGGTAGAAGCCCCGAAGGTAGAAACGCCCAAAGAGGATGTGATTACGCAAGACCTGGAAGAAAGCGTAGCGCTGGCCGAAGCGAAAAAGAAAGAGGAAGCCCGGAGGGAAGAGGAACGGAAGAAAAAACAGGAAGAGGAACGGCGGCGCAAGGAAGAGGCGGAGAAGAAACGGCTGGAGGAAGAGCAGCGTAAGAAAGAAGAGGCTATCCGGAACAAGGTGGCCGGAGCTTTCGGAATAGGCGGCGCCGACAATACCAGCCAGGGCGACGCTTCTACAGGAGAAGGAAACCAGGGCAGCCCGTTCGGCAACTCCGACCACGGTGCGAACGAAGGAACGGGAGGCTACGGCTCTTTTGCTTTGGACGGCCGTTCTATCGGAGCGGGCGGTTTGCCTCGTCCGGCGTACACGGCGCAGGAAGAAGGGCGTATCGTAATCAATATTACAGTCGACCCGAAAGGGAACGTGATTTTCGCCGAAATCGGAAAAGGCACGAACATCGACAATGCGTCCATGCGTAAAAGCGCGATCGAAGCGGCTAAACGGGCCCGGTTCAACAGCATCAACGGAACGAATAACCAAAGCGGAACCATTACGTATCGGTATTCGTTAAGATAATAGCCGGGAAACGTTCCGGCGATACGAGCGCGCCTGTACTATGTATGTTACCATGCAAAAGTACAGGCACGTTTCTTTACAGGTGGCATAGTACACGACAAAAATTAAATTCAGACAGCAGAACAAAAGAAAGAGGATTCGTTCGATTACCAGCCTCCGCCTATCCAGCCCCGAAAAGCACCGGCCACTTCGTATGGCCCCTCGGGCCTCAGAT
>JAJBTJ010000282.1 GCA_020860905.1 Parabacteroides sp. | reverse complement strand
AGATAAAAAATGACCGCCGGTAGGCGCCGTCGGCAGACGCCCTCGCGGCGAGCGAGAAAGAACCCCGTCGTGGCAACGGCCAACACCGGCTTTTTAGCGAAAAGCCATCCCGCTATTCTGCCATCTAAAAATAATTTTTGTCATCTACTTGGGGAACCGGGATAAACTATTCCGATTGTTTTGGTATATTTGCCGGCACAATACGAACCGAAACTTTTGACTTATGAAAAAAGAACATTTCCTGCCACTCCTTTTTTTCTTATCCTGCGTTCTGACGGATAGCACTGCCCAGGCGCCTGTTGCGCCGGCCCAGTGGAACACGTTTGTCCACTCCGTAGCCAACCCCCTGCTCCGGGATACGTTTCGCCTCCAGAATTTCGAGGGAACCGCCGCCGATAACTGGCCGTATACCGTAAGCGGCGGAGCACAGGTATTTAATGCTTCCCGCAACGACTCCAAACAGCAATGCGGAAACAACTCCCTTAAAATCCCGGTGGGCGGAAAAGTCGATTTCGCCCCCCTCGAAGCAACCGGCTACGACAGCGTGGTGGTTAAAGTGCTGCACGCCGGCTTTTCCGTATCCCGAACCGCTGTTCTTTCGGCAGCGCTCCGGTATAGAAACGGTACGTCCGAAACAAAGCGGCTTCCCGTATTGCCCGACCCGGTTTTTCCTTGCTCCTTCGATTACGGTACCTGTATAGGAAAAGCGAACACATTTGTTAACTTTTCCGGTAACCCGGAGCACCTTTCCTTTTCCGTACCCGACTCCGCCCAAGCCGCTGGCTTTTACGGCATCGACTATGTTTTTGCCGAAGGCTCGGTACCCACCTACAGCCTTTTTTCGGGCGCAGGCCCTTGGGACGACACGGCCAGGTGGACGCATCTGCCGCCCGCCCGCCTGCGCCGGGCGCTGGTAACCGGTACGGTCAGCGTAACCGGAAGTACGGCATGCCGGGAAGTGAGCATCGGAGAAGGAACCCTCCGTATCGCCCCGTCGGGCAGCCTCGACATACAAGGCAACCTGGTTTTTTATTCCGTCGGCGCCACCGCTACCGACCTGGTGAATCAAGGCGACTTACACGTAGAAAAGCGGGTAGGCGTGCGGAAAACCTTTCCGGAGAAAGGCGTTTGGTACTTTATCTCCTTTCCGTTCGACGTGTACGCCTCCGGCATCTCCGGCGCTACCCTGAAAGACGGCGAGCCCAATAACGGCGGCGACTATTTCTACGTGAAGCGGTACGATGCGCAGCGGCGTGCCGCCACGGCCTCCGCTACCGGCAATTGGGTTACGGTAGGCAGCGGCCTCTCTTCGTCGAAACCCGTATTCGAGAAAAACAAGGGCTACCTGGTGGCCTTAGACCCGGCCGCTTCGACCGACAGAATCGTGTTCTCGTCCGCTTCGGGCGCCGTCGCCGCCTCGTTCGGCAAAACGGCATCCGTGGCCGTTCCCTTCTATGCCTGCAACGCAGAAGCCGCGTCGCTCCACAGCGGATGGTTCTTGTGCGGCAATCCCTTCCCGGCGCCGCTGCCGGTAAGCGCGTTGGCAGGAATACCGGGCGTGGGCGAATACCTGTATTATTACGACGGCGTTACCTACCAGGTGTACGAAACCGGCAGCGACGGAGTGATTCCGCCGTTCGGCGCATTCTTCCTGAAAACAGAACAAGCCTGCTCCCTGCAACTCGACTATACGCCGCCCCAGGCCGGCAGTAGCGTACAGCCGGACGCAGCGCCGGGCTTCGAGGTACGCTTAACCGACGGGCGGTATACGGATAACGTGCGCTTTTCTTTTGCGCCCGCCTCCGGTGAGCCCCCTTTAACCCGGAGCCACGCCTATAAATGGATGAGCCTGCGTAAGGAAGTGCCCCAAGTGGCCGCCTGCTCGCCGGACGGCCGGGAGCGGTGGGCTGTAAAGAGGCTCGGAAAAGATTTGGTTGCCGTGCCGCTCGTGTTGTCCCTCGGCAGAGCAGGCCGGTACACCTTGTCGGGCGGTTCCGTGCGTGACGTCGCGGGGCTATGCGACGTGTGGTTGGTCGACCGGTTGCTTTCCGATACCGTTTCGCTCGTTTCCCGGCGCGCCTATACGTTCCCGGCGCCGGCCGGGGAGGAGGCTGGCCGGTTCGCCCTGCTGTTCCGGATGGTAGAAGCCGGGGCCGAACAACAGCCGCCGCTTGCTTGTTATACCGAAAACGACCGGTTGTACATGCGGGGCTTGCCGCGCCGCACGTGTGTTTGCCTCGTCGCCGGAAACGGCCGGGTTCGGCAACGTCTCTGGCTTCCGGCGGGCGATTCGTGTTCGGTGCTGTCGGCAGAAGACGGAGCGTACAGGCTCCGCGTGGATACCGGCGGCGAAGAAAGGGAGTTCCCGGTTCTTTTAAAAAAGAATCGTTGACGCAACACCGCACTTCCGGCGGCGAAGACTTTCCCGGCCGGAAGCACGACGTGCCTCCCGGAGAAACCCGGGGCATCCGCCAGGCAGAAAGAAGGCCTTCTTTTCGCCTCTGCCGAGGCTGAACCTTTCCGGCACAACGTCCGGGTTTCTGGCGAAGGGACCTTGCTTTCCGCCACGGATGCGGCAGCCCGCTGATGTACGGCGATGCGTTTTTTCCGGCGAAGCAGGCTTTCCGGCCGGAAGAATCCGGGAGCACCCGCAGGCATTCCGGGCGATAGCCGGTACGGCCCACGTTTAAACAGAACCGAAAATGAAACGGATTAATTTTACTACCGCATTGCTTTTCCTTTATTTGCTTATCGTCGGCCTGGTTACCTGGCCGGCGCGCAACCCCCATATCGCCTGGTCGGACTACTTCGTGATGCTGGGCGCCACCGCATTCGTCATCGTACTGCTGCGGTTCGTGCAGGTACAGCGGCTGCGCGGGAAAGACAAAACGAAAAACGGACAGCCGTGCGAGCGAGGGGAAAAGTAAGCCGTTCTTGTTAGGCTAATCGGATATTTTTCTTTAAGTTTGAAGCCTGAAAGAAAAGCAAATAACGAAAGCTATGTTAGATATACCAGCCATCCGGAGCGATTTTCCCATCCTTTCCCGGAAAGTGTACGATAAAGACTTGATTTACTTCGATAACGCCGCCACCACCCAGAAACCCCGCTGCGTAGTGGAGAAAATCGAAGCCGACTACTATAACGTAAATGCCAATATCCACCGCGGCGTACATTTCCTGAGCCAGGCGGCCACCGAGGCCCACGAAGAAGCGCGCCGCACGGTGCAGCGGTTTATCAACGCGGGCGACCCGAAGGAAATCGTGTTCACCCGCGGCACCACCGAGTCTATCAACCTCGTCGCCTCCACCTTTGCCGACGCCTGTATGCAGCCCGGCGACGAAGTGATTCTTTCCCAGATGGAGCACCACTCCAACATCGTGCCCTGGCAAATCCAGGCCGCCCGCAAAGGCATCGCCGTGAAGGTAGTGCCCGTTACGGATAACGGCGAGCTCGATATGGAAGCGTTCCGCTCCCTCTTTTCCGGGCGCACCAGGCTCGTTTCGCTCACCCACGTTTCCAACGTGCTCGGTACTATCAACCCCGTAAAAGAAATCATCGCCGAGGCGCACCGGCGCCAGGTGCCCGTACTTATCGACGGAGCGCAGGCCGTGCCCCACCTCCGGGTAGACGTGCGCGACCTGGACGCCGACTTTTACGTATTCTCCGGGCATAAGATTTACGGCCCCACCGGCATCGGCGTGCTGTACGGCAAGGAAGAGTGGCTCGACAAGCTGCCCCCGTACCAGGGAGGAGGCGAGATGATTGCCTCCGTGTCGTTCGAGAAAACCACGTTCGGCGAGCTCCCCTTCAAGTTCGAGGCCGGCACCCCCGATTACATCGGTTCCACCGCCCTGGCGCGGGCGTTGCAGTACGTTTCCGGCCTCGGGATGGACGCCATCGCTGCGTACGAAGACGAGTTGCTGCGCTATGCTACCGCCCGGTTGCAGGAAATCGAAGGGGTGCGTATCTTCGGCACCTCCCCCCATAAAGGCGCCGTGCTCTCTTTCCTGGTGCGCGACATCCATCCGTACGACATGGGAATGCTGCTCGACCGCTTCGGCGTAGCCGTGCGTACCGGGCACCATTGCGCCCAGCCGCTTATGCAGCGCCTCGGCGTGGAAGGCACCGTGCGCGCCTCGTTCTCGTTCTATAATACGAAAGAAGAAATAGACGTGTTTATCGACGCGGTGAAACGCGTCGCCGCTATGTTTTAACGCCGTACCCCTATGCTGTTACCTTACCTGAGCGAAACCCTGCTCGAAGCCGGTTGCGACGAAGCCGGACGTGGCTGCCTGGCGGGCGCCGTGTTCGCCGCCGCCGTGATTTTGCCGAAAGATTTCCGGTGCAAAGAGCTCAACGACTCGAAACAGCTCTCCGAGAAACGCCGCTATGCCCTGCGCCCCCTTATCGAGCGCGAAGCCGTGACCTGGGCGGTCGGCATCGTTTCGCCCGAGGAAATCGACCGCATCAATATCCTCAACGCCTCTTTCCTGGCCATGCACCGGGCCGTCGACTCGCTGGCCGTGCGCCCGGAGCACCTGCTTATCGACGGCAACCGCTTCAATCCCTACCCCGGCATCCCCCATACCTGCGTGGTAAAAGGCGACGGCAAGTACCTTTCGATTGCCGCCGCTTCCATCCTGGCCAAAACCTACCGCGACGATTACATGCTCCAACTGCACGCCTACAATGATAAATACCACTGGGAGCAGAACAAAGGCTATCCCACGAAAGCCCACCGCGAGGCCATCCGCGCTTACGGCATCACCCCCTTCCACCGCAAAACCTTCACCCTGCTTCCCGAGCAACTCACGCTGAAGTTCGAAGCCGCCGGCAACCCGTAAAGCCGCCGTTTTCCCGGCGGTATGGCGGCTATCCATCCCCTTCGTTTTATGCGGACGGCTCCCGTCAGGGTACGACGTGCCGGAGAATGGGCAGCGCGCCTCCCTTGCCTTTTATACGAACCGCCGGCGTTTGCCGTACCCTGTTGCCGTTGTGCAGGCGCGCCGGTTACGCGCTCCTTTCGTAACGTCGGGTATCCGGCACGTGACGGAGGTAGTGCATGCTCTTCGGGAAGGGTAGGTTGTTTACTCCCCCGGCATGGGGAAACGGACGGCTGGAATCGCCGGGTTCGTGTGCTGTGAAGAAAAGGAGGCCGCCATAAACAAAGCGGCACGCAAACACCGGGTATTTCAGTAAGAATCTCCGTGTTTCCGTGCCGCTGCCGTGCCCGAATCGCTTGCTCAGTTCCCCGCCTCTTGCTCTTTGGCGCGGAAAGCCAGGGCATACAAGCGCATCTGCTTCACCATGGCCACCAGGCCGTTCGAGCGCGTAGGCGAAAGGTGCTCTTTCAAGCCTATTTTGTCGATAAAATACAACTCCGCATCCAGTATTTCCTGCGGCGTATGTCCCGAAAGTACGCTAATCAGCAACGAAACGATGCCCTTTACAATCACCGCATCGCTTTCGCCCCGGAATACGATGCGTCCGCCCTCGTAATCCGCCTGTAGCCATACCCGGCTCTGGCAACCCTCTATCAGGTTGCTCTCCGTTTTGTACTTGTCATCCAGCCGGGGAAGCGCATTCCCCAGGTCGATCAGGAGCGCGTATTTATCCATCCAGTCGTCGAAAGCGGCAAACTCTTCGATAATCTCGTCCTGCTTTTCGTTGATAGTCATTGCTTATACATTTAAATGGAAGCACGTCCGGCGTACGGGTTACTTCCGGTTATCGTAATTATATACAACCTCCAGCACCGTTTGGCCTACGGCCTTCAACGTTTCCCGGTCGATGTTGGCCATCGAGTCGTTTACCGTATGCCAGTGCGGGGCGAAGCCGTTTTCCGACTCCGGGTCGTAATTGATAATGTCGATGCACGGGATATTCCGCCCCTTGATTACATATTCGTGGTCGTCGGTGATACCGCCGCCCCGGGCGTTGATAAAATACCGGCCGTACCCTAAGTTGCGGGCGGTAGTCCATACCTTTTCCACGATTGCCGGCGCGTAGCGCATCGACGTGCTTTCTTTGAAGAATACGGCATTCCGGGCGCCTACCATATCCAGCAGGATGCCGAAATCGGCCTTGTAGCCGGGTTCGTGCGGGTTCTTCGCCCAGAACTGGCTGCCGAGGCACCAACTGTTTTCCGTATAGGGGCCCGTATGGAACTCGGGCGTGCCGTAATCTTCCGCGTCGAAGAAGAGGATGTCGACCCCCACGCCCGGGTTTTTCAGCCCGAACTGGCGCGCTGCTTCTAATAGCACCCCTACGCCGCTTCCCCCGTCGTCGGCCGCTAATACGGGCGTGCGGTGGTTGGCCGGGTCCGGGTCGTGGTCGGCATACGGGCGGCTGTCCCAGTGGGCGAACAGCAACACCCGGCTCTTGTTGCCCGGGTTGTACGAGCCGATGATGTTCTGCGCTTGCAGCGGCGTGCCGTCGTACGCCTTCAGGGTAGCCTCCTGTACCTTCACCTCGGCTCCGAAGCGTTTCAGCTCGGACGCCAGGTAAGCAGCGCAGGCCCGGTGCGCTTCGGTGTTCGGTACGCGCGGGCCGAAGGCTACCTGCTTTTCAATACAGGCATAGGCGCTGTCGGCGTTGAAAGCCGGCGCAGCCGTTACCTTTTCCTGCACATCGCCGGCCGTAGTGTTTCCCGGCTGTTTGCAACCCAATAGCGACACCATACAAAACAGGTATATCAGTTTTACGCACATGTTCATATCGTTTGTTTTAAAGAGGCAGCTTGTGCCGTTTCTATTACCCGGAGGAAGTTTCCCCCTACTATCTTTTCGAGCTCGTCTTCGGTGAAGCCCGCTTCCAGCAACGCCTTCGTTACGTTAATCAGCTCGTTGGAGCCGTCGCAGCCCGGAATGCCGCCGCCGCCGTCGAAATCGGAGCCGAGGCCTACATGCGCTACGCCCGTTATCCCGGCGATGTGGCGGATGTGCGCTACGATGTCGGGTATGGCGGCTTGTTCGTCTTCGCGCAGGAAGCCGTTGTACAGGCACACCTGCACCACGCCCCCGCGGGCGGCGATGGCCCGGAGCTGGTCGTCGTCGAGGTTACGCGGGTGGTTGCAAAGCGCCCGCGCCGACGAGTGCGAGGCTACGATAGGAACGCAGCTCGTTTCCAGCACGTCGTAAAACGTCTTTTCCGAAGCGTGCGATACATCCACCACGATACCCAGGCGGTTCATTTCGCGAACCGCCTCCCGTCCGAGCGGGCTCAGTCCGTTCCATTCCGCATCCCCCTTGGCCGAGTCGCACAAATCGTTGTCGCCGTTGTGGCAAAGCGTCATATATACGATGCCCGTCTCTTTGAAACGGGCCAGGTTCGCCAACTCTTTCCCGATGGCGTAGCCGTTTTCGATGCCGAGCAGCAACGCTTTTTTCCCCGCTTTTTTAATCCGCGCCACATCGTGCGGCGTATAGGCGATGGCCGCCGTTTCGCTGCATGCCTCCGCCTGCCGTTTGATTTCGCCGAGCAGGGCGGCCGCTTTTTCCGTTGCCTGTTGCAACGAGGCGTCGTCGCGCGCTTCCTGCCGGATGTAGGCTACCACGCAGGCCGCATCCCATTTTCCTTCGAACATCTTCGGGAGGTTTACCCGCCCTGCCGCGGTTTTCCGGTGCAGGGAGGCCCCTTCGGCGAACAGCATCGGGGTGTCGCAGTGCGAGTCGAGCGTGATGCACTGCGCATGCACCCGCTTGGCCCGGTTGTACAGCCGGGCTTGCGCTACCAGTTTTCCGAACAGGCGCAGCATCGCCGGGTCGCCGGCCGCCGCCATCGCTTCGGGATGCCACTGCACGCTGAATATATCCCGGTAGGGAACCGCCGACTCCATCGCCTCGATAAGCCCGTCGGCCGATACGGCCGTTACCCGGAATCCCGGCGCCGCTTCTTTCACGGCCTGGTGGTGGAACGAGTTCACGATGGCGCGTTCGCCCAAAAGCGTATACAAAGAGGTGCCGGGCCGGACGGAAACCGTGTGCGAGCCTTCGCTCCGGGGGGCTTCCTGGCTGTGCTTGCAGGTGGTTGCTTCGCGTTGGGCGTAAATGTCCTGGTATAACGTGCCGCCGTACGCCAGGTTGATTACCTGTTGCCCCCGGCAGATGCCGAATACTGGGATTTGCCGGTCGGCCGCCAGCCGGAGCAGCGTAAAATCGTACTGGTCGCGCAGCGAGTTGCCTTCGCCTAATTGCGGGAGCGGCTCTTCGCCGGCATAGAGCGGGTTGATGTCGCCGCCGCCCGTCAGGAGCAGCCCGTCTATCGTTTCGAGTAGCGAGGCGAGCGCCTCGGCCGAGGCCGTTACCGGGATGATTACCGGGGCGCCGCCAGCCCGGAGTACGGCGTCGATGTACGGCGTCGCTACACACGAAAGTCCTTCCTTCAGGTTGGCCGATAATCCGATACGCGGCGGCTGCGTACCGGCGGGAGCGGGCGCCGAAGCATCGAGCTCCCGGTATAAAAGGCCTAAATCCGGAGGAAGGACTTTATGAATATTCATAGGGAATGTAAATGCGTTAAGCGTCGATATTGGCGTAGGTGGCGTTTTCTTCGATAAACTCCCGGCGCGGCCCTACGTCTTCGCCCATCAGCATGGAGAAAATCGAGTCGGCTTCGGCCGCGTTCTCCAGCGTTACCTGGCGCAAGGTGCGGTTCTCGGGGTTCATCGTGGTATCCCACAACTGGTGGTCGTTCATTTCACCCAAACCTTTGTACCGTTGCGTATGAATCTGGTTTTCGTTACCGCCTCCGTACTTGTCGATAAAGGTTTGCCGTTGCTGGTCGGTCCAGCAGTACTCCTCGGTTTTCCCTTTCTTGCACAGGTAGAGGGGCGGGGTGGCGATGTATACGTATCCCTTTTCCAACAGCGGGCGCATGTGGCGGAAGAAGAAGGTGAGAATCAGCGTGGCGATGTGGCTTCCGTCCACGTCGGCATCGGTCATGATGATTACCTTGTGGTAGCGCAGCTTGCTGATGTTCAGTTCTTTCGAGTCGTCTTCCGTGCCGATGGTCACGCCTAAGGCCGTATAGATGTTTTTAATTTCTTCGCTTTCGAGCACTTTATGCGGCATGGCTTTCTCCACGTTCAGGATTTTACCCCGCAGCGGCAGGATGGCCTGGAAGTTCCGGTCGCGTCCCTGCTTGGCCGTACCGCCGGCCGAATCTCCTTCCACTAAGAACAGCTCGCAAATGGCCGCGTCTTTCGAAGCGCAGTCGGCCAGCTTGCCGGGCAACCCGCCTCCTGAGAGGGGCGATTTGCGCTGCACCATCTCGCGTGCCTTGCGGGCGGCCTGCCGGGCGGTGGCGGCCAGAATCACCTTGTCGACGATGGATTTGGCTTCTTTCGGGTTTTCTTCCAGGTAGTTGCCCAACGCTTCGCCGATGGCCATGTCTACGGCGCCCATCACCTCGTTGTTGCCCAGCTTGGTTTTGGTTTGCCCTTCGAACTGCGGCTCGGCTACTTTAATCGAGATAACGGCCGTAAGCCCTTCGCGGAAGTCGTCGCCGGTGATTTCCACTTTCACCTTTTCGAGCATCTTCGAGTCTTCGGCGTATTTCTTCAGCGTACGGGTGAGCCCGCGGCGGAATCCCGCCAGGTGCGTACCGCCTTCGATGGTGTTGATGTCGTTTACGTACGAGAATACGTTTTCGTTGTACGAGGTATTGTAGGTCATCGCCACTTCTACCGGGATGCCTTGCTTTTCGGTGATGATGTGGATGATATTTTCGATAAGCGGCTCCTTGGCCTTGTCGATGTACCGCACGAATTCTTTCAGCCCTTCGTTGGAGAAGAACGTTTCCGATTTGTACGAGCCGTCTTCCTTCAACACGCGCTTGTCGGTAAGCGTGAGGGTGATGCCGGCGTTCAGGAACGAGAGCTCGCGCAGGCGCGTGGCCAGCGTGTCGTACTTGTACTCGGTTACGGTGAAGATGGAACTGTCGGGCTTGAAGGTGACGGTGGTACCCGTACGGTCGGTTTTCCCGACGATTTCCACTCCGTGCGAGGGGATGCCGCACGAGTATTCCTGCATGTAGATATTCCCGTTGCGGCATACTTCCGCCCGGAGGTAGGTGGAGAGGGCGTTTACGCACGATACGCCTACGCCGTGCAACCCGCCGGAAACCTTATACGAGCCTTTGTCGAACTTACCGCCGGCATGCAGTACGGTAAGCACTACCTCGAGGGCCGATTTGTTTTCTTTCTCGTGGTGGTCGACGGGGATTCCGCGCCCGTTATCGCTCACCTCGATCGAATTGTCGGGGTTGATGGTTACGTCTATGTGGTCGCAATATCCGGCCAACGCTTCGTCGATGGAGTTATCGACCACTTCGTAAACCAGATGGTGGAGTCCTTTTTCACTGATATCGCCAATATACATGGCCGGCCGTTTCCGGACGGCTTCCAATCCTTCGAGTACCTGGATACTGTCGGCTGAATACGCGTTTGTCGTATTCTTTCTTTCATCACTCATGGGTTCTATATCCTTTAAAAATCACTATTAATCAATGTGTTGTAAAACAGCCCGGGATGCGTGCGCGATTGGCGCCGCAACCTGTGCAACGGTTTCTTAAAAAGCTAACAAATATAGTGATAATTATCTATATAGCGAAATTATTGCCGTGATTTTTAGCGTGGGGCGCCCGGCGAAACGGAAGGTGTACGCGGATGAAAAACCGGTACGGATGCCCCCTTCCGTTTTCGCGGGGAACCGGATAAGCGCGGGGTGGATTTATTGCGGTTGGCCGCTCCCTTCCGTAGTGCCGTCCCAGCCGGTGTCGAACGTTACTTCGAACGAAACGATGTGTTCCTGGGCGTCGGTATGGAAGGTCGTGGTGATTTCGGTTAATTGGTTCCGCTCGATTTGCAGCGTATCCGGGATTGCCCGGTCGAATACCGGCTCGGCGGAGTCGCCGGCATACAGTCTCAGCCGGTAGGTAGAATGCTGCCCGGCTACGGTGGAGAACGTTCCGGTTACGTAATCGGGCGCCGCTGCGCGTGTAACCGGTGTTATCCGGAAATGCCGCGTCGCTTCTATGGGGTCGCCCCCGTAGTCGCCGCAAACCGTTTTTTGCCCGTATACCCGGTCGAGCGTTACTTCGGCGGCCGTAATGTTGCCGGGCAGGTTGACGAACCGAGAGCGCACCACCCCGTGCGCCCGTTGCAAGGCTGCCTCGAAGGTCTGCTCGCAGTTGCAGTTTACCGTAAACGGGAATACGCAGGTAAAGAAATCGGCAGTGCTATCGGCGCCCGGATAATGGAGCATGAACTCGTTCCGGTCGGCGCCCGTCCCGGTAAGCACGCCCGCGGCCTGGCAGTTGCTCATCGCTACCAGCGTATAGTCGCCCCACGCCAGCGAGGAGAAGTCGAACACATATGCCGGCGCGCTGTAGGCCGACAGGTCGTTTACCACACCCTGCCCGATGAGCCGGTCGCCCTGGTACAGGTAATAGCATATATCCTGCAAACGCAGGTTGAATGCCGCCTCGCGCGAGGCCAGCGGGTCGTCGCTCGCGTTACGGAACTTTTCCACGTACAGGTCTATCTTTACGTGTCCGGTTTCCGGCGGATTGCCGGGTTCGGGCGGACACGGGTCTAACGTTTCGTTGATGCACGCCCCCAAACTCAGGAGCGATAACAGGAAGGTGATGATTTTTATATCCATAGCTTATCAGTTTACTTCTGTAACATCCTGGTCTTGATTCCACAGGTAATAGGGGCTGAACAGGTAGTCTTCCGGCGCCAGGGGCTGTCCGTTCCCGTCGGTCGCTACTCCTATTTTTACCTGGTATTCCTGTGCTTCCACGCATTCCAGCGCGATTCCGCTTACCGAGTTGTTTTTCAATACGCCTGTCAGCGGTTCCCCTTCGTAATGAAATCCCTCGTACGGATAGGAGCCCGAGGCACCGGTGAGGCTCTCGATTTCGACGGTGTAAGGCACGCCTTCCGGCTTATCCGGGTCGGCGAACAAGAAAAAAGCCGGGTCGGTGCTGTTCAATTCCACCATCCGGTATTTGCGCCCGGCTTTATCGGTACGCCATTTCGAGGAAAACGCATGCTCGGAGGCGTAGAGGCGGAGTTCTTTCCAGGGGTTTTGCGGGTCGGAGTAGGGCATGCCGGTTACGTCGAGTCCTTCGCAAAACACGCCGTCGCCCTGGGCGCGGAAAACAGCTCGCATAAAGTATTGGGTATTTCCGAACGAATAGTCGTTCGGGCCTTTCCCCTCTGTTTTTTTCAGCAATACCTGGAATTGTCCTACTTTCCGTGTCAGCGTAACGGCCGGTTCCCGGCCGGACGCCTCGGTATGGAGGTCACCGTTCTTTTCTACGATAAAGTTTGCCGACCCCGTAAATAACTCGCGGGAGAGCAAAACACAGCCGGGAGCGTACGTATTGTAGATATACCGGCAAATGCGAGGATAGCGTTCGCCTGCTTTACCTTCGGTATATACCCGGTCGCCCGGTTTTACCGTGTTGTCCCATTGCACACACCGGGAATTCAGGAATACGGCGAGTTTGTAGGTGCCCGGTCGCAGTTCCATCGCCAGGTCGCCTATCGGGCCGTCGCCTTTTATTTCGATATCCCACCAGGGGGTATATCCGGGCCCGGTAGTTTCGAGCTGGGAGTTTCCGATTGCCTCTATGTACCACGAATCTTCTATTTTTTTCAACAGTACGTATTTGTAATCTTTATACAGCCCGGTTTTTATCGTGCCGGCCGCTTTAGTCATCGGGATGTATCCGGTGCCAGTTTCTATGTCGGGGGTGCCGTTCAGTTGCAGTTTGAAGTTTACCGGTACGGCGCCTTCCGCCGGCTCGTCGTTCCGTACGCCCGGCGCATCGTCTTGCTCGCACGCCCAAAACAGGCCGGAAATAAAAACGAACAGGAATATGTATTTTGCCATATCTATTTTCATTTTAGGTGATTATTCGTGTCCCAGTCCAGTACCAGTTGCAGCGAGGCGGTAACCGGTACGTCGATAATCCGGTCGCACCGGATGCCCCCTTTGCTGAGGGTGATGTAGTCCGGAATGATTTTCAGCGCTTCCGTTTGCGCGTAGTCGGTAAGGCGGAGCGGCAGTTCCTTCTTTTCGTACCGCAAAGTGCCGTCCGGGTTTGTTACCGGCGTCGTGTCGTAGTAGCGGAACAGCAACGCAACCTGCATGTTCTCTTCCGAGGGGAAGAAACAAGGGCCTTCTATCCGTACCGCTCCCCGTACTCCGTCGCCGTATGCGAGCAGGTGGTTATCCGGTTGCGGCAGGCCGGTTTTATAAGCCTCGTCTTGTTGCGGCGCGATGGTTTGTACCAGGCTTTTGGCGGTAATGCCGGCCGGGTGTGTTTGTCCGTCGGCATCCAGCCGCAACGCTTGTTCCGGGTTCGCATAGGTAACCGTTATTTCGTATACCCGGTCGATTACCGAGCTTACCTGGTCCGACACGATGCTTGCCGGCTGCTCCACGCCACCCCCTTCGGCTGTACGGAAGAAGGCGAAGACCATTTGCCCGACCAGCCGCTGCAACGTGGTTTCGACGGCTTTCGTATCCAGCAGGCGCGCGCCCGGAATGTCTTCTACGCTGTAATAGTTGTAGGGGCTCAATTCTGCCTGGCTCCGGACGATAAACAGGGTATCGTTCCAGTGCGTTTCTCCGGTCAACCCGGCGCCGTTTCGTCCTGACAGGGCGATTTCCGGCGTTTCGGCCGGCGTGGTGAGGAAAAGGAACTGGTAATCGGAGGTTCTCATTTCTTCCGGGGCGAATTGGTATTGTCCGTCTGTTCCGGCCAGCACCAGGCTGTCTTTGAGACGGTAATCTTTCGTTCCGGCTGCTGTTTCGAAAATGTACATTTTGGTGGTCAGCCCCGGTGCGGCGCTGTTTCCGGCTACCGTACGCACCGAAACCGGTAACGTTCCGGCGGCTTCGGGAGCGGACGACGCTTCGTGTTCGTCGCTACAGGCGAAAAGCGCTGCCAGGCCGGAAATGCAGGCGATGCATCCGGCGATTCGTGTGTTATATATTCGTTTCATTCGTATTCGTATTGTTTTGTTAGTACCACATTCCTTCGTCGCCGGCCGTTTCGGCGGTAATCGGGATTATGTCCGCCTGGATGCGGATGTCGACAGGCACGTCGGGTTCGTCCGGAACATCCGGAATATCCGGAACATCGGGCACATCGGGTACGTCCGGAATGTCCGGTACGTCGGGGGTATCCGGCACATCCGGTATGTCGGGCGGCGTCGAGTCTGTATAAATTCTCAAGGTAAGCCGGAGCAGGTAGTTCCGTTTCAAGGCTACTCCTTCCGTGATTTCGCAGGCGAGCGTCTCGCCGGGCAGGGTGGTGCCGGTCGCCAGGCGGAGGTCGAACCGGACGGCTTGCTGTCCGCTTCCCGGTGCGGGAGGAAACAGAAACGGCCCGTCTATCGTAGCGGCTCCGTCGTCGCTGAAAACGGCCAGTGCCGGATTAAGTGCGAACCGGGTGGTTCCGTAGCCGTATCCGCCGGCCGGCGTGTATCCTTCGCCTGCTCCCGTAAACGTAACGTCGATGGAAGCCAGGTCGTTTTTCAGCGGATAGGTAGCGGCCGTATAGGGGATAAGGGTAGCCGTGCCGTTTTGCCGTTCGTAATGTTCTATCCTTACTTGCAGTTTGGCTGCGGCCCGTTTCATCAGGCAGTTTACGGTGTCGTCGGCCTGCACGGAACAGGCCGTCGTCCCTTCTCCGTCCGGGTATTGTAAATACAGTTCGTCGGCGGGCAGAAGGGTGCCGTCGTCGTCTTTCCGGTTGAGGAAAACTACCTCGTCGAACCGTACGGCGGCCGTAAGCTGCCCGGGGGTAAGCCGGGTGTTGTTCCCGTACGAGGCGGCGAACAGGAATTTATATACGTCGGGCGCCAGCCGGGCGGTGGCTTTTCCTTCGCTCCATCCTTCCCGGATGGTTTGTTCGTATAAAAAGTCGTTTCCGTTCTTGCGGAAGATATGTACTTCGGGCGTAAGCGTAACCTGGGCGCTTGCCGGAAGGGGCGTGCGGAAGGTAACGGCTACTTTCTCGCCTTCGGCAACCGCGCCGTTCTCCGTGTCCGGGGTTCCGTCTGTTTCCGGTAATCGGTCGTTGCGGTCGGAACAGGCGCCGAGTGCCAGCAGGCACAACGCTCCGATACTCAATTTGTTCATCATTTTATTCATCATCATCGCATTCGAGTTTGTCAAACTTGTACCTATTTTGTATACCTGCTTTTTATTTCATTTGCTGTAAATTGTTCTCCGCTTCTTTGCTTCCGTACGCTTTCGCTTTTTCGAAACAGGCTTTGGCTTCCGGGATATGCCCTTCCATCAGCAGCCATACGCCCCGGTTGTTCTGGGCGGCGGCCGCTTCTCCTGTCCGGTCGAGGTAACGGCGCGCCTTTTGCGGGTCGCCTTCGAGCAAGGCTGCTGCGGCAGCGTTGTTGTTGGCGGCTACGTTGTCGGGGTAATACCGGGCAGCCGTTTCGAATACTTCGTTAAATTCGCGCGAGCCGGCCGGGTAGGTTTCGGCAATCAGGAACAGCTCGTTCAGGCTGAGTTGTTGCGGGGCTGTTCGTAATACTTTTTTCCCTTCTTCCGGCGTAAACGGAACAACCGTATAGTGCAGGACGCAATCTACCCGTCGTAACGGGGGATAAGCCTGCTCGAGCAGTATGCGGTAGGTGGCGCCGTTGTCGAGTTGCCTGATACGGGCGTCGCGGGCGTCCGGGTTTTCCACTTCCCCGATAATGCCGATTACTTCCTGCCGGTAGGGCAGGGTCGATTGCTCTACCCACCGGCGCACTCCCTCCCAATCTTCCGAGCGTCCCTCGGACGAGAAGGGGCAGCGGGCGCCGGTATGCTTTTTCTCCAGGTAGGTTTTCAGGGAGCGGGCGCGCGCTTCCGATAAGCGGGTGTTATAAGCGTAGTTGCCTTCGGGCGAGGCGTATCCTATCAATTCGATGCCCTGGCAGTCGCAGTTGGGGTCGGTTACTACCTCGCCCACGAGGGTGTCTAATTTCCGGAGTTCGCCGGCGTTGTCTCCTAAGCCGGTTAAAATAACTGCCTGGCCTTGCGGGAAAGTTAAAAAGGCTTCCCCTTTTTCTGTCCTGTTCTTTACCGGTTCCACTTCCGGAACGATAAACATTACCTGGGGCGCATATTCAGGCGTCCGGTCGGTTACCGTTCCTAACGGAACCGGCGAAAGCTCCCGGCGGCAGTCTGCGCATCCGGAAAGCTCGGCCGCCAGTTCCGCTTGCGCCCCGTTCATCCAGGGCCGGAAGGGGATGGCTGCGTCGTATTGTATCTTGTTGTTCCGGTTTCGTTCCGCCCGGATGGTTTGCCGGTAAGGTTGCGTCCTCTCGTCCGGATAGCCGAGCGCTTCTTTCCGGTGGTTGGCTTTCATCCGTTTATAGCCGGTAAGCAGTACCGGCGGCCACTTTACCGTGTCGGTACGGCGTATCAGGAGCGGTTGTAGAACCAATTGCTCCTGCGGCGCGACGGCCAGTCCGGAATAGTCGGCCGTAAACCGGAGGCGTAACGAGTCGCCTTCCCGGCCGAGGTAGTTTTGTTCTATCCGCAGCGGTTCTGCCGGAACGCGCGTCTGCACTTGTGCCGGTGCGGTTACGCAACAGGCCGCTACCATGCATCCTATGTATAAGGTTTTGATTGTCATGTCGTACAGGTTTATTTAAGAATGTATACGATACTGATGCCCGCTTTCGTGGGGCCGAAATAGTTGCGGTGGTCCGATTTGATTTTGCTTCCGCAACCGGCGCAGGGATATTTGTCGTAGGCCAGCCGGGCGTAGCCTACCCCGATGGTTACTTCGAGGTTCCATCGGTCGCTCAGTATCCACTGGTAACCGTACGAGACACCGCCTCCGTACAAGTCGCCTTGGTAGCGGTTGTGCCGGATGTTGTCGTTAAACGATAAGCCGCCTACGTTGTAATGGGCATACAGGGCGTGGGCGCCCAGGAAGCTGCCGTTGAACTTTTCGCAAAACCAGTACCGGTACTCCGGTTGCACCAGCACGTGCTTCCACCGGGCTTTGCCGAATTTCCACGGGTTGTAGTTCCCGGAAATTTCCAGTGTGCTTTTAGTGCCCGTCCCGAATTCGAATCCGAGGTTGAGCGTGGTCGTCGCGTCGTATAAAAGATTGGTTTTAACCGCCGCTTCCTGGCCGTATGCCAGCAAAGCGGTCGCTAAAATCAATATGCCTGTAAAGATCGATTTCTTCATTCTTCCCCTTTTTAGTATTTAAACCTACTTTTGCTTCATCCTCTCTTTTTAACTCGGATACTACCTGTTACGTAAGCGTAGTTTACTATATAAGCGGTTGGTTTATTGCCTATTACTATATGGGTGAAGATGAGTTCGAAAACTAATCGCTTGTATATAAACTCCTTATAGTGTAACAGAAGCGGAGTTGTTCGTTTTTTTGTTTGATAGTAAAACAGTTACGAATGAAGAATGCTTTTCGTTGCAGTATTAATAAAGAGTAAAAAAACCGGTATATCGTAAGATTATATCAATTTATATGTATGTTTTTATAT
>JAJBTJ010000137.1 GCA_020860905.1 Parabacteroides sp. | reverse complement strand
ATGCTCTTCACAATCAGGGCGCAAAGTAAAGGTTTTTTTTATTTCGTGCAAGTTTTTCTGCAAATATTATTCGGTTTTTATTACTAATAAAGCATTTATACGAGCGGGAACTCACTGAAAACAGCTGAAAGATCCGGAAAAACAAAGTAAAAAAACACGGTGAAAATCTTCCCTCTCCGCTTACGGCCCCGACTCTGCCCCGACACTCCGGTTTATTTATAACCGCTTATTTTAAAGCGGGATATATCTATTCTTTCAACAAATCGTTTAACATCAAAAGCGCCATATTGGCGGCACGGGTAATATTCTGCTCCCGGTTTTTACCGAAACGGAATAATTGCGATTTTACCGTATCCTTCCAGGCCACGGCAATCCACACGGTTCCGACCGGCTTGTCGGGTGTACCTCCGCCGGGACCGGCCACACCCGAAGTGGCTACCGCGCAATCGCAATTCAACGTTTTCATCGCGCCGGCGGCCATTTCTTCTACCACCTGGCGGCTCACCGCTCCATAGGTATCGAGCGACAGGTTGGATACGTCCAGTACCTGGTGCTTTACATTGTTGGAATAAGAAACGATTCCTCCGACGAAATACCCGGAGCTTCCCGCCACCGAGGTAATAAGAGCCGCAATTTTTCCACCGGTACAACTTTCGGCCGTTCCGAGGGTCAGCTTTTTCTTCCGGAGCATTTCTCCTATCAGTATTTCTACCGGTTTATCTTCCTCGGCCAGGATATTCCCACCCAACAACGTTCTCAACTTTTCCGACTGTTCGGCCATCGCCGCATCCTCGGTTTCCTTATCCGGGTAATAAGCCGATAAACGCAGCCGGATAAGTCCCGGCGTAGGCAAATAGGCCAGCGTAATAAAAGGGGGCAATTCCTCTTCGAACTTCTCCAGCCGCATAGCCAGCCCCGACTCGGTATACCCGCTCACCCAGAACGTTTGATGGCTGATATACATATCCTGGCGGAACTTCTGTTTCAAGCGCGGAATAATCTCCGTTTCCATCGCCCATTTCATTTCGTAAGGCACGCCCGGCAACGAAACCAGCACCTTTCCGTCTTTTTCGAACCAGGTAACCGGCGCCGTGCCCGCCCGGTTTTGTATCACCGTGCACTTGGCCGGAACATACGCCTGGTTCCGCGTAAGCAGATTCATTTCTTTTCCGGTAGTGCGGAACATTTCCTCGATATTGGCCAGCACCTCTTCCGAAAAACGAAGCTCCGTATCGAAAAACCGGCAAAGCGTTTTCTTCGTAATATCGTCTTTCGTAGGGCCGATTCCACCGGTAACCAAAACAATACGCGAACGCTCCATCGCTTCGCCGAAAGCCGAAAGCATGTCGGCTTCCACATCTCCCACCGTTACTTTACGGGTTACATGAAACCCCTCGTCGCCTAATGCCTGGCCCATCCAGGCGGAATTGGTATCTACTACCTGACCGATAAGCAATTCGTCGCCTATCGTAATAATTTCGACCTCCATACTCAGTTGTTACTCTTCTTCCTTTAAATCGTTACCCTTGAAAAAGGCGCCGCATCCATCGGGCAAAAATCGTTATCCAGGTACTTATAATAACCGGTAATGGCCACCATCGCCGCATTATCGGTAGTAAAAGCGAATTTGGGGATATGGATTTTCCAGCCGTATTTCGCCGCATGGTCGCGGAACGCATCGCGTAATCCGGAGTTGGCCGACACGCCGCCGGCAACCGCCACCTCGCTAATATGCAACGCTTTGGCCGCTTTCCGCAATTTATCCATCAGAACCTCGATAACGGTAAACTGCAACGAGGCGCATAAGTCCTGTTTATTTTTTTCGATGAAATCAGGGTCTTCTTTCAAGCGGTCGCGCAAGGTATACAGAAAAGACGTTTTCAAGCCGCTGAAGCTGTAATCGTAACCCGGGATATGCGGTTTGCTGAAGGTAAAAGCCTTCGCATTTCCTTCGTTGGCCAGCCGGTTCACTACCGGGCCGCCCGGATACCCGAGCCCCATTACCTTAGCGCATTTGTCGAATGCCTCGCCGGCCGCATCGTCGATGGTTTGCCCAATCACTTCCATGTCTTTGTACGATTTCACCAGGATAATCTGGGAATTGCCGCCCGAAACCAACAAACATAAAAACGGGAAATCGGGCTGATTGGCGTCTGTAGCATCTTCCTTTATAAAATGCGCCAGCACGTGCGCCTGCAGATGGTTCACTTCAATCATCGGTATCCCGAGCGATGCGGCCAACCCTTTAGCGAACGAAGTGCCTACCAGCAACGAGCCCAACAGGCCGGGGCCGCGGGTAAAAGCGATGGCGCTTAACTCCGATTTATCTATCCCGGCTCGTTTAACCGCTTCGGCAACCACGGGAATTATGTTCTGCTGGTGCGCCCGCGAAGCCAGCTCGGGCACCACACCTCCGTACGCTTCGTGTACGGCCTGGCTGGCTATTACATTCGAAAGCATCACTCCATCGCGTATCACAGATGCGGAAGTATCGTCGCACGAGGATTCAATGCCTAATATGATTACACTCATTTCCGATTTTTTTTGCAAATAAACAAAATCTAACGCTAAATTATAGTAGTTTTGCGCGTATAAAAATCAAAAAAGATATCAGAGGCCTCAAATACATAATTATCACGCTGCTCACCTTGTTCTGGATTTTTTATGCAGTACCTGCTCTTTTGCTAACGATTCCTTACATCCAGCAAAAGGCGGCCGGGATTGCATCGACCGAATTGTCGCGAAAACTCCAGGTACCCGTTCAAGTGGGAACCGTACAATTTAGCTGGTTCAATAATCTGGTACTGAAAGACCTGTATCTCGAAGACCGCGACGGAGCCGTATTGTTCGAAGCCAGCCACGTAGCCGCCGGCTTCGATGCGCTTCCGCTGTTACGCGGAAAAATCGTATTCTCATCGGTACGGCTGTTCGGGTTCGACTTGCACTTGGCTAAAAAAACGCCCGACGCTCCGCTGAACCTGCAATTCGTTATCGACGCATTCGCCAGCAAGGACACGGTAAAGAAAGAAAAAAAAAATATAGACCTCCGCTTCAACTCCATCCTCATCCGCCGGGGAAATATTACGTATAATGTAGCCTCGCAAAAAGAAACGCCCGGAAAATTCAACCCGAATCACGTGGATATACGCAACCTGAGTGCGAACCTGTCGTTAAAAGCATTTACGAAAGACAGCGTGAATGCTTATATTAAAAAGATGAGTTTCGACGAACAATCGGGTTTCCGGTTAGAGAAACTTTCGCTCAACGCAGTGGCCAACCGCGACAGCGCCTTTATCAACGACTTCGAAATACGGTTGCCCCGTACCGACCTCCGGCTGCAACAGGCGCACATCGATTTCACGAAAGTAGACAGCATCGCGCACATCGTAGACAAGGCTCCCGTTAAACTGGCTATCGCCCCCTCGTCTGTTTGTTTGAAAGATTTACAGGCGTTCGTGCCCGCATTCAAAAATTTCAGCGATACCATCGAGCTTTCGGCATACGCCACCGGGTATATCGATAACATCAACCTACAGCGCCTGACATTACGTTACAGCGACAAAATGTTGTTCAACGGCAAAATGGAGCTGAAAGGCATTACCCACCCGGAAGAAACCTACTTGTTCGGACAAGTAAATAAAATGTATATCACCACCGAAGGGCTCGAAGGCATCCTGAATAACTTCAACGACAAATCCAAAAAACTGCCGGCCGAGTTAGAACGGTTA
The DNA here is from genome assembly GCA_020860905.1 of Parabacteroides sp. Classification (GTDB taxonomy): domain Bacteria; phylum Bacteroidota; class Bacteroidia; order Bacteroidales; family Tannerellaceae; genus Parabacteroides_B. Next base: position 13,858 of record JAJBTJ010000137.1, on the reverse strand, counting down.
GGCACGGTTCATTTCACGGGCGAAATATCGGGTTTCTTCGATAACCTGGTGGCATTCGGCACGTTTACGTCTTCGATCGGCTCGCTTAAAACCGACTTGATTTTCGGGCATGACAAGGAAAAAAACATCGCGGCCTATATCAAAGGCCATGTAGCTACCTCCGGGCTGGAGCTCGGCAACCTATTTTCCGGAAACACCCCGGTAGGGAAAACCGGATTCAATATAACGCTGGACGCCCAACGGCCGGTAAACGGCACTTTTTCCGGTAAAGTAGATGCCCGGATACAAGAATTGGAATTGCTGAAATACAAGTACGAAAATATCCGTATATCGGGCAAATTCAGGAAAAACAGTTTCGACGGCATGCTCGACATAAACGACCCGAACGGAAAAGTAAGCATGCAGGGGATGTTCAACCACCAGGGTAAAAATTCGGTTTTCAACTTTACCGCCCGGGCGGAGCATGTTAAATTAGATACGCTGAACCTAACGAAAAAATACGACTCGCCCGATGTATCGTTTACGCTGAACGCCGATTTTACCGGAAATAATATCGACAACCTGGAAGGCTCCATTATCCTGGACAGTTTCTCCTTCAAAACGGCTCCGCGCGACTTTTTCCTGAAACAACTGAAAGTAGAAGCCGCCGGCCATACCCTCGACCGGCACCTCACCGTAACCTCGGATATTATCAACGGCGAAGTAACAGGCGCCTATTCGTTCCAAACCATCGGCCCCAGCCTGCTGAATACGTTTAAAAATTACCTGCCCGCCCTGGCCGAGACGAAAGAGAAAGAGAAAAAAAACGGAGTAAAGGAAAACAACTTCTCGCTCGTTTTCACCGTAGAAAATACCGAAGCAGCCTCGGAAGCCTTTAAATTGCCGTTTACCGTGATTAACCAGGCACGGTTGGTAGGGCATTATAATAATGTATACGACAAATTCCGTTTCGAAGCATTCCTGCCGATGTTCAAAGCAGGCAAAACCAGTTTCGAGTCGGGTTACGTGGTGTGCGACAATCCGGGCGACAAGGTAAACATGGAAGTAAGGGCGATTAATTTCAATGACAAAGGACTCCGCAACTACCTCGATGTAAAGGCGGACGCTTACAACGACAGCATCCGTACCCGGCTTACCTGGGCCAACAACAAAGAGCGGCTCTTCAAAGCCGCCCTGTCCGCTACGACGGCTTTTACCGTCAGGCAGGAAGAAAAAGCGCCGCCCTACCTGAGCACGGAAATCGTTCTCGATGCGTCGGAAGCCACCTTCAACGATTCTACCTGGACTATCCGTCCGGCCAGCGTATTGCTGGAAAAGGGGAAAGTACGTATCGACGATTTTTACGCCAGCCACAACGGGCAATTCGTTAAGCTGGACGGAACGATTTCGAAAGAACCGTCGGACACCTTGTTCCTCGAGTTGAAAGAACTGGAATTAAGCTACATCTTCGACATCCTGAATATTCCGGTTCTCCAATTCGGCGGCCGGGCTACCGGGACTTTCAACTTAACGGACTTGTCGGGCAGCCGGATTGTAAATACCGATTTAAGCATCCTCGATTTTTCGTTCAACCAGGTGGTGTTCGGCAAACTGAACCTGTACAGCGAATGGGACGACACCCAAAAAGGCATCCTGATGCTGGGCAGCATCTATAAAAACGATTCTACCTGGACCGACATCAACGGATACATCCGCCCCATCGGGCCGGATGCGGGGCTGTCGCTTTACTTCGATGCCAACGATTTGGACGTGGCTTTCATACAACCGTTTATGGACAACGTAGCCAGTAACGTGCAGGGACGCGGATTCGGGCAGGTACACCTGTTCGGGCCGTTCAAAGCGCTGAACCTGCAAGGCGACGTATTTGTGAAAGACGGCGGTTTGGGAATCGATTACCTGAACACGTATTATACTTTTTCGGATTCTATCCACCTCACGCCCGCTTCTTTTTATATGCGCGACATCACCATTTACGATAAATACGGCAACCGGGCAACCGTAAACGGAACCGTAAACCATACGCATTTTAAAAACATGAATTTCCTGGCGAATATCGTGGCTTCGGATATGTTGGTTTACAATGCTACCGAGGCGCAGAACCCGCTGATTTACGGCCAGGTGTATGCCAGCGGAACCACGTCCATTAAAGGAAACGGACGGCTTATCGACTTTAATATCAATTTGCGCAACAGCCCGAACACAGCCGTCACGCTGAACTTTATGGACGGTTCGAAGGCTTCGGAATACGATTTCATCACATTTGTAGACAGGGAACAGCCGGCGCCTGAAAAAACCGACAGCCTCCCGGCGCCCAAGCCGGAAGAAGAAAACCAGGGTGCCGAGCTCCGGATGAATTTCCAGCTGGATATGACGCCCGAGGCTACCATCACCTTAATGATAGACCCGTCGTCGGGCGATAAGATACGGGCCAACGGAAGCGGCAGCTTGCAAATACAGTACGGGAACCGCTCCGACTTGCGCATCTACGGGAATTACACCATCGTAGACGGAGTGTATAATTTCAGCCTGCAAAAAGTAATCCACAAGAATTTCAAAATACGCGAAGGAAGTTCCGTTTCGTTCCACGGCGACCCGTTCAGCGCTTCGACCGACATCGACGCGATTTACAACCTCACGGCCAACCTCACCGACCTCGACGAATCGCTGATGACCGAGAGCTCGCGTACGAACGTACCGGTAAACTGTATATTGAAACTCGACGGGGCCATCCGCAACCCGGCCATTTCGTTCGACATCGAATTGCCCAACTCGAGTCCCGAAATAGAACGGCAGGTAAAAAGCATTATCAATACAGAGGACATGATGACGCGGCAAATCGTTTATTTGCTCGTACTCAATAAGTTTTATACGCCCGAATACGCCAACATCAGCGGCGGAACTTCCAACTTCGCTGCGGTGGCCTCGTCGACCATCTCCTCGCAGCTTTCCAACATTTTGTCGAGTATCACCGACAAGGTGCAAATCGGCACCAATATCCGCACGAACAACACGTCGTTCAGCGATACGGAAGTAGAGCTGTTGCTCTCGAGCCAGTTGTTGAACAACCGGCTGCTGTTCAACGGTAACTTCGGTTATAAAGACAGCCAGCAACTGAACGCTTCGTTCATGGGCGAGTTCGATTTGGAGTACAAACTGAATAAAAGCGGCGAAATCCGGCTAAAAGCCTACAACCATTACAACGACCTGCACCGGTATTACGATAAATCGGTGCCCACAACCCAAGGCGTAGGTATCCTGTTTAAGAAAGATTTCATCCGCTTGTCGGATATTTTCAAGAAGAAGAAACCCCAGTATACGTTACCGCCGGCCCGTTCCGACTCGGTTCCGGAAGCGCAGAAACAACTGGTTCGGTAAATACACGGTCGGAGGCTCCCTCCGGCCCGCTCCTATTTGTTTTCTCAAAAATTAAACGACCTTCGCTTCGAAGAGAAGCGAAAACGGCAGCACCCCGGCATAAGCCTGCACGCTTATGCGGCCGGATAAATGCGCCGATGGAGGGAGGGAAGGTAAAAATACGGCAGGTAATTATTCTTTCCTGCCCGGGAAAAAACCGGTTGTTGCCGGGAAAAATATCGTCCGACCCAGGTCGGACGAGTGGAACACCTGGGTCGGACGGGTGGTCGACCCGGGTCAGACGGGTGAAACGCCCGGGTCGGACGATATTCCGGACAGCATGAAACGGAATTTCCCTGCTGCATTGAAGACGATTTTCTTAGGTATTCCGGATAAGGTACCGCCCGTTACCGAATCCGTTATTTCTCTATCCGTATCCGGGCATCTACGGCAAACAGGCCTTTCGAGGTAGCTACCAGCGGATTCAAGTCGACTTCTTTCACTTCGGGAGCGAAACGAAGCAACGTTGAGAAGCGTACGATAATATCTGCGTATTGCTGCTCGTCGATGCCTTGCTGCCCCCGGGTTCCCTTGATAATGGGATACCCCCGCAGTGAGCGAATCATCGAAAACGCCTCGTTGTACGAAAGGGGCGCCAGGCCATACGATACATCCTTGAGCACTTCTACGAAAATTCCGCCCAGTCCGCACAAAATCACGTGGCCGAACGGCGGCTCGTACTTACCTCCTAAGAACAGTTCGCGCCCCTTCAGCATCGGCTGCACCATAACAGCCGTAACCTCCGGCAGGCGCATCATCCGCTCGAATTCGAAAAGCAGATGCTCTTCGTACTTGATATTCAGGGCTACTCCGCCTATATCCGATTTATGTACCGGCCCTACTACCTTAGCCACGACCGGGTATTTCACCTGGCGCGCAAACTCCAGTATTTCTTCTTTCTTATCCGAAGTAAACTCGGGAACCAGCGGAATGCCGGCCAACTCGAGCAGCATACGCACCTGGGCGGGCGCCAGGTAACCGTTTTCCGGAAACTGGTCGATAACACGCCGGATACCGGGTATATCCACGCCGTACAACTGGATGTCGGTGCCGGCCGGGCACGGCGTATTCAGCACGCGCGACAAGGCTGTTCCCAGCGTAACTTCGTCGGAAAAATTCACATGTCCTTTCTTAATAAAGCTCTGTACCTCGGGGCCGGCGGTTACGATGGACGGCAAGATGGGAAAAATCGGCTTGGTACACTCTTCCATTTTTTTGTGCAGCACCTCGTAGGTATCGTACAGCTTTACCAGCCCCGGGCTGCCGAAAATCACCACCATGAGGTCTACCTCGTCAAAACGGTTTTCGCAATAGTCGATGGCGGTAGTCAGGTGCTCGGGCGTGCCGGTACCCAAAATGTCGATAGGGTTGCCCACGGCCGCCCCGGGATACAGCTTGCTCTTCAGCTCGTCGGCTACCGGGCCCGACAAATCGGGCACATTAAGCCGCCCTTTCGACAAGGCGTCGGCCAGCATCACCGCCGGGCCGCCGGCATGGGTAATCACAGCGCAGTTCTTCCCTTTCACCTCTTTCAGGGTAAAGATGCTCGCCACCGTGGTAAGCTCTTCCCGGCTGAAACAACGCACGATGCCCGCTTTCCGGAACAACGCCTCCACGGCCGAGTCGGAACTGGCAATGGCGCCGGTATGCGACGAGGCCGCCCGTTTCCCCGAGTCGGTGCTTCCGGCCTTGATAGCGGCGATTTTACATCCTTTCCGAATCAACGACGAGGCATGGAACAACAGCTTATCCGGCTGCCGGATACTTTCGATATAGAGCATTTTTATTTTCGAATCCAGTACGGGGTCGAAGTTCTTATCCATATATTCGAGCACGTCTTCCACGCCGATTTGCCGGGAGTTGCCCACCGACCATACCGACGAGAAACGTAAGCCTTTGGTTAACGCCGACTCGATAATGAACAGCGCCGTACCGCCCGAGCTGGAAATAAAATCTACTCCGTCGGGATGAAAATCCGGAATGGGAAGCGTAAACACGCTGTGATGGTGCGTGTTCATCAATCCGATGCAATTGGGTCCCAGCAACGAAGCGCCCGCCTCGGTCGCACTGCGAATCATTTGTTCTTCGAGGATGCCCCCGGCTTCGGTTTCTTCGCCGAAACCGGCCGAAATTACGATAAAGGCTTTTACGTTTTTCTCTTTCGCTAAAATATCGACCGCTTCCGGACAGGAGGGGCCGGGTATGGCGATAATCGCCAGCTCGGTTTCGGGAATGTCTTTTACGCTGGGATAGGATTTTACTCCCTGTACATCCGTTTCGCGGGCATTTACCACGCAAAGCTCGCCTTTGTACTTCCCGTCGAGCAGGTTACGCACCAAGCGGCCGCCGGGCTTGTGCACATTGTTGGAGCCGCCTACTACGACGATGCTCTGCGGAGCGATAAGTTCTCTGTTTATCATGTTGTTTCGTTTTTTTTGATTCGGATGGATACGGGCCCGGAGCCCGGGATTATATCGCGCCTGACAGGCACTGCTGCGAACCCGGTTAATCCGGCCATACGGAACCGCCGGCATTGCGGATGCTCACGATGCTGTCGACGATGTAGGCGCTGTATCCGCGCCACGGCACGGGTTTGAAATATTCCTTGTAATGGAGCTCCACATTCTTACCGCCGGCACGCATCAGCCGTTCGGCAATGGCTTTATCGGTTACGGAAAACTCGAACTCGTACGATTGGATGGCGCCGGGCTGGCTGCCGCGAAACCCCGACTGAATCAGTTTGCCTTCGTAGGTTTTAAAAACGACTCCTTTATATACTACGTAGTTCAACTGGCCGGATTTCACGCCTTCGCCGAATACATAATAATACCGAATATAAAAAAACAATCCCAGTGCGATAATCACTACCGTTATCGCTAACGCGATGAATTTGCGGAAGCCCCGTTTCTTTTTTTCTGTTTCCATTGTGTTTTTTATTTAAAACGCTTTTACCATAATGCCGGGATAGCGAAAGCCCCCGGGCAATCCTATCTTTTCTTTCCGAAGAACAAGGAGTGCAAACCAGGCACAGAAACAAACCTGTTTGGTTATGCCGAGGCGCTGCCTGTCTTCATTTTCGATTCTTCGAAACAAAAACAGTGCAAACCGAGAGCAGAAACAAACTTGTTTGGTTATGCCGAGGTGCAGCCTGTCTTCGTTTTGCTTTTTGAAACAAAGAAATACAGAATTCGGCAGAATAAAAAATATTCGGACGAATAAAACAGGGTCGGCCTGCCGCAAGCCGGTTGCAACCTGGAAAAACGGCCTCAAACAAAAAAGAAGTTCAACCTGTTGTACTGTTGTATATCAACAAAAAATCAGTATATTTGGACATGAACAGGAAAATATCGAAAACCATGAAAAAGAATTTTGTTTTAGACACTAACGTAATTCTGCATGATTACAAGTGCATCGAAAATTTCCAGGAAAACGACATCTACCTCCCCATCGTTGTATTGGAAGAGTTGGATAAGTTTAAAAAAGGGAGTGACCAGATAAACTACAACGCCCGTGAATTCGTGCGCGAACTCGATCTGATTACCACCAACGACCTCTTCCTGAAAGGGGCTTCGTTAGGTCCGGGAAAAGGAACGCTCCATATCGTTACCGGCGACAAGTACCAGGAGAAAATCCTGCTTTCATTTCCCGAGCGAAACGCCGACCACCGCATCCTTTCGTGTACGCTCACCATCGCCGAGAAATTTCCTAAAATGCCGACCATCCTGGTTACCAAAGATGTAAACCTGCGGATGAAAGCCCGCTCGCTGGGGATAGAAGTGGAAGATTACATTACCGACAAGGTGGTAAATATCGACCTGTTCGACAAAGCCCAGGACACTTACGAAGGGATAGACGGCGACCTGATAGATAAAATGTATGCCGTACCGGACGGCGTAGACGCTACCCGGTTCGAGTTCAAAGACAAGCTCGAGCCGAACGAATGTTTCATATTGAAAAGCGTGCGCAACTCCATCCTGGCCCGTTTCAATCCGTATACCGAAAAGATAAAGAAGGTGGATAAAGGCACCCATTACGGTATACAACCGCGGAATGCAGAGCAAAGTTTCGCCTTCGAAGTGCTGAACGACCCGAACGTAAAATTAGTAGGCATCACCGGAAAGGCGGGCACCGGCAAAACGTTGATTGCACTAGCCTCGGCGCTGAAACAGGCCGGCGTTTACAAACAAATACTGCTGGCGCGCCCCATCGTTTCGCTGGCCAACAAAGACATCGGGTTCCTGCCGGGCGACGAAAAACAAAAGGTGGCGCCGTACATGCAGCCGCTGTTCGACAACCTGAACGTAATAAAGAACCAGTTTTCACCTACCAGCAGCGAGGTAAGGAAAATAGACGATTTACAGAAAAACAACCAGTTGGTAATAGAGGCGCTGGCCTTTATCCGCGGACGTAGCCTTTCCGAAACGTTCTGCATCGTCGACGAGGCGCAAAACCTCACCCCGCACGAAATCAAAACGATTATTACCCGGGCCGGCGAAGGCACCAAGATGGTATTTACGGGCGACATCCAGCAAATCGACTCGCCATACCTGGATGCTCAAAGTAACGGGCTGGCTTACATGATCGACAAGATGAAAGGGCAGGAATTGTTCGCACACGTCAACCTCATAAAAGGGGAACGGAGCGAATTGTCGGAACTGGCGTCGAATATATTGTAACGGATTTTCTATCCGGAAACGAAACAAAAATCCGGAGCTGCGGGAATAACGAACATGTATAAAGCAAAAACAGTTATCCTGCGGCTCCGGTTATTTTTAACCGGTATGGCCCGAAACCCGGCCGGGTTCATTTAATAAGTCGCATCCGGTTTATCCTGCCATCCATAACCAGGCCTTTCGGATGAGCCGCCATAGTATATAAAGAAACATAACGCCAAGCACTGCAAAGAGCATACGGAAGAAATAATCTTGCATACGTTCCCAAACGGTAAATTCGTGTCGGGGTTCCATCGTTTCGGCAAGTTCCTCGAAGGTTTTGCAGGCGAAAATCGTTCGCCGGAAATCGTCCACGCTGTCCCAGCATTCTTCCTCGAACCATCGTGTCGCGGGGTGTTTCTCCGCTATCCGTTCTTGTAGTCGGCGCAGGGAAAAAGGCTCGGTGGCATCTTCATACTCCGTTTCGTAGCTAATCATTCCCGTACTCATCCCCGTGAAGCCGTGTATGCCTTTCCACCCGGTTACGTAAGAACGCCGGACGGTATACTTTGTCCCGGTGGAATCTACCACTATATCGCCTTTCCACCCGTGAGCCTCTTTCAGAAGGGCGAGTTGTGTCGTTCTGCTCTTTTTCCAAAAGACGTAAATCTTATTCTCGTCGGGGCTGAACCGGAATACGGGGTATTTCAATGTTGCTTTCATCTTTGTAATGATTATATAACTGGCTGTATTTATATGGGTTGCGACTAATTGAAAATCAACACACATATTCCAATCCCTCCCAGGAAACCCCACAACGGGATAGTGTATATTACCCAAGACGGAATAATCCGGTTCCACTTGTTGCCTTTGTATTTCAGCAGTATGGCGGCTGTGCGCTTCCGGGTATAGCGTATATAGAACGGGATGATGCAGAACAATATTGCCAAGCCGTTAAAGATTAGTCCGCCTTGCAGGTTCGTGAAATTTTTTCGGGAAAAGAAGAAATCCGTAAAAATGCAATCCGCAGCTATACACAAAAAGAGCAGGGCAATCATGAATGTGCCGGCAAACACGCAGCAGGCACTGAAGCGTGGCGGGTCGTTATGCTTCTTGTAGGTAATATACAGCCTGTAATACAGGTAGTCGAAAAAGTAATACCTGTATTTCTTGCCGTTACTCTTTGAGTACAGTTGCTCGAAACGACTGCGGGTTGTATTAATATCTTTCATTTTATCGTTAATAATGGGAGTAGATAGCCGACTGTTAGGGCTGTTTATCTACTTGTTATCCTTATTATTTTTACAAAGGGTTTCACCAACAGTTTCCTTAAATACAATACAAGATGTTTCATCTTCGGATGAAAGTATTATATATCCTTGTTCTATCCGCATCTCCAGGTATTTTCTCAACGGAAGATATTTAAACCGGCATCCTATCGTATAGGTCATTTGAGAAACGACATAAGGATAGGGTGTATAAGGATTAGGAGTATGAAAAAAAAGAGCATCTTGTCCACTATCGTCCGAATGAAGTATGGCAAACATTTGAAAGGGACGTTCCAAATTTTTAAGACGATGTTCTATCATCGAAAAGTGCTTGAACAGTATATCCAGATGTTCTTTACGTTCTTTCCAGCATACATCTCCATAACCCATCCAATCAAAATGTTGGTGAGCGTAATTACACCAATCAGACAGGTCGGATAAGTCATCACACCAATAATCCCATTTATTACATCGGTGTAATTTTTCATAATATCTTTTCAATCCCCTTGATTAAAGCCGTCGCTCTGCTAAAGGAAAAAGGAATTACGGATATAAGTGTCGATTTTATCGGTACGGGAGAATCGGAAGCTACGTTGAAACGGCTGGTGAAAACACTGGGTGTAGAAGAGCAGGTTCGTTTTCTGGGCCTTCGGAGCCGGCGTTATATTTACAGCTGCCTGAAAGAATACGACTTGATGTGCCACCCGGCACGCTACGAAGGATTCGGGCTTACCGTAGCCGAAGGAATGGCAGCCCGGCTGCCGGTTTTGGTTTCTACCGGCGGAGGGCCGTATGAAATTATAGCACAAGGCCGGTTGGGATATGCATTTGAAAACGGTAATCCTCAAGACTGCGCCGATAAAATAGAAGCTATTTACAACGATTATCCGGCTATACTGGAAGGTACAGATAGGGCCTGGAAGCATATTATAACACATTACTCGGTAAAACGTATGGTAAACGAGTACATGCATGCCTACCTGCGCGGGGACACTTCAACGGATTTATGAGCAGAAAACCTAAAATAATTTTTATCGGCGCTGTGAATTGCGGCCATCCTGCCGATGACGGGGAAACGGTGAAAAACCGTATCCTGATCGATGTATTACGTAAGCAAGCGGGAGACGTAAGTATTATCGACGTTCGCAACCGGCCGGCGCGAATCTGTTACCTGTTGAAATTCGTATGCTTATTACTGTTCGCCCCCGAACGCCCGATCGTACTATCGGCAAGCTCCTGGGTAACGTATCGTTTATTGAAAGTTATTCGTCTCTTTGGTCGCAAGCGCAGCATATTTTATTGGGTTATCGGAGGCCGGTTCGATAGCTTGATAGCGGATAAAAAGTTAGACAGCCGGCTTTATACGTCGCTTACGCGCATCATCGTGGAAGGCGAAAGTATGCGTGCCACACTCAAGACATGCGGTCTGTATAATGTGGTTACCGTTCCCAATTTTAAAAAAATAACGTATATCCCCTCAAAACGGCCCGCGGATTGCTGCCGTTTTGTTTTTCTGTCGCGAATCATTCCCGAGAAAGGGGTGGATTTGATTCTCGATGCCGCAGAACGGCTGAATGCCAGTGACGGGGGTAATTTCGGGGTAGACTTCTACGGAAAAATAGCACCCGGTTACGAGCCTGAATTTTTATCCCGTGTAGGGCAGCTTCCCCAAGTGGCTTATCGGGGATTTCTAGATTTAACGACGCATGCAGGCTATGATATACTGGCAGGTTACAGCGCCATGCTTTTTCCAACCTTCTGGCCCGGTGAAGGATTCCCCGGAATTATCGTCGACGCCTGCATTGCCGGGCTGCCGGTTATCGCATCCGACTGGAACTTGAATAAGTACATCATCACAACCGGTTATAACGGCATTCTTATTCCGCCTAAAGATGCTGGTTCGCTTGCACAAACGATGCGCAGGATGATTAGCGGAGAAATAAATTTGGAAAATATGGCTGCCAATGCACAAAAAGAATGTATAAACTACAACGCGGATACACTTTTAACCCGTGCCTTGTTACGCCGGATAGGTATCCTCTGAAAACAATAGTCAACTGCAAAATTTCATGAAAAAGGTATTATTGTCCATCCTATCTTTTTTAGTCGGGATGCAGGTATTGAGCCCCTTGCAGGTAGCCAAGCTCAAGTATCGCATCAAACTCGGCAAGAAACTGGATTTGGATAATCCGGAAGACTTGAATCAAAAAATCAATTGGCTCAAATTCAATTCCGACACATCACTATGGAGCGAGCTCTCCGATAAGTACAAGGTAAGGGCATTCGTAGAAAAGCACGAGCTACACGACATTCTCGTTCCGTTCTACGGTAAATGGAACAGAGCAGAAGACATCGAGTGGGACACGTTACCCGATCGCTTTGTGCTGAAGATGAACAACGGTTGCGGTGACATTATCGTATGCCATAATAAAAAGGAATTGGAGCGCGGGAAGGTAGAACGCTACTTCCAAAGGTTATTGAAAAAACCTTACGGATTAGCTACAGGCGAACCCCATTACAGTAAAATTACTCCGTATATTATTGCCGAGGAGTTGCTCGACTGTAAAAAGCAACCGATAGAATCGTCGTCGCTTATCGACTACAAGATCGGATGCTCTTACGGCAAGCCGCATTACATCCTGGCTTGTTATAACCGCACGGCCAAAACAGTAGAAACCGCATTGTACGATTTGCAATGGAAACTCCACCCGGAATATTTTATCGCTACCTCTCACTGTTTACGTGCAAAAACGCTACTTCCCAAACCGGCAAACCTGGATAGGATGCTCGCGATAGCAGGCATCCTGTCTGCAAATTTTCCCGAGGTGCGCGTCGATCTTTATGAAGTAGACGGGAAAGTATATTTCGGAGAAATGAGCTTCACCGGATTAGGGGGCTACATAGATTATTTTACCCCTGAGTTTTTATTGCTGCAAGGCAATAAAATTCTATTAACACCCACATTATGAATGTTCTTTTTGTATGCAATACCGGCGGCCATTACTCCCAAATGTTAAAGTTGAGAGAATTGATGAAGCAGTTCGACAGCATACTACTCACTGATAACAAAAGTGCCGGCGCCGATATGAAAGGGTATGCAGAGGTAATAAATATTACCGCATTCAACTTCACGACACACAGGCCGTATTATTTTATCCTCAACTTCATGCAGTGCATCAAAATCTGGCTGAAGTACAAGCCCGGGTACCTGATTACAACAGGCGCAGGACTGGCAGTGCCCGCCTTCCTGGTCGGGAAATTGTTCGGGTCTAAGTTAATATTCATCGAAACACGCTCCAGGGTATACAGCCGGTCGGTTACCGGGCAGTTATTATACAGGATATGCGACAAAGTGATAGTTCAATGGCCGGAAATGGTGGATGTATATGCCGGAAAAGCGGAATATTATGGAACAATTGTGTAAAATTATGATATTTGTAACGTTAGGAACTCAGAAAATTCCGTTCGTACGCTTGCTTTCCGCTGTCGACGAGCTGATAGAGTCGGAACATATAACGGAAGAGGTAGTGGCGCAGACCGGCCATACGGAATACACGCCACGGAACTTTAAAAATGTAAAATTCCTGGACGAGGCTACTTTTCAGGAGATGATAAGCAAGTCGTCGGTGATTATAGCACACGCTGGAAGCGGCGCTTTATTCAACGCTTTAAAATGGCATAAAAAAATTATCGCTTGTGCCCGTTTATATAAGTACGGGGAAATGATCGATGACCATCAAACCGAACTTACCCGAAAACTAACGCAGGAAGGGTATATTTTAGACGGAACCTATTCATTAACCGAAGCATGGAAAAAGTTACCGGATTTCCGACCGAGAAAAAACAATTTCAGTTGTACCATTTCCGAGCTTATCCATGAAATGATAAAAAAAGGGATGTAGCACGAGCAACCGGGAAACGGCCACCGTTATCTTCACAAAAAGAAGAACCATCTCCGACGAATGCCCGAGGTGATTCTTCCCTTCTATAAGCAGTTTTACCACTGCCCTGAATTTATGAAACTAAATTAAGTTATGCATGTGCCTTGCTGCCTTTCATTTCTTCGGCTCTGGCTTCACCCCCTTTACGACCGGCTTCTACTCTTTTTTCGTGAGTGCTTTCGGACGAATTAGAGCTTCCGCTGTTTCCTCCGCGGTTGTTGCCCGAACCTTCTTCGTGACGAGCACGCGTTTCGGCGCCTTTTTTACCGGCTTCTACCCGTTGTTCGTGGCTTTCGGTAGTGTTGCCCTGGTGACCAACATTACCGGAAGTACCGTTTTCCTTACGAGTTTCGGCGGCTTTATGCCCGGCTTCTACATACGTTTCATGACTTTCGTTATGGTCGGTACCGTTTTCTTTACGGGTTTCGGCTGCTTTCTTGCCAGCTTCTACTCTTTGTTCGTGGCTTTCGGAAGTATTCCCTCTCTGGCCGTTATTGTTCGATTCATTTTTTGTATTCATACTGCAATAAATTTAAATTCAACAATATAACTACTTATAAGAAAAAAAATAAAATGAAAAGTT
>JAJBTJ010000197.1 GCA_020860905.1 Parabacteroides sp. | reverse complement strand
TACACAAAGTTAAGTATTATCGACTTATTTTTATATGGATACAAAGATATGAGTGGTTATCGACGGTGTCGTACGCTCGCTGAACGATGTAAACCCGGCCGACATCGAATCGATTCAGGTATTGAAAGACGCCGCCTCGACCGCTATTTACGGAGCCCGCGCCAACAGCGGGGTTATCCTGGTAACCACCAAGCGGGGGAAAGAAGGGAAAGCTACCGTATCGTACAAATTCAAAGGGGGATTGAATTTCGCCCGGAAGGGATATGAGTTTTTAGGAGCACGCGATTTTTTATATTACAACCGCCTGGGTAATAAATATACGAACGACGGCGGTTTCGGCCGTACCCTGCAACAAGTAAACAATACCACCGGCTACGGAACAAACGCCGGAAATCATTATTCCGTACACTACCTCACCGACGATAACAAACACCTGCTGAACGAAGGCTGGGAACAAATGACCGACCCGTACGACGGTACCGGACAATTGATATTCAAAGACTACAGCGGGCAAATGATGGATGCCGCCTTTAACGACCCTTCGTTTACACAAGATCACTACCTGAATGTGACGGGTGGAAACGACAAAGCCTCGTTCCTGGCTTCTTTCGGGTATTATAAGGAAGAAGGACAGGTAACAGGCACTTCGTACGAACGTTTTACCGGTAACGTGAACGGCTCGTATAAAGTACGCAGCAATATAACGGTAAATGCAGGGGCTACTTACTCATTCTCCAAAAAACCGTCGTTATGGATAAGCGAGCCGCAACTGTTTTACCGCACGATGAGCTTGTGGCCCACCTTAAACCCGTGGGATGAAGACGGGAATCCGGCTGCCGGCGTAGGGTCGGCCGACGGAAATCCGTTGTACTGGAAAGATAAGTTGCAACGGTTGAACAATGTACGGAGAACGACCTTTACTATCGGCGGCTCATGGGAAATTATCCCCGGCCTCTCGTTAAACGAAAACAGCTCGATTTACTATATCGACAACGAGCAGGAGGATTTCGACAAAAAATACCAGACGCAAAACAACTCCACTCCGAACGATACCCGGAGCGCCCGCGGCATGTACGAACGCCAGTTCCAGCAACAGCACAGCTTTACTCTGACGTATGCCAAGACGTTTGCCGGGCAACACAACCTCGACGCCATGCTCGGATGGGAATATTTCGACTACAGCCGGTTTAAGCTCCAGGCCAAAGGAAACAAAGCTCCGAGCGACGACATTCCTACTTTGAATGCGTCGAGCGACAAAACGGAAGTATATTCGTATAAAGACGGTTACCGGATGCTTTCCGGGTTCGGTCGCATCAATTACAATTACGCCTATAAATATTTGCTCTCGTTCGTTGCCCGTTACGACGGTATTTCGAAATTGAGCGACAACCGCTGGGGTTTCTTCCCCGGTATATCGGCCGGATGGAATATGCACGAAGAGGCGTTTTTTAAAGAATCGCCGCTGGCCGGTTTCGTTTCGAACCTAAAACCGCGTATCAGCTACGGCGTAAACGGAAATGTGGCCGGATTGGAAAACTACGAGGTTTACGGCGCATACGGCACCATAAACAACGGCAGCGGAATACCTTATACGTATAACGGAACAATCGGTCTTTTAAACACCGGATTGTATAACAGCACGCTCCGGTGGGAAAAGAGTAAATCGTTCGAAGCGGGCTTGGATTTAGGGTTCATGGATAATAAAATCAGTTTAATCCTGGATTATTACAACCGTACCACCACCGATTTGCTTACCAGCCTGGAATTGCCCGGATATACCGGATTCGGCAACATCCGTACCAACTTAGGTTCGTTACGCAACCAGGGTTTCGAAGCGGAAATAAAGGTAAACATCTTATCCAATCCGAAGGGATTTAGCTGGGACGTATCGGCAAACACGTCGTTCGTAAAGAACAAAATCATCAAATTGCCGTACAACGGCAATGAAAACAACCGCCAGGGCGGTTTACAGGTATACGACCCCAAAAGCGGCGAATACATCTGGGTAGGCGGTTACCAGGAAGGAAAGAGCTTAGGCGATATTTATGCTTACAAACAAGAACGGATTTTGCGCGATTGGGACGACGTGAAGCAAAACGCCGGCGACCGGTACGATGCCGTTGCCGAACTGTACGGCCCGAACAAGTGGGCGCAAATGACCGACAAGGAAAAGATAGGCAAAAAGCCGATAGAGCCGGGCGACGTACTGTGGGCCGACCTGGATAACAACGGCGTTATCAACGAATACGACCGTGTAAAAGTAGGAAACGTATTTCCGAAATGGACCGGCGGTTTCTCAACCACCCTTTCTTATAAGGACATTTCGTTGTTCGCCCGTTTCGATTACGCTTTAGGCCATACCATTTATAACGATTTGGCGGCTCGCTCGTTAGGACAGTACCAGGGCTCTTTCAACATCATCAGGGAGGTATACGATACCTGGACGCCCGAGAATCCGTATGCCGACCTGCCTAAGTTTTACTATGCCGACCAGTTGGCCAAAAAGAATATCACCCGTTCGAACAACGCGAACCCCAACATCAACGACAACAGCTCGCGTTTTTACGAAAAAGGGGATTACCTGGCGCTACGCGAGCTTACCCTGAGCTACCAGTTTCCGCGGGAATTGGTCGAAAAAATCACGTTGAGTAACGCATCCGTTTACATTACCGGACAGAATCTGTTTTATATCACCGGGTACAAAGGGATGTCGCCCGAACCGGCTCTCAAAAAAGACAATGCCGGCGTCGACGAAGGACGTTACCCGATGCCCCGCACCGTTTTGCTTGGTATTTCCGTTTCATTTTAAACAATAAACTGATATGAAAAAAATATATTTATCCTTCGCTTTTGTTGCGTCGTTATTGGTAATGGGAAGCTGCAACTGGCTGGATACCGAACCTACCAGCTCGATTACCCAGGAACAATACTGGCAGAATGCCGACCAGTTCGACGCCTTTATGTTCGGCTTGCATACCCGCTTCCGGGAACATTCGTACAATTTCTTCCTGTTGGGAGAAGCGCGGAGCGACGTGTTCGGCGATGCTCCGTTCGGCGGAGAAGCCTCGCAAGGAATGGAACGTTTTCCTTACAATACGTTGAACCAGGAAAACCCGGGAATCTCGAATTACGGGAAATTCTACGAAAATATCAACCAGCTCAATATGATGATCGAAAAAGCAACCGAAGCAACGGTGCTTACCGAGGAACAAAAAAACTATTACTTAGGACAGGCGTACGGAATGCGTGCATATTATTATTTCCACTTGCTCCGCTCGTGGGGGGATGTAATCATCACTACCGACCCCACTTATACCTTGGATGTGGGTAACCTGGCCAAAGCTGCGTCGCCGGCAGCCGACGTAATGAAGCAAATCAAACAGGATATAGATAACTCCATCGCTTCGTTCGGAACCGATTATACGATGAAAGGCCGGAAATCGCAATGGTCGAAACCGGCTACGCTGATGCTGAAAGCGGAAGCGTACCTGTGGAGCAGCCGCCAGATGAATGGCGGTACGGCCGATGCCGAAGCTGCCAAAAATGCCTTAGTGGAAATACAGCAAAACGTTTCCGGGTTGAAATTAACGGATAAATTCGCCGATGCATTCGCTTATGAAAAGAAAGGGAATGAGGAAATTATTTTCGCCGTACGGAACCAATTGAAAGAGTATGATTTGTGGAACGGTTCGTTCGGTGGCAGCTTTTTGCCGCAAACCAACTACCTGGGAACTTATTACGATGCAGCGACAGGCAAAAAATTCGATTTAGCCAAAGAAAACCGGTTCGGACTAATCCGGATGGGAATTAAAAAAGACAACCTGGCCCGCTACGACGATAAAGATACCCGGAAACTGGCTACATTAAAAGGCGCTTATAATAAATTAGACGACGGCTCGCTGGAATTGGCGGGTGTTTTCAACTACAAATACCAGGGAATACAGGATGCTGGAAACAGCCGTTCGCTGAACGACGACTACCCCATTTACCGCTATGCCGATTTACTATTGCTGTTAGCCGAAGCCAAATCGCTGCTCGGCGAAGACCCGACCGGTGAAATCAACGAGGTAAGGGAACGGGCATACGGCGATAACTACGACGAGGCAACCGTGGGATATCCGCACCAGGCAATCGATTCGGATATAAACGAGGCGCTGCTGGAAGAGCGTTTCAAAGAATTTATCATGGAAGGAAAACGATGGTACGACTTACGCCGTTTCGGCAACGAATATGTGTTTAAATATACGTTGGCCGAAAACGGAAACGTACAAAAACTGTTATGGCCTGTCGACAAAACGACCTTGACCAATAACACGGCGCTCCACCAAACCCCGGGATATGAAACGGCCGGAAATTAACGGTACATAGCCGAGCGTTCATAAGTAAGAAATCTCCTGTCCTCTCCTTTTTTCACGCCGAAGGAGTACGGCAGGAGATTCTTTTTATCGTTAAAAAGTTCCGGCAAACGGGTAAATTCCGATGTTTTCACCTCCTCCATGCCGCGTAATATTATTAAAACAATTAATTTTACCCCTCTTAGAACACGATTAATTTATAAAGCCCATGAAAACAGCCCTCTTCCTTTGCTGCCTGTTCGTTTGCGGATGGATGCAGGCCGTCCCTTCCCTGCTTCCGTGGCCGCAACAAGTGAACTGGAACAACCGAACAGCCGTCTTAAAGCAAGTTACCGTTACCTCACCCGCAGAAACCGAAGGCATCGCTACCCGCTATTTCCGCGAAGCAGGCATTGTGTGTGCTCCGCAGCAATTTCCGGTAATTATAAAGATAGTAAAAGAGATACCCGAAGTACCCGTTAACCCGGAAGAGGCTTACCGGCTGCAAGTAACCGATAAGGCCATAACTATAGAAGCCGTTACGCCGACAGGGGTGTACCGGGCGCTCCAAACGCTGCGCCAGCTTACTACGCACCGGGGAAACAAAACGTATATCGCCGGATGCAGCATTATCGACTGGCCGGCCTTTCGCATCCGGGGCTTTATGCACGATACGGGGCGAAGCTATATTTCCCTGGATGAGCTGAAAAAAGAGATAGCGATTCTTTCGCAATACAAAATCAACGTATTCCACTGGCACCTGACGGAAGACTTGGGCTGGCGGCTGGAAAGCAAGATTTTCCCGATGCTGAACGACAGTAGCAACTTCGGCCGGATGCCGGGACAATATTATACGTTAGCCCAGGCGAAAGAGCTGATGGCGTTTTGCAAGGAGCATCATGTATTGCTGATTCCGGAAATAGATATGCCGGGGCATAGCGCTGCTTTCCGGAAAACGTTCCGGCACGACATGCAAAGCAAGGAAGGGATGGTCATACTGAAACTTCTGCTCGACGAGGTATGCGAAACGTTTGCCGGACTGCCCTACCTGCACATCGGCACCGACGAAGTGGCTTTTACCAATCCGGTTTTCGTTCCCGAGATGGTGTCGTACGTGCGGAGCAAAGGGATGAAGGCGGTTTCGTGGAACCCCGGGTGGAACTACGGCGATGGCGAAATCGACCTGATTCAGATGTGGAGCTACCGGGGCAAACCGCACAAGGGAATCCCGGCCATCGACTCGCGTTTGCATTATATCAATCATTTCGATTCATTCGCCGACGTTTTCACCTTATACAACAGCACGATTGCCGGACAAACCTGCGGAAGCCCCGATTATGCGGGCGCCATTATCGGCGTATGGAACGACCGGCTCGTGGTACCCGAACGGAATATCCTGCTCGAAAACGCATTCTACCCGGCGATGCTCGCCTTAGCCGAAAGAAGCTGGCGCGGAGGAGGAAACGGCTATTTCGCTTCTTCGCTGATACCGGCCGAAGGAACGGATGCGTTTACCGGTTTCGCCGATTTCGAACGGCGCATGCTGTGGCACAAGGAGCACCGGTTCGAAGGGTATCCGTTTGCGTATGTACGGCAAACGAATGTAAAGTGGCGCATTACCGACGCTTTCCCCAATAACGGCGACTTGCTGAAATCGTTTCCGCCCGAACAAGGCTGCGATACGGTATACCGCTACGAAGGCAAAGAATATAAAACACGCGAAGCCACGGGCGCCGGCATCTACCTGCGCCATGTATGGGGAAATACGGTACCTTCTTTTTATGCCGACCCCCGACCGAACAGCACAGCTTATGCCTATACCTATGTATATTCGCCCCGGAAACAGGAAGTAGGGCTATGGGTCTGTACGCAAAACTACGGACGCTCGGAAAAAGACCTTCCGCCGGCCGCCGGCAAATGGGATTACCGCGAAAGCCGTATCCGGCTGAACGGACAGGAAATAGAGCCGCCCGTATGGACGGCGACCCACACGGTAAAATCGAACGAGATTCCGTTAGGGAACGAAAACTTCGAGAGCCGGCCACCACTGACGGTTACGCTGAACAAAGGATGGAACCATGTACTGCTCAAATTACCTGTCGGGGCGTTTTCCACCCCGGAAGTACGGTTGGTAAAGTGGATGTTCACGTTTGTTTTCGTAACGCCCGATGGCAAACAAGCGGTAGACGGATTGATTTACTCACCCGACAAACAAAAAAACTAAACCGGATATGAAGCACTTTTATATTTTTTGTTTCGCATTAGCCTGGTGTTTAACCACCTGGGCACAACCTAAAAAAGTGGCTTGCGTAGGGAACAGCGTAACCTACGGGTACACGATCGAGAATCGCGAACAGGATTGTTACCCCGCCCGACTCCAACAACTACTCGGCAACGAATACCTAGTAGAAAATTTCGGCAAGAGCGGGACAACCTTGCTTAAACGGGGCCACCGGCCTTACGTACAGCAGCCAGAATACCAAAAAGCGCTGGCCTTCGCCGGCGACATCGTGGTAATCCACCTGGGGCTGAACAATACCGACCCGCGCAACTGGCCGAACTACCGCGACGATTTCGTAAAAGATTACCTGGAGCTCATCGCATCGTTCCGCCAGGCCAATCCGAAAGCGGAAATCTACGTTTGCCGCATGTCGCCGATATTCCATTGGCATCCGCGCTTCAAGTCGGGTACGCGCGACTGGTACGCCCAGGAACAAGCAATCGTCGAAATGATTGCCGCCTATGCCGGTACCCGGCTTATCGACTTACAGAAGGAGTTGTATAGCCGTCCCGACCTGATGCCTGACGCATTGCATCCGAATGCCGAGGGAGCCGGCATTTTAGCCCGAACCGTATACAGCGCAATTACCGGCGATTACGGCGGATTACGCATGCCGGAAACCTATTCCGATAACATGGTGCTGCAGCGAAACAGGCCGTTACCGGTTTCGGGTACCGCGAATGCGGGCGGCAAAGTAACCGTTACGCTCGGCAAACAGAAGCAAACGGCCGTAACCGGTACCGACGGGAAATGGACGGTTACACTAAACCCCATGCCGGCCGGCGGCCCGTACGACCTGGTTATCCGCACCAAAGAAAAAACGCTCGTTTACCGGAATGTACTGGTGGGCGAAGTGTGGCTCTGCTCGGGGCAATCGAATATGGCTTTTATGCTGAAGGATGATGCCACGGCGCAGCAAGAAATACCGCAAGCCGACAACGCCCGCATCCGGTTGTTCGACAAGAAAGGGCGCTGGTTGACGTATGCTGTGGAATGGGACGTATCGGTGCTGGATTCGCTTAACCGGTTGCAGTACTATACAGAGGCAAGCTGGCAACCTTGCACGAGCCGGTCGGCAGCCGGCTTTTCGGCGGTAGCGTACTACTTCGGCAAAATGCTGGCCGACAGCTTGCAAGTGCCTGTAGGGTTAATTCATAATGCCATCGGCGGCTCTCCTGCGGAAGCGTGGATCGATCGCCACACGCTCGAATTCGAGTTTCCCGATATTTTGCAGAACTGGCGCCAAAACGACTTGATTCAGGACTGGTGCCGCGAACGGGCTTCGCTGAACATCAAACAATCGGCCAACAAACAGCAGCGGCATCCGTACGAGCCGTGTTATCTATACGAATCGGGCATCGCACCGTTGGAGGCGTTTCCCATCCGGGAGGTTATCTGGTATCAGGGAGAATCGAACGCACACAACATGGAAGCGCATGCGCAATTATTCCCGCTCCTGGTAAAAAGCTGGCGTGAAACCTGGCATGACAACACGCTGCCGTTTTATTACGTTCAGTTATCGAGTATCGACCGGCCGAGCTGGACGTGGTTCCGCGACAGTCAGCGCAAGCTGATGGAGTGCGTACCCCATAGCGGCATGGCCGTAAGCAGCGACCTCGGCGACTCGACGAACGTACATCCTATCCATAAAAAAGAAGTGGGCGAACGGCTGGCGCGCTGGGCGCTGAACAAAACATACGGGTACGATGTGCTTCCTTCGGGGCCGTTGTTCCGAAGCGCCGAGTTTAAAGACGGGAGCGCTTACCTCTCGTTCGACTACGGCGAAGGGATGCGTGCTGCCGACGGAAATGAAATCCGTACGTTCGAGATTGCCGAAACCGACGGTTTGTTCGTTCCGGCGCATGCGGAAGTAACCGGCGGCCAGCTAAGAGTATGGAGCGAAGAAATAAAATGTCCGCGCTACGTACGGTACGGATGGCAGCCGTTTACCCGCGCGAACTTAGTAAATAAAGACGGTCTCCCCGCCTCTACCTTCCGCACCGGAAAAGAATAATTCAGCGTAAAATATGAAACCTGTTTATTTAAAATTCATCGCCCTGTTTTGCCTTCCGGCTGCCGCCGCGCTGTCGGGATGTAGGCAAGCGCCGGTACAAACACTGCCGACCGGGTTGAACCGGACTGCTTTAACCGATTTGCCAGGAAAGGGCGTATCCGCTCCTTTTGCCGGCCTGCACGGAAACAAACTCATCGTGGCCGGCGGATGTAACTTTCCCGACCGCCCGGTAACCGAAGGAGGTGCGAAAAAATACTACGACACCATCTACGTACTCGACACGGCGAACGGATTTTCATCGGCCTGGGAAGCCGCCGGAACGTTTTCTTATCCGGTTGCCTACGGTGCAGCGGTTTCCGTACCGCAAGGGGTGGTGTGCATCGGCGGGAATAACCAGGCGACCGCTTTTTCCGACGTATGGCTGCTCCGGTGGAACGCTTCAGAAAAGAAAGTAACGGCAGAATCGTGGCCGTCGCTCCCGGTAACCCTGGATAATACTTCGGGGGCCGCTATCGGCACAAAAATTTATGTGGCCGGCGGAAATAAAAACGGCGCCCCGGGAAACGCCTTGTTCTGCCTGGATACCGACTCGCTGGGAAACGGCTGGAAAGAACTACCGCCAATGCCGGGCGCCGCCCGGGTACAGCCGGTAACCATTGCACAACAAACGCCCGGGGGGATGAAATTGTTCGTAGCCGGCGGGTTCCGGCCGGTACAAGGGAATGAGCCGCCGGTAGTATCGACAGACATGATTGCTTACGACCCGGCAACGGATAGCTGGAAAACGGTGTCGCCGCTAATGCCGTTGCCCGGCAACGAGCCGCGTACCGTAACAGGCGGCTGCGGAGTGGCGGTAGGCGACAGCTTGCTGCTTTTTGCCGGTGGCGTAAACTACGAGCGGTTCCTTACCGCGCTCGACCGCGACCGGCTAAAGAAAATCGCAGCGGAAAAAGGGGACATGGCCGCAGTGGATAGCCTGACGGAATCGGGAAAAGCATATATGCTGCAACCGCCGGAATGGTACAAATTCAATACGGCGCTCGTTACGTACAATACTTTTACGGGCGAATGGAAAAACATAGGCGATTCGGAACAGGCGGCCCGGGCAGGTGCCGGTGCGGTACTTCATAACTGTACGCTCATCCTTATCAACGGTGAACTGAAACCGGGCGTCCGTACGCCGCAGGTAAATAAAATAGAGCTCGGGGAAGAAGGGCAGCCGCTCAATGAGAGGTAACCCCCTTCCTGCGGAAAACACTCGCCGGCTATTTTTTTCGCTTCCAGAAGAAAAAAAGTAAGCGATTTAGTTGCATAACCGAAAATGTTTGTATATTTGCCTCGTATTAAAAGCAAAAAGCAATGAAAGCTCAATTGGTAAATACATATTGGTGGTGGCACTTGCAATTTCCGGATTGTGAGTAACTCGCCGTGTGTAGTTATCTGAACGAAATAAAGAAATTACCCGAAGGCCTGTCGTACTCACGACAGGCCTTTTTTTGTGCAAAAACAACAAAACAATATACAACGATATGAACAAGTACGATGTAAACAAAGACGGGTATTACGGAGAATTCGGGGGAGCGTATATTCCCGAAATCCTGTACGGCTGCGTGGAAAACCTGAAAAACAATTACCTGAAAGTACTGAACGACCCGGAGTTCCGGAAAGAGTTCGGCCAGTTGCTGAAAGATTACGTAGGGCGTCCGAGCCCCTTGTACCTGGCCAAGCGCCTGTCGGAACGGTACGGATGCCGGATTTACCTGAAACGGGAAGACCTGAACCATACCGGCGCCCATAAAATCAACAACGCCATCGGACAGGTTTTACTGGCCAAGCGGATGGGTAAAACCCGGATTATCGCCGAAACCGGCGCCGGCCAGCACGGCGTAGCCACAGCTACCGTATGCGCCCTGATGAACATGGAGTGCATCGTATATATGGGGAAAACCGACGTAGAACGCCAGCACGCCAACGTACAGAAAATGCAAATGCTGGGCGCTACCGTATGTCCGGTTACCTCGGGTAACATGACGCTGAAAGACGCCACCAACGAAGCTATCCGCGACTGGTGTTGCCATCCGGCCGATACGTTTTACGTAATCGGCTCTACGGTAGGCCCGCATCCCTATCCCGATTTAGTAGCCCGGTTACAATCGGTTATCAGCGAAGAAATAAAAAAACAACTCGCCGAACAGGAAGGCCGCGAGTATCCGGATTACCTGATTGCCTGCGTGGGGGGAGGCAGTAACGCAGCCGGCACGATTTACCATTTCTTAGGCGACGAACGGGTGAAGATACTGCTGGCCGAAGCCGGCGGAAAGGGCATCGACACAGGATTATCGGCCGCCACCATCCATTTAGGAAAGGTGGGCATAATCCACGGAAGCCGCACGCTGGTAATGCAGTCGGCCGACGGACAGATAGAAGAGCCGTATTCATTGTCGGCCGGATTGGATTATCCGGGCATCGGACCGATTCACGCTTATTTGGCCCAGACACGCCGGGCCGAAGTGCTGGCGGTTACCGACGACGAGGCGCTGGAAGCGGCATTCGAACTCACCCGGCTGGAAGGGATTATCCCGGCATTGGAATCGGCGCATGCACTGGGCGCCTTGCCGAAACACCGTTTCGAGCCCGACGACGTGGTGGTGCTGACTGTTTCCGGCAGGGGCGACAAGGATATGGAAACATACATCGCCGCCCTGCACAAATAAAATTACCGAACTTATTTTTCAACCGATTTTATTTCGATTCATTATGACTCATACATTCGATACAATCAGCAAAACGCTGCTGGCCGACCTGCAAACGCCGGTAAGCATTTACCTGAAGGTGCGCGACGTTTACCCGGAGTCGGCGCTGCTGGAAAGCTCCGATTTCCACGGGGGCGAAAACAGTTTCTCGTTTATCGGCATCGAGCCGGTAGCCAGCTTCCAGGTAAACAACGACACCGTAACATGCCGTTTCCCCAACGGCACGAAAACCGATACGGCACTGGGTGAAACCGATACGGTAGCCTCTGCTTTCGATACTTACCTCGCCACCTTCCGGCAAGGGAAAAATGAAAACCCGACAGGTATCAACGGCTTTTTCGGCTACACCTCGTACAACGCGGTTCGTTACTTCGAGCCGGTAAACACGCAAAAGGCTCCTACCCGGGCCTCGGTTATTCCGGAAATGCTGTATATCTTATACCGGTACGTTATCGTAGTAAACCATTTCAAGAACGAGCTGACGATTGTAGAAAACCTTTTTACCGGCGAAGCGAGCCGGATGCGCGAAGTGGAAGCGTTGCTCGAAAACCGGAATTTCGCTTCGTACGACTTTTTGTTGTGCGGTCCCGAAAAATCGCCGATTACCGACGAGGCTTACAAGGGGATGGTGGAAACGGGTGTGAAACATTGCCTGCGGGGCGACGTTTTCCAAATCGTACTGTCGCGCTGCTTCATGCAGGATTTTGCCGGCGACGATTTCAAGGTTTACCGTGCACTCCGCTCGGTAAATCCTTCTCCCTACCTGTTTTACTTCGATTTCGGCTCGTTCCGTATTTTCGGTTCTTCGCCGGAAACGCATTGCCAGATAGCGGGCGGACGGGCGTTTATCGACCCGATAGCCGGTACGTTCCGCCGGACGGGCGACGATGCGAAAGACCGGCAGCTTACCGAGCTGCTGCTGAAAGACCCGAAAGAAAACGCGGAGCACGTGATGCTGGTCGATTTGGCGCGTAACGACTTGAGCCGGAACGCTTCGGACGTAAAGCTCGAGTTCTACAAAGAACCGCAATACTATTCGCACGTCATCCACCTCGTTTCACGGGTAAGCGGGAAATTACCGGAAAAGGCGAATCCCATCCAGGTGTTTGCCGATACATTCCCGGCCGGCACGCTTTCGGGAGCTCCCAAAGTAAAGGCGATGCAACTGATTAGCGACATCGAACTGCACGACCGGGGCGCATACGGGGGGTGTATCGGGTACATCGGACTGAACGGCGACCTGAACCAGGCTATCACCATCCGCTCGTTCGTGAGCAAGGGCAACACGCTTTACTACCAGGCGGGAGCCGGCATCGTTTCGAAGTCGGAACCGGAAAAAGAATTACAGGAAGTGAATAACAAGCTGGGAGCTTTGAAGAAAGCCATCGACCTGGCAGCCACGCTTAAAAATTAACCGGATATGAATAAGAAATTAGTTATCATC
The DNA here is from genome assembly GCA_020860905.1 of Parabacteroides sp. Classification (GTDB taxonomy): domain Bacteria; phylum Bacteroidota; class Bacteroidia; order Bacteroidales; family Tannerellaceae; genus Parabacteroides_B. Next base: position 4,819 of record JAJBTJ010000197.1, on the reverse strand, counting down.
GACAATTACGATTCGTTTACCTATAATTTATATCACCTGTTACGCGAATTGGGATGTACGGAAATAGAGGTGCTGCGGAACGACAAGTTCCGGTTGGACGACATCGACCGGTACGACAAAATCGTACTTTCGCCGGGCCCCGGCATTCCGTCCGAAGCAGGCTTGTTACTCCCGGTTATCCGGAAATATGCGGCAACGAAGAGCATCCTCGGCGTTTGCCTGGGACATCAGGCCATTGCGGAAAGTTTCGGAGGCTCGCTAATTAACCTCACCGACGTTTACCACGGGATAGCTACCCCGGTAAAAGTGGTGGCCGACGACGTATTGTTCCGCGGGTTACCGCCTGTATTCGAAGTGGGGCGTTACCACTCGTGGGTGGTAAGCCCGGTGAAGCTGCCTTCGTGCCTGCGGATTACGGCTATCGACGAGGACGGGGCGATTATGGGGTTGCGGCATACGGAGTACGATGTACGGGGTATCCAGTTTCATCCGGAGTCGATTCTTACGCCGAATGGGAAGGATATGGTGGCGAACTGGCTGAAATAAAAAGGAATCGCATTTCTTTTCCGAAAGAAACGAAGGAAGGATACTTAGCTTTCCGGCGGAGAATGCCGCCTTTTCCCGGAAGTGGAAAACAGCCGTTGCCCCGACCGGTTTTCTTCGCCGCCGCGGCGAGCGAAAAACAGCCCGCCGTAACCAAGCAAAAAATGCTTGATAGGTAACGGGTTCAACTAATAAACAAACAAATAACAATGAAACAGATATTATACCGCTTGTTCGAGCATCAGTACCTGAACAAGGAGGAAGCGAAAGAGATTTTACTGAACATGGCGAAAGGACGGTACAACGAGTCGCAAATCGCCGCCTTTATTACCGTTTACCTGATGCGGAGCATTTCGGTCGACGAACTGGCCGGCTTCCGCGACGCACTACTCGAGCTCCGCGTGCCGGTCGATTTATCGGAATACCACCCCGTCGACATCGTGGGTACGGGAGGCGATAACAAAAACACGTTCAACATTTCCACCGCCTCGTGCTTTACGCTGGCCGGCGCCGGCTACAAGGTGGTAAAGCACGGCAATTACGGAGCCACGTCCATCAGCGGCGCTTCGAACGTGATGGAGCAGCACGGGGTAAAGTTCACCGCAGATATAGCCCGTTTACGCCGCTCGCTCGAAGAAACCCATATCGCTTACCTGCACGCGCCGTTGTTCAACCCGGCCTTGAAAACCGTGGCGCCGGTACGCAAGTCGCTGGCCGTACGCACGTTTTTCAATATGCTGGGCCCGCTGGTGAATCCGGTAATGCCGCAGCGGCAATTATTAGGAGTGTACAACCTGAAATTAGCCCGGTTGTATTTTTATATGTACCAACAAACGGAGGTAGATTTCGCCGTGGTACACAGCCTGGACGGGTACGATGAAATTTCGCTTACCGGCGAGTTCAAAGTAATCAACCGCTCGGGCGAACAGTTGTATACGCCCGAAGAACTGGGTTTCGCCCGCTGCTCGGAAGCCGACCTCGACGGCGGTGAAACAGTGGAACAGGCGGCCCGGATTTTCGATAACGTACTGAAAAACGAAGCCACCGAGGCGCAAAAGAACTGCGTAATCGCCAACTCGGCTTTCGCCATCCAGGCCATCGACAACAACCGGCCCATCGACGAATGCATCGCCATCGCCCGCGAATCGCTCGAAAGCGGCAAAGCCTACCGCGTATTGAAAAAGTTCACCGAACTGAACCGGTAAACCGATAAACAGTGCATAAAATGACTATACTGGATAAAATCATCGTACAGAAACGGCTCGAAATAGCCCGGCAGCAGGAAGCGGTAAGCCTGGAAAAACTGAAATCGCTGGAATGTATAGGCCGGCAAGCCGTTTCGTTCCGGGAGGCGCTTCTCGCTTCGGATACCGGTATCATCGCCGAGTTTAAACGCAAATCGCCCTCGAAAGGGTGGATACACCCCGATGCCGACCCGGAAACGGTCGTACCGTTATACGAGCAGGGAGGCGCCACGGCTTGTTCGGTTCTTACCGACTATCCGTTTTTCGGGGGGAGCTTAGGCGACCTGCATCGCGTACGGTCGCTGGTAAACCTTCCGTTGTTAAGGAAAGATTTTATTATAGACGAGTACCAGCTTTACCAGGCGAAAGCCGTCGGCGCCGATTTCGTGTTGCTGATTGCCGCTGCCCTGTCGGCTCCCCTCGTGGAAGAGTTCGCCGGCGTTGCGCATACGCTCGGGCTGGAAGTTTTACTGGAAATCCACTCCGAAGAAGAGCTGGAATGCCTTTGCCCGGCTATAGACGTGGTGGGTATCAACAACCGGAACCTCAAAACGTTCGTAACGGATGTAAACACCTCCTTTCAATTAGGAGAGAAAATCCCGCCGTCGTTTGTAAAAATATCGGAAAGCGGCATTTCCTCGCCCGATACGGTGCGGGATTTACGGCAAGCCGGATTCCGGGGTTTCCTGATGGGCGAGAACCTGATGAAAGAAGCGGAACCGGGTAAAGCGCTGGGCGCCTTTATAGAGGCATTGAAAAAAACATCATCAAGAGAAACGGTATGATTATAAAAGTATGCGGCCTGTGCCGCCCGGAGAATATCCGGCAAGTAGCCGCCTTGGAAATTTCGTGGATGGGGTTTATATTTTACCCACCCTCTCCCCGTTTTGCCGGCGGATTACCTGCCGCCGCTCTGGCAGCGGTTCCGGCTTCAATACGGAAAGTGGGGGTATTCGTAAACGAAGAAGCCGCCCGTATCCGGCAGTATGTGCAACAATACGGGTTGCACGCCGTACAATTGCACGGCGACGAAACGCCTGGATTCTGCTCGGGCGTACGCGAAAGGGGGGTACAGGTAATCAAGGCGTTCGCGGTAGCGGAGGCAAGCGATTTCACGGCCTGCGCCCGTTACGAAGGGCACTGCGATTATTTTTTGTTCGATACCAAAACGCCCTTGTACGGCGGTTCGGGGCGACAGTTCGACTGGGGTACGGTAAAAAGCTACCGCGGAACAGTTCCTTTCCTGCTAAGCGGAGGTATCGGCGAAGAGGATGCGGAACGGCTGGCCACCTTCTCTCATCCCCTCTGCGCCGGCATCGACCTGAACAGCCGCTTCGAAGAAGCGCCGGGACAAAAAGATGTAATTAAACTCGGCCGTTTTATCGACCGGCTGAACACAAACAAGAATTAAAAAACATACTAAAATGGAAACAAATCGAATCAACGCGCTTTTGGCGCAAAACAAACAAGGTATTCTGTCCGTTTACTTTACCGCCGGCTATCCCCGGCTGGACGATACAATGCCTATCCTGCGCGAATTGCAGCAACAAGGCGTAAATATGGCAGAAATCGGTATTCCGTTTTCCGACCCGATGGCCGACGGCCCCGTTATCCAGCAAAGCAGTACGGCCGCCCTGCGTAACGGCATGTCGCTGAAAGCGTTGTTCGAGCAATTAAAAGAAGTAAGGACGGAAATTACCATGCTGCTTATTTTAATGGGCTACCTCAATCCGGTAATGCAATACGGCTTCGAAAACTTTTGCCGCTCCTGCGCCGAAACCGGTATCGACGGCATGATTATCCCCGACCTGCCGTTCAAGGATTACCTGGAGCATTACAAGGCGACAGCCGATGCTTACAACCTGAAAATCATCATGCTTATCACCCCCGAAACATCCGAAGAGCGCATCCGCCTCATCGACGAGCATACCGACGGTTTTATCTATATGGTATCGTCGGCCGCCACTACAGGAGCGCAACAAACCTTCGGCGAGGCCCAGCAAGCCTATTTCCGGCGTATCGACGGCATGCAACTGCGCAACCCGCGCCTGATAGGCTTCGGCATTTCTAACAAAGCGACCCTCGAAGCCGCCTATGCCAACGCTTCGGGCGCCATTATCGGGAGCAAATTCGTGTCGCTGCTGGGTACCTCGGCTTCTCCCCGCGAAGCGGTAAGCGCCTTGCTCGAGGCACTGCAAAAATAAAGAATCTCCTGCTTTTCAAACAGCCGTTTTCCGGAACCGGGGACAACTCCCTTCCGGAAACGTGTTTTCCGGCTTTCCGTACCGGGTTATACTCCTTCATCGTTGCCATCCGCGCCGGGAAAATCAGCAGCATGCTTTGAGCGAATCGCTTTTTAGTTTACCGCACCCAAACAAGTATAACAGGTATCGCTTCGCATGGGCGAAACGGCCGATGTGGATAAACGTACCGGCGGGAATCGCCCGGATACGAATCGTCCGGTTTTGTCCGGACGAAAGAAACGAAGGACGAATTTCTTTTTTCGTGATTCAGGCCTGAAAATCGAAGATTTTTACCTAAGTTTGCTTCAACTTAGCGATGTATCACTAATTGTAAAAGAAGAATGGAAATAAAAAACGCCTGTTTCGTAATAAGCAATACGGATGTAAAAAAATGCCCGGCCGACGGAAAGCCGGAATATGCCTTTATCGGCCGCTCGAATGTAGGCAAGTCGTCGTTAATCAATATGCTTACCGGAAAGAAAGGGCTGGCAATGACCTCGTCGACACCGGGGAAAACCATGCTTATCAACCATTTCCTGATAAACAACGACTGGTACCTGGTCGACTTGCCGGGCTACGGCTATGCGCAACGCGGAAAAGAAGGGCGCGAAAACATCCGCCGCATCATCGAAAATTATATACTGGAACGGGAAGAACTCACCAATTTGTTCGTACTGATAGACGCCCGCCACGAACCGCAGAAAATAGACCTCGAATTTATGGAATGGCTGGGCGAAAACGGGATTCCGTTCTCCATCATCTTTACCAAAACCGATAAAATCAGTAAAG
>JAJBTJ010000150.1:580-17661 GCA_020860905.1 Parabacteroides sp. | reverse complement strand
ATTTTGCTATGTTTTTGTACGATATGGAAAGTATTTGCGGGAAACAGCCGGGCGGATTCGCCGGAAAGCGGTTGTCGTTTGCCGGAACATCCGGTTTTTTTGCTACGGGAAAGTACTTTTCACATGTATCGAAAGTACTTTTCACAGTTGTCAAAAGTTCTCGCCACAATTGTCGAAAGTTCTTTTCATAATTATCAAAAGTACTTTTCACAGTTGTCGAAAAAGTAATTCGACGGGTGCCGGTAAAATTCCCGGCCGTCGTCGGTAAATAAACGGCGCCGTTCGACGGATAATCCCAGGCCGGGCCACCCTGCTTTTACTTGCCCTCCCGGTACGGCTCGCCGTATATCCGGGCATATTCGTCGCGGAAACGCTTGGAAACGGTTTGGGCATGCTCCGCTCTTCCCAGCTTTTTCAACGCCTTTATTTTGGCTTCGAGCGCCGTTCCGTTCATCCGGTCGAACGAAAACAACCTGTCGGCCAGCAACAATTGTTCCTGGGGACGGCTCTGTATTTCGGGAAGCGGCAGCAGCTTTTCCAACACCTGCACGAAATATTCGTCGCAACCGATTTTTATCTTGTCGAACCATTCGTAACTTACGAATGTGGGGAGTAACGAGCCGGGTTTCAGCAAGTCGGCGAGTTTCCGCACAGCTTCCGGTTCGGGCCGGCCGGCGTCTGACAACGAACGGGCGATGCGGCGCGCTTCGGAATAATCGCAATAAAGTTCGGCCGTACAGCTTAATTTCCATTTCCCTTCGTCGAAGCACAACTCCACTCCCGCCAGGTCGGAGAGGATACCCCGCAGGTGGTTTACGGTTACGCCCCGGCTGTTTTTTGCTGAAGCGGCGGTTTTGTCCGGCCACAGCATCGCCGATAACCGGCCGGTGGTAATCCCTTCGCCGCCGGTTTGCGAATGTAGCAGGAGCAAAACGAATAACTGCTTGATTTTAGGGCTGAACCGGTGGGTGATTTCTTTTCCGTTCCGTCCGAATACCCGGAATTCGCCGAAAAGGTATACGGCATTCGTTTTTACGGGGAACGTATCCGGCGCCGTTTCCGTTTCCAGCGGGTCGCCCTCCGGCGGTGCGGCCGGCGGCGTTTGTTTCTTGCGCCTGTACGTTGCCCCGAGGCCGCCGGCCAGCAGGCATAAGGCGCCTGCTCCGACCAGCCATAACGTTGTGCCCGGCCGCGAAGCAACCGGGTCGTTCCGGCCGAGCTCGGCGCGCGTAACCGGCGGTGCGTTCAGCGTGTATACGGTAAAGCGGGCCTCCGGGTTGTTGTCTTCGCTCATCCGGGTAACGGCGTATAATTCGTTATTTGTTTTATCTTCGAACAGGTAAGCGCCCGACAGGATGCAGTTGGTGCGGAACGGGATTTCGTCGGATACCGTTTCGCGTTTGCCCGTGTGTACGTCGAAACGTTGCAGCGACAGGTTGGTGCTGGTACGGTCGAGGCAAAGCACGTAGAGGCAATCGCGGGCCGAATCGTACACTATCCCGCGCGCAGGAACGAAAAGAGGCCCGTCGAACCCGGTGTCCCATAGCTTCCGTATCGTTTTCAGGCGCGTATCCAGCAGGTACAGGTCGCAGAAAAAATCTTTTCCCAGCTCCTGCCTGCCGGTTTCGTTGCCCACGCCGCCGAAAATAAAAAACGCGTCGGGCGAAGGACCGTTACCCGCTGTGGTATGCATCCGCGGCACGATGGTGTCGCCGGTAAACTGCTCGGTAACCCACTGTCGCTTGCCGGAGTCGTACCGCAAAATCCGGTTCGAGTAAGTGTAATTGCCGTATCCCCCGAAGATGTACACGGAGCTGTCGGCCGGGCGGTAAAAAAACGCGTGGTGGTGTAAGGGGCTGGCCGTACCTTCGGGATAGGTTTGCACGCAATCCCCGCTGTCCGGGATAACCGAAAAGAACGGACGGATTTTCCCCGCCACGTCGGCCAGGTTATAAAAGTACGTTTCCTTTTTCGCCGGGTTGCGCACCGCTTCGCCGGAATACCCCTGTAGGCCCTGGCATTTGTACAAGTCCGGCTCGGTAAGCCGCAGGGTGTTCATATCGAACCGGCGTATGCCGGTATCGCCCGTAACCAGGATTTGCTGCGTCAGCGGGTCGAACGTTACCCCGGCAGCCGCCGAAGAGGTAAACGTTCCGGCTGTTTCCCAGTAAAACTGTTTGTTGATTACCCACTCCGGATTTTCCACCGAGCCGGTAATCTTTCCGTCCTTTTCCCGTATTTCGGTGCCTCCGGCTTCCGAAAGCGGAAAGAAGTACAGCGGGGCGCCGTTGCTTTCCACCGAAATGTTTTTCAATATCATCAGGGGAGCCTCCACAATCGAGAGCCGGTTGCCTCCGAACAGAATGTCGGCTACCGACGGGTTGGCGAGCGGCGCGTTTTCCAGCCGGTACCGTTTTCCGCATACCGATACGTCTATCGTATTTTCGTTGCAATTGAACTGCGTTTCGATGCGGAGCCATTTCCCGCGTCCCAATGTTCGGGGGTCGAGCTGTATCTCCAGGTAATTTTTCTTATCGGAAAGGCTGTTGAGCACAAAAGCGGAGCTGGTTTTATCGCGTCCGATGTAGGCGAAGCTGTAAGCAGCGGGTCGGGCGTCGTATACGAATAATTGCCCGAACGTTTCGTTTCCGGGCAGGCATATATCGAAAGCGATTTTTACCGTATTGACGAAAGTCGCCCGGTTCCCGGCGAATAAGTCGAGCCGGGTAGGAGGCGATTTCCGCGGGAACAGCAAGCCCGAAGCCTGCGCCTGCGGAAGCGCAAGGCATCCCGACAGCACGGAAAGCAGGAATCGGAGTAACGAATGCATTGTTTTTCTCGTCATGGAATGTAAGGGCTGTGCCGGGCATCGGAAGCCGGGCCGTTTTGGATTGCGATTTACACAAAGCTCGGAAAGTTTTTCGGTTTTACCAACAATTACCTGTTCTTTTTCACCCCTTTGCCGGTTGGATGAAACGGGGGTGCCCGGAGGCGCCGGCCGGTTCGAACCGGTTGGTAATAAAGCCGCTGCTCCGCTGTTCGTTTGTTCGCATCCCCCTGGCGGCACACGCCTCCTTCCGTACGCACGGATACGGAAAATTCGTTCTTCTCCGGAAATATTCCGGGCGGGTTAATAAAAAAAATAGCCGTTAACCCGGATATTAACCCGGGTTTTAGTACCGCTTCCCTATTTTCGAACCGGATAAAAACAATAACCCGTTTTATGAAAACATTCGGTACGATACGAAAAAAACTGGTATATGGAGCCGGCTTTCTCCTGCTCTGGATAAGTTATGCCTCGCCGGCGCAGGAAAGTTGGTGGCCGGAGCAGAAATGCCCCCGTTATATAATAAGGTGTGCCCTTTCCGACCCTGCGGATGTGCGCGAAATGAACCTGGCGCAGTCGGTATCCGGGCTGGCGGCTCAGGCCCTGAATGCCGGTACGGGAAACGAGGGGGTATGGATAGAAACCCGCTTGCCCGATTATCGCCTGTATTATAAGGCGTTGCTTAAACGAACCCGGGCGGTCGAATCCGGCGAAACGGATGTATGGAGCCTGGTACGCAGGTACAGTGAAAAAGGGATTGTAAAAGGATACGTTTTGTACGACAGCCGGCGCAACGACAATTCGGTAAATGCCGCTACCGTACAGGCCGGCATCCGGCAAGGCGTGCTGGTGGATGTGTCGCAGGAAAAGCGGGCTCGGTCGTTGGGGCTTGCCAAGTTATACGATGCATGTGCTGTCAAACTCGACCGGGAATGGTTCGGGCAAACCCGGGCGAAGCTCGATAACCGGTTAATCGTGTTAGCGAACCCGGCGGCAGGAAACAACCGCGATTATGCCATTGCCCACAAAGCGATGGTGTATTACGGAGTCGACTCGCTGCTGGATACCATCCTGGAGTGGGCGGCGCCGCTCTCGCCGGTGGTAGGCTGGAACAGCGGGCCGGAGTTCGAGCATATAGCGCCCTGCTCGCAATGGGGGTTAATCAATACGGCTTCCGACTGGTGCATGAACCTGCCTTTGCTGTTGGTTCCCGACAATGCCGTGCCTGCCCGGTTCGAGTCGTTAAACTTACGGAACATCGACTGGAACGACCCGGCGCCGTGCCACGCTTTCGTGATGAGCGACGGGGATAACATGCAGTGGACGTTCGGCGGTTTCATCCGCAGCGCCGATTATTGGGCGAACCGGTATAACAGCCGGTTGCCGATGTCGTTCACCAGTTGCGCGGTGAATCTCTCGATGGCGGCTCCCGACGTATTGCATATCCTGGCGGCTTCGCAACCGCCGCATACATCGGTAGTCGAATACGGGGGCGGTTATTATTATCCCGACCTTTTCGCCTCGAAACGGGCCGGGCGCGACGCTCTGCTCCGCCGGTTCGCCCGTATCGTAAATGCGCATTTGCAAAAAACGGGTATCCGGGTGTTCGGATTTATCTGCCGGGATGTAAACTCGGAGGCTGCGCGGCATGCTTACCGCATTTTTGCGGAAGAGTTGGAGAATATCGCCGGGATGATTGCCGTACAGTATGTGCCTTATAACGGCGGGAACGGAAAAGTGTTCTGGGCACCCGGTAAAAACGGGCGGCAAATTCCCGTGCTTTCGGCGAAAACCCAGCTTTGGGCGTCGCTCGATATTCCCGGCTCGGGAAACCCGCAGCGGGTGGCCGCCTGTATTAACGACGCAGCGGGGAAAGGCGGGGGTGAAAGCCGTTTCGGCTGGACAATCGTGCATGCCTGGTTGCGTTTCGGCTTGGATGCAGGCGGTAACGTGGTAGATGTGGCGCCGAAAGGAAGCGTGGGCGTGCGGGGCGTTACTCCGGTATGGTGGTGCCGGGAAAGGCTGGATACCGTTATCCGGGTGGTATCCGTGGAGGAATTACTTTGGCGCCTGCGCATGGAGCGCGATAAGCCGGCTACGGAGCGGGTAGTGAAATCCCTCTCCCAGCGCGATAATAAATAGATGCAAGTATCTTTTAACCTGTGTGTTAACTATTTCGAAAGGCTTCCGGGCCTATATTTGTATGTCTTGTTATACGGAAATCTAATAAAAATGGAAAATGAAAGCGGAAGATGAAAAACAGACTTCCTTCTCCAGAAGGAAAAAGATGAACGACCCTTGGAAGAAACTCTTCTTCGTCGTGTTTTTGATGTGCCTCGTAACGGGTGTTTTCGCCCAGGGGAATGTACAGCAGATAACAGGAAAAGTATCCGACGAATCCGGCGAACCGTTGCCGGGCGTGTCGATTGTGGTTAAGGGTAGCCGAACGGGAACCACTACCGATATAGACGGGCTGTATGCGATTAAAGCGAAGCCTTCGGGAACTGTGTTGGTATTTTCGTACGTGGGAATGCTCCCCGCGGAAGTGCAGGTCAATAACCGGAAACGGATAGATGTAACACTTGCCGAAAACCGGCAGGCGCTCGACGAGGTAGTGGTAATCGGTTACGGGCAGGTAAAAAAATCGGATTTGACGGGCGCCGTATCTTCGGTGTCGAAAGAGGTAATGTCGAACCGGGTGGTAACCTCGGTCGAAGACGCTCTGAAAGGAAAGGCTGCCGGATTGCAGATTACCCAGAACGACGGTACGCCGGGCTCGGAGTTTACCATCCGCATCCGGGGCGCCAGTTCGGTGAACGCCAGCAGTACGCCTATTTATGTAATCGACGGAGTGATTTGCGAAGACGCGCTCGACCTGAGCCCGGGCGACGTAGAATCCATCGAAGTGCTGAAAGACGCTTCGAGTACGGCTATTTACGGTTCGCGCGGAGCGAACGGCGTGGTGATTATCACTACTAAAAAGGGATATACCGGAAAAACCCGGGTCGAATTGTACGCTTCGTTCGGATTTCAGCAGGCCGCCCGGAAGTACGATATGATGAACTCGGCCGAATATGCGCGGATGAAATACCAGTCGGCGTTGCAGTACGTGCAAAAAGACAAGATGACGGATGCGATGAAAAACGATCCGCTGTACGAGGTGTTTACCGATTCGCCTACTCCGGGCGAAGGGAATTACTGGCGTATACTGAAAGACAATCCGTACCTCGATTATCAGTCGTATGCCAGTTCTGACACTACCTCTACCGACTGGCAGGATGCCATGTTCCGCAATGCGCTCATCCAGGAATACCGGGTCAACGTGTCGGGCGGAAGCGAAGCCACCCGGTTTTCGGTGATGGGCAATTACCTCAACCAACAGGGAATCGTGGTGTATAGCGGATACGAGAAGTTTGCCGGCCGCGTTAACCTGGAACAACAACTGAGTAAGAAGTTCAGGCTGAACGTAAACCTGGCCGGCAACCGTACCAGCTACGACGGGATTGCTACCGGCTCGTCCGACGGGGTAACCACCAGTATGTTGCGGCAAATCCCGCTGAAAGGAATCGACGAGAACGACGTACAGGAAAACGAAGACGAAAGTATGCCGAACGTAAGCAGTAATCCGTATTACCAGGCGCAGCATATCACGAAAGACCGTTTCCGCCACAACCTCACTGCCAAGCTCGGGCTCGATTACACTATCGATAAGCACTGGCTGGTGCGGATAACCGGAACGTATGTGTACAACAACAGCGAAAACAAAACCTATTACCCGAAAACCGTTTCGCAGGGGGTAAAGCAGAACGGGCGGGCGATACAGGAGCGTGCGTCGGTTACCCGGTTGATGAACGAGAACTTGGTTTATTACAATACTACCATCCGGCAAAAACATAAACTCAAACTGATGGGCGGCATGACGGTAGAGAAAACGACCGACAACTACCTGATGGCCGAAAACCAGAATTTCACGGTGGAAACGCTGGGGGCCGATGCGATGGGACAGGGCACGTCGCCGATTATCCCCGAATCGTACAACTCGCGCAATCCTTATCAGATGCTTTCGTTCCTGGGGCGTGCCGAATACAATTTCAACGACCGGTATTTGTTTACGGCTACCATGCGGGCCGACGGTTCGTCGCGGTTCGGCGATAACAACAAATGGGGGGTACTTCCCGTCGGCCGCTTTTGCGTGGCGCATAAACGAAGAAGAGTTTGTCAAAAAGCTGGAGGTATTCAGTAACCTGAAACTGCGTTTGAGCGTAGGACGGAGCGGCAACACGGCTATCCCGGCTTTCCGTACGCTGTCGACGCTCTCTACCGCATTCGCCCCGATGAACGGCGATAAGCCGAACTACGGCGTAGCGCTCGACCGGCCGAACAATCCCGACCTGAAGTGGGAAACCACCTTGCAATACGACGCCGGCCTGGATTTCGGTTTTTTCGATAACCGGCTTACCGTAACGGCGGATGCGTACCTGAAGAAAACCAAAGACTTGTTGCTGGAACGCAACGCTCCGTATTACTCGGGTTACAAGAAGGCCTGGGCCAATATCGGGAATATCCAGAACAAGGGTATCGAGCTTACCGTGGCCGGCCAGTTGGTTAATACCCGCGATTTTTACCTGAATGCCGATGTGAATATTTCGTTTAACCGTTCGAAGGTATTGAATATCCCCGGCGGCGAAATGTATTTCGACCCGAAGGTGATTTCCGGCTCGGGAAATATCGTGATGATACGCGAAGGACAGCCGTTGGGCCAGTGGTACGGCTATAAAGTAGACGGCGTATACCGGTCGCAAGCCGAAATCGACGCATTGCCCGACGATTACGAAGTGCTTTCGGTTAAGAAGGCGAATATCCGTCCGGGCGACCATAAATTCGTGGATGTAACCGGCGACCATAAAGTAACCTCGGAAGATAAAACGGTGCTCGGAAAAGGCGAACCCGATTTTTCGGGCGGATTCTCGGTAAGCACCGGATACAAAGGATTCGGGTTGAGTGCCGTTTTCCAGTACAGTTACGGGGTAGACGTGTTTAACGCGAACTTGGCCACCTTGGATGCCGGACGCGAAATTTACAACCAGACCCGGCACTTGCTGGATGCGTACTCGCCCGCCTTGTACGATTCGGGTGGAAACCTGGTAGATGCCGGAAATCCTTCCGGAAACTACCGCTTGCCGGGCGGAGCGGCCGAGAACTATTGTTTGTCGGAATTTATCGAAGACGGGTCGTTCCTGCGGCTGAGCGACATCACGTTATCGTACGAATTTAACAAGCGCGCCCTGGCGAAATTGCGCCTCGACGGGCTGAAGGTGTTCGTAACCGGCAAGAACCTGTTCGTCTGGACGAAGTATTACGGGTTCGACCCGGAAGTAAATACCCGGCAGGGCGGGATAGGCGATATCATGCCGGCGCTCGATTTCGGGTCGTATCCCCGGTCGCGTGCATTTTCGTTGGGTTTGAATGTGAGTTTTTAAAAGGAAAGGAGCGAATGATGAAAGGTTTTAAAAATATATATGCAGTAATAGTGGGAACGTTGGTATGGGGGCTGGTTTGTACTTCGTGCGACTTCCTGAAGGAAGAACCCGATTCGGTATATACCGACGAAAATTATTTTGTCGATACCAAAACCCTGAAAGCCGGCGTGGTAGGTATGTATGCGGGGATTATCAACTTGTACGTAATCAATACCGATACCCCGATTTTCCTTACGATGATTGGTACCGACGAGCTTTGCTACCGGGCTACGAATACGAATGTGCGGAGCGCCGTCGACCGCTATACGTATACGTCGACCGAAGGGTGCGTAGGCGAGTTCTGGGCCCGTTATTATTTTGTTATCGGACGGGCGAACGTGGTACTCGATGCCGCGGAAAAAATAACCGATATTTCGGAAAAAGACCGCAACGAGTGTATCGGAGAAGCCCGTTTCCTGCGCGCCTGGTCGTATTTCCAATTGGTTCAGATGTTCGGCGATTTGCCTCTCGTGAAGGATAAAACGGAGTCGTTCGATTATACGGTAGGCCGCTCTCCGCTGGCCGATGTGTATAAACTGATTGTGGAAGACCTGGAGTTTGCCGCTGCCGACGGTGTGCTCCCGAACGAGGTAACCGACGGGCATGCCAATCACTGGGCGGCCAAAACACTGCTGGCTAAGGTGTATCTCACGATGGCTTCGGCGAAAAACGCCGGGAAAGTGCCCGGTTACGCTAAAATCGAAGAAACGACCGAGGCTTTGTACACAAAAGCATACGCCTTGTCTGGCGAAGTAATCGCAACCAGCGGCCGCGAACTGTTGCCCGAATACGGACAGGTATTCAAAATAGAAAACAAGAATTCGAACAAAGAATCTATCTGGGAAATCCAATTCAGCGCTACCGAGCCGTACGGTACGCAGTGGTCGAAAGAAATGGAGCTGGTACATTCCGGTTATTCGCAAACAGCCGGCGGCTGGCGGTATTGCTGCTGGGGCGGCTCGTTCAACCTGAACAGCGTGCCTTCGTTCCGGGGGTATTATACGAGCTGGAAATACGACAAGCGGAAAGAGTGGAACATCAAGGATTCTATTCTCCGGTACGATGCCAAAACCGGCGTGCCGCTCAAAATCGAATCGATTGCTACGCTGGCCGGAATCAAAGGTACGCCGGCGGCAACGGATTATACGCTAAACAACAATGCCAAGCTGGTCAATTACAGTTCGGCTACGAAATACCGTTGGGGCGAAAGTTGGAAAGATTACCCGATGCAGTATAATTATGCCAATTGCCCGAACAACATCATCGCCCTTCGTTTTGCCGACGTTTTGCTGATGTATGCCGAAGCGGAAATGGCGCTGAACGGCGGAAAAGTAAAATCATCCGGGCTGGAAGCCGTAAACCGCCTCGTGCAGCGGGCGCGCGGATTGAAACCGGACGGTTCGCCGGTTACGCCGGCCGAAACGCCGGGGTTTGAAAACTATACCGTCGAGTCGCTTACCTTCGAAGAATTGATGAAAGAACGGGCGCGCGAACTTTGTTTCGAATTCTGGCGGCGTCACGACCTGGCGCGTACCGGCATGTTCGAATACTTCCTGAAAGCCCGCAACGCTGCCGATAACCTGAAAACGAATTTCGACCCGGAAAAAAATTACCTGCTTCCCGTTCCGCAGTACGAGATAGACAATTCGCAGAATAAGGCCGGCATGTACCAGAATCCGGGATATTAAGGAACCGAAAAAATAGAAACAGACATGAAAAACGACAGAAAGGATTTTCTAACCCGATTGGCCGGAGGCGCCTTGTTGGGGTTGTTCGCTCCCCAATTACTCCAGGGATGCCTGTCACCGGGAAGCAAAGGAAACAAAGAGCGCCCGTCGAAATATCCCCGGCTGAAGAGCGATGTAGCCGTCGTAGGGGCCGGTCCCGGCGGAGTTGCGGCAGCTATTGCCGCCGCCCGGCAAGGGGCGAAGGTGGTACTGATAGAAGAAGACAGTATGCCGGGCGGCGCGCCGGTGGATATGTACGTGCCGTTTATCTGCGGAAATCCCCGGGTAGGGGTATTCCGGGAAATGGTGCAACAGTTGAACGCCCGGTATCCGGTAGGAGGGCAATCATGCGCTACCTTCGGACAGGCCGGAAACGACGGGAAAAACCACTGGTGGCTTCCGGGTTCGTATGCACAGGTAATTTACGGCATACTGGCGCAAGAAGCGAATATCACCCTGATGTGCAGTGCCCCGGTGGTAGCCGTCTCAGTAGTGGCCGACGGCACGCGCAACCGCGTAACCGGGGTGCGGATTCTGCGCAACGGCGAGTACCAGGATATCGATGCGGCGGTAACGGTGGATGCCACGGGAACCGGGTTGGTGGCCGACCTGGCCGGGTGCGAATATATGTACGGCAGCGAGGCGAAAAGCGACTACGGCGAACCGGTCGGGCTGGAAGTTTCCGACGGGAAGGTGCAGCCGTGTACCTGGATGTTTATCAGCGAGCGGATTAAGCGGAATGCGGTTTTTCCGGTCGATTTGCTGAAAGGGGGCAGCCAGGTGGAAGATAATCTTAACCGGTGGGTCACGAAAGACGACAAGGCGGATATGATTCGCCGCGATGCAGGTATTTACCTTCACTGGGGGAAAACCGTGTATTGCAAAGATACGCGCGACCCGCTGGAACTGGCGAATGCGCAACAAGAGGCATTCGAGAAACTGCGCGAAAATATGGGTATCCTGCATAAAGCGGGTTATGCCGTTCACCTGGCGCCGAAATTAGGCGTGCGCGAAGTGCGGCGTATCAAAGGGGAATACGTGCTCACGGCTACCGACCTGATTAACGGCGTATTTCCCGAAGATACGATAGCGCATGCCCACTATGCGCTCGACGTATGGGGGATGAAACTACCGGAAGCGATGAAGCATATCGGCCCTTACGGAATTCCGTACCGGTCGCTCTTGCCGGTGAAAACGGAGGGGCTGGTTACTGCCGGCCGGATTATCAGCGCCACACGCATTGCTCACAGTTCGCTCCGGGTGCAACCGATTTGTTCCAATATCGGGATGGCCGCCGGTACGGCTGCCGCCATGGCTGCCCTCTATCGTACCGGATTGCGTTCGCTCGAAATAGGAGAGTTACGGAAAAAGCTGGCCGCGCAAGGCCTGTTCGATGGGTTGAAACAAAAAAAGCAAACGACATGACTGTAAATAGAAGACAATTCCTGAAAGGAATGGGAGCCGGTGTGGCATGTACCGTTTTATCGTCGGTTCCGCAGGCTGTTGCAGCCGGTACGATACGGACGAAAGAGGAACGGTTATTCAACTACCCGGCTCTGCAATGCGACGTAATCGTGGTAGGCGCCGGCGCAGCCGGAATCCCGGCTGCCGTTGCCGCTGCCCGCGAAGGGGCGAAAGTGATTTTGCTGGAAGAAGACATGCTGCCGGGCGGTGCGCCGGTGGATATGTACGTTACTTATATGTGCGGCGCTCCGCGCATAGGGCTTTATATGGATATGGTGCGGGTACTGAACCGCGACCATTCGTTGAGCATCACGCCGAGCCGGACGGTGGATAACTGGGGGTGGGACAACAAGCAGCACTGGTGGCTGCCGTCGGCGTTCGCCCGAGTGCAAACGGATTTTATCCGGGCGGAGAAGAATATTACGTTGATGTGCGGTTCGCCGGTGGTAAACGTGTTGGTGGTTGCCGAAGGAAATCGGAACCGGGTAACCGGAGTGTGCGTGATGCGGCAGGGGATGTTCCAGAAAATAGAGGCTCCCGTAACCATCGACGCTACCGGTACGGGGCTGGTTGCGGCTAAGGCGGAATGCGCTTATTTTTACGGTAGCGATGCCCGGAAAGATTTTAACGAAAGCATCGGACTGGAAAAAAGCGACGGGAAAGTACAGCCGTGCACCTTGATGTATATCAGCCAGCGTACCCGGAGCGATGCCGAATTTCCGAGGGCGCTGTTCCATACGGGGGTACTCGACCACGACCACGAGAAATGGGCTACCCAGCAAACCGATGAGGAATTTCGCCGGAAGGATGCCGGCATTTACCTGCATTGGGGCGCTACGGTGGAATGTGCCGATACGACCGACCCTGTACTGGTGGCCGAAGCGCACCGTAAGGCGATGGTGCAGTTGGAACCGCAATTCCGGGCGCTGAACGAAGCGGGGTATGCCACACATGTGGCGCCCAAAATGGGTATCCGTGAATGCCGCCGTATCCGGGGCGAGTATGTGCTTACGGTCGACGACGTGTTGAACGGCGTTATGCCCGACGATAAAGTGGCGGACGCCTGGTATTCGCTCGACCCGTGGGGGATGAAAATCGACCCGAAAATAAAGAACGGCGTGAAACCGTACGGTATCCCCTACCGGAGCCTGATACCGCTCGGAACGGAAGGCTTGCTTACGGCCGGCCGTATTATCAGCGGTACGCGGCTGGCTATGAGCTCGTATCGGGTGCAGCCGATTTGTTCTACCATCGGCGAGGCGGCCGGTACGGCTGCCGCTATGGCTGCGGTACGTAAAACGGGCGTACGGAATATAGATGTGCGCCGGTTGCAGAGCCGCCTGGAAGAAAAGGGCCTTTTCGAATGGTACCGGAACGTGGGGATGCATATCGATAATAAACCGTGGGAAAAGTAAAGAACCGACAGCATGGTTTCTGCTCGCCATAAGGGAAACGACGGGAGGAATAAGTGAGAAGAGAAGAGGATGTCCGGTCGTGGCATCCTCTTCTCTTTTGTTCGTTATTCCGGAAGATAGAAGGGGAGAGGCTCTAAAAACCAACGTTTTTTATGCCGTCTGAAGTCGCCCCGAAAGGACGGAGTCGGGGCTGGCGGCATATTCGGCTATCGAAGGCTTATCTTGCTAAAAAAGAAGAACTTGAAGTGGATTTTTTTCTGTAAATCCATATTTCGGAAGAATATAATTATATTTGCATAATAAACGTTGGTTTCTTATGCAAAAAATACCCTTATCCACACCGTCATTTCCTTACGGCATCTTTAGCAGATTGCTGAAAATAATCGGGGAAAATTTTGAAAATAAAGAAATTACAATAATAAGCCGTGTCGATTCACCTGTGCCAGTCCGACGGGAAAAGTATACCGGCAAACTCCGGATAAACGGATTTATCCCTGCCGCCCCCGCTTTTTTGAACTTTACTCCCTGGCTTTTTAGAAAAAACACAGGCCGGATTTTTCCGGGATAGTCGCATGTTGTCTTGAATCTAATCCTGTTTAACCTATGAAAATCAAACTGATACTTTTGCTTTTATTCTTTGCGGCGATGCTTTCCGCGCGGGAAGTTTATTTCAAACACATTACGCGCGAACAAGGCTTGTCGCAATTGTCGGCCATTTCCATTTGGCAAGACAGTCTGGGAGTAATCTGGTTCGGCAACAGTACGTTGAATAAATACGACGGCACTTCGGTGGAAGTATTCGACCTGAGCCGGTATACGGGCTCGGGGAAAGACCTCAACATACGCACGATTTGCGGACAACCCGGAAGCTCCCTTTATATGCTGGCAGATAAAGAGGTGATTGCTTACGATTTGCAGGGAGAAACCATCCGGCCGTTGGAAATCGACGCGACCGCGATTGCGTGGGCAGGTAACCGGTTGTATTATGCTTCCGGATATCGGTTGCATGCGTATGTTCCTGCCGACAGCGTGCATACCGACATCGGAGAAATTGCTTCCTCGTGCACCGTACGGGCGCTTTTTCCCGCAGGCGAAGATACCCTTTTTGTCGCGGCTTCGTGCGGAGTCTACCGGGTGGATGTACGGTCGGGCGTCGTTTCCCGGATAGCCGATGTTACAGACGGAATGTGTTTGTTCCGCGATTCGGGCAACCGGTTATGGATAGGCACGGGTACCGCCGGTGTAACCGTGCTTTATCCGGACGGAACACAAAAAAGAATCACGAAAGAAAACCGGCCCGGATACGCACTCTCCGATAATAACATCCGCTGTTTCGCAGAAGACGATACGGGGGCTGTCTGGATAGGTACGTACGACGGGATTACGGTAACCGATCCGGTTACGCTGGCTTGTTCGTATCTACAATACGATATGCATGCCGATTACACCTTGCGGCATAATTCCGTGTACGCCATTTATAAAGACCGGCAGGGAACGATGTGGGTCGGTACCTATTACGGAGGCTTGAGTTATGCCAATCCGGTTACCGAACGATACCGGTTTTATCCGGCTATTCACCATCTTCCGGGCACATTGAAAGGAACGGTGGTAGGAAATATGCACGAAGACGATGCCGGCAACCTGTATATCGGAACCGAAGGAGGCGGTATCAGCCTCTTGAACCGTAAAAGCCGGAAAATCGACTCTTTACCGCTCGACGGCGAGCTGCTTTCGCACCGAACCGTTAAATCGCTTTGGTACGATGCGGAAACCGGACGCTTGTTTATCGGAACGTTTAAAGACGGGCTGCTGGTATACGACAAGTCGACGAACCGTACGCACCGGATAGGCGACGTTTGCCTGCATACTGTCGGAAGGCAGATTATCCAGGAGATTTTGCCCTATAAAAACGGCTTGGTACTGCTTACGCAAGAAGGCTTGTTCCGGGTAGACCGGCATAGCCTGGCCGTTACGCCCCTGTTTCGCTCGGCGGCCCTCCAGGAACGGACGGCCCGGTTGATTCGTGCCGTTTATATCGATTCGGACGGGTTATTATGGGTTTCATTCGTACAAGACGGGCTGGCCTCCATCGACCTGGAAAGCGAAGAAATGAAAGAATACGGTTATCCGGGCAAAACGGCGGATATGCCGGGCAGTCCGGTAATCCATATTTGCGGCAACGGGCGGGGTGATTTGTTTATCGCTACGCTCGGTTCCGGTATTTTCCGGTACGACAGGGCGTCGGACCGGTTTGTGATTCCCTGGGAAGACAAGGCGCTTTCTCCGCTTTTGAGCGATATATGTTACAAACTGGCTTTTACCCGGCAGGGAAATTTACTGGTAACGTCTGATAGGGGAATTACGCTGTTCGAGCCGGGTACGGGCGAGGCGCGCCATATCCGGCTCGGAAAGAATTTCCCGCTGAAAGGGCTGCTTCCGAACAGCGGCTTGTACGTATCGCCTTCGTCGGGCGAAATGTACGTCGGAGGAATGTACGGGCTGATATCCTTGTTCGAAAGCGACTTGGGATTGAAAAACACGGATTATACGGTTTATTTTTCTTCCCTGTCGGTCAATAACAGGCAGGTTACTTCGCAAACCGATCCGGCCATCTTGCCGCGCGCCGTTTCGTACGCCGGCGAGGTACGGCTTAACTACGACCAAAACAATGTTACGTTTACTTTTGCTTCGTCCGATTACGCTTCGTCGTCGTATTCCGGCTACGAGTACAAGATGGAAGGGTTCGATTCGCATTGGGTGCAAACGCCTTTCAAAACGCTCACGTATTCTTCACTTCCGCCAGGGAAGTATGTATTTACGGTGCGCGAAACAAACGATACGGCCCGGTCGGCCTCGATTCGGGTTTCGGTAACTCCCCCTTTTTACGCCTCGGTATACGCCTGGGTGCTGTATGGCTTGATGGTAGCTGTGCTGCTCGGATGGTGGGTACGGGCGAATAAGAGCCGGGCATTGCTGAAAGCCTCGCTCGAAATGGAGCATCGCGAAAAACTGCGGATAGAAGAGCTCAACCAGGCGAAGTTACGCTTTTTTACCAATATCTCGCACGAGTTCCGTACACCGCTTACGTTGATTACCACTCAGTTGGATATGATACAATCGTCCGGCTCGCTCTCGCCGGGCAACCGGGTCAAGCTTTCGCGGATAAGGAAGCATGCGCTGCGCTTGCAGGAACTGATTACCGAATTGCTGGATTTCAGGAAACAGGAAAACGGAAAGCTCGTTATTAAGGCGAGCCGCAACGACCTGAACGCTTTTTTAGGGGATGTGTACGGGGCTTTTACCGATTATGCCCGTTCGAAGGGTATCCGGTACGAGTTCAAGCATCAGGATGAGCCGCTCGAGGTGTGGTTCGATACGGTGCAGATGCAGAAGGTTTTTTATAATTTGTTGTCGAATGCTTTTAAGTTTACGCCGGAAAACGGGGAGGTAACGTTGTCTCTGGCAGAGAAAGATGGAATGGCCGAGGTGACGGTAACGAACATAGGGTCGGAAATACGTGCGGACGACCGGGAGCGTATTTTCGATCGTTTTTACCAGGCGGATAATTTGTCGGTTTCGCCCGATTTGCCGGGTAGCGGCATCGGCCTGGCTTTGAGTAAGGGGATTGTGGATTCCCACCGGGGCCGGATTACGGTGGAAAGCGGTGATAACCGTACGGCTTTCCGTATCGTATTGCCGCTGGGCGAGGCGCATTTGCAGCCGGAGGAAAAATCGGTTGCGCCGGTTCCCGTGGTACACGGCCGGGTGCAACCGGATGTTGCGCTAACGGTACCGGAAACTACGGAGGAGGGTGAAAAGTGCCATACGATTTTGATTGTGGAGGATAATGCCGATTTGCTGAATTTGCTGAAAGAGGCGTTCGCGCCGGTATACCGGGTGGTGGAGGCGCACGACGGGGAGGAGGGACTGCGCCTGGCGCATGTATATATGCCTAACTTGGTATTGAGCGATATCCGGATGCCGCGCCTGGCGGGTACGGAGATGTGTTTGCAGTTGAAGAAGCATATCGAAACGTCGCATATTCCGGTTATCCTGCTTACGGCCCGTTCGTTGGAGGAACAGCGTTCGGAGGGGTTGAAGTGTGGTGCCGACGATTATATTTCGAAGC
>JAJBTJ010000150.1:0-570 GCA_020860905.1 Parabacteroides sp. | reverse complement strand
CTGGAACATTTGTTGCTGAAGTGCAACAATATCGTTAAAATGCAGCGGGAGTTGCAACGTCGTTTTTGCAGTGTGCCGGAGGCGGAGGTGAACGAGTTGGCTACGAACTTGCTTGACCAGGATTTACTGAGCCGCTCGGTGGATTTGATCGGGGAGAACCTGGATAATCCTTCGTTCGATATTTCGGTGTGGAGCCGTGAACTGGGTATCGGGCGTACGAAGTTGTTCAATAAGATAAAGTCGATTACGGGGCTTACGCCGAACGATTTTATTTTGCATATCAAGCTGAAAAAGGCGGCGGCGCTCCTGAGCGAACCGGGCGAGCTTACGGTGGCCGAAATATCGTACCGGCTGGGTTTTTCTTCGCCGGGGTATTTCAGCCGGTGCTTCAAGGGGCGGTTCGGGGTGAGTCCGTTGCAGTATAAGAAGAGGGGGGAGGGTTCTTTTTAAAAAAGAACTTTTGAAGAAAACTTGGTATTTTTGCGAAGGCTGGTTTTCTTGCCTGTTAGGTTGGATTAACCGTTACCACGGCGAGGATGCTTTCTCGCTCGCCGCGAGGGCGTCTGCCGA
>JAJBTJ010000155.1 GCA_020860905.1 Parabacteroides sp. | reverse complement strand
AATTAACAAAAAGAACATGCTCTAAGCATTGCTTTTTAAGATAGTATCTAAGGCCCTTGGGCTTCATACGATATGGCCGGTGCTTTTCAGGGCTGGGCAGGAAGAGACTTGGATGCAGACTGATTTTCTTTCAGTTGTTCGGTCTAAAATCAATTTTTGCCATGTACGTTGAAACCGGCACTACAAAACCGGTACAACCAGGTTACAAACGCATAGCAACTGTATTACCGTGCTGTTTCATTACAATCTATTGTATTACAGCAGGCTGCCTGTCACAACTATGTATCCCCGCAGTCATATTTTCGTAACATCGCCCCGCTACTTTTGCTCCCGTAAAAAAACAAAAGGTTGCTATGGAGCATCGACAACGCACTTTATCCGCCGGAAAACGCGGACTTTCCGATTTCCTTTTTATCCTTTGGGCCGGCGGGGCCGCCCTTCTTTCGTACTCACTGGTGTACGCCCTGCGCAAGCCGTATACGGCAGCCGCGTTCGACGGCTTGGAAGTGTTCGGAATGGATTATAAAGTAGTGGTTACAATCGTACAGATTGTAGGCTATGTTCTTTCCAAATTCATGGGAATCAAGCTGATTTCAGAGTTACGGCGCGAAAACCGGCTCCGCTTTATTTTTTTATCGGTGGTAACGGCCGAGTTCTCGTTACTCCTTTTCGGATTGCTCCCCACTCCTTATAATATAGGGGCGATGTTCCTGAACGGCCTTTCGCTGGGATGTATGTGGGGCGTGATTTTCAGCTTTATCGAGGGTCGGCGGGTAACAGATATATTAGCCAGCTTGCTGGGTGTAAGCATGGTAGTAAGCTCGGGCGTAGCCAAATCGGCCGGCTTGTTCGTGATGGATACCTGGGGTGTGAGCGCCTTCTGGATGCCGGCTTTAATCGGAGCGATAGCGCTTCCGGTGCTGTTCGTGCTGGGCTGGGCGCTAAACCGGCTGCCCGACCCCACGCCCGACGACATCGCCAGCAAGTCGGAGCGCGAACCACTCGACGGAAACCAGCGCCGGGAACTGTTCCGCCGCTTCATGCCTTTTCTTACGTTGTTGTTTGCAGCCAATATCGCGCTGGTTATCTTACGCGACATCAAAGAAGATTTTCTGGTGAAAATTATCGACGTTTCGGCCTACTCGTCGTGGTTGTTCGCCCAGGTCGACAGCCTGGTAACCCTCCTCATCTTAGCGATTTTCGGGCTGATGGTGTTTATCAAAAGCCATCTGAAAGCCCTTTCGGTTTTGCTGGGACTGATTATGGTATGTATGGGCGGCATGGGAATTGTTTCGTTCGGGTACAGCGCCATCCGCCTTACCCCCGTTATGTGGTTATTCCTGCAAAGCCTTTGCCTGTACATAGCCTACCTTACGTTCCAGACCATTTTTTTCGACCGCTTTATCGCTTGCTTCAAAATACGCGGGAACGTAGGCTTTTTCATTGCGCTGAACGACTTCCTGGGATATACCGGCACCGTGGCGGTGCTTACGCTCAAAGAGTTTGCCGGCCCGGATATCGACTGGACACACTTCTATAACCGGATGGCCGGCTATACCGCCGTAATTTGTTGCGCCGCATTCGCTGCTTCTTTCCTATATTTGCACCGGCACTACCGCAAAGAGTTCGGCGTACCGGCAGCCGCGCCGATGCAAGGGCGGCCGGTACCGGTTACCGTGGCGGACGAGAATACCCGGGGCGTATACACGATAGCTTGAAAATAAAAACAGTTGAATAAGTAAATAAAACGCAGTATGAATCGAATTACTTGTATTATCATGGACTGGGCCGGAACGGCGGTCGACTTCGGTTGTTTCGCCCCGTTGAACGCCTTTCTCCGGGCGTTTGCCGAAGAAAAAGGGCTCGCCATCACTTACCGCCAGGCGCGCGAGCCGATGGGTTTATTGAAAATAGACCATATACGCGCCATCCTGGGAATGCCGGAAGTAAACGCGCTGTTCGAGTCGCGTTACGGACGTCCGTGGAACCCGGACGATGTGAACGACATTTACCGCAGTTTCGAAAAACATCTTTTCACTTCGCTGGAAAACTTTACCGACCCGATACCGGGGGTAATCGAAACCATAAACCGGTTGCGCGGACAAGGCATACGGATAGGCTCCACCACCGGCTATACGCAGGCGATGATGGACGTGGTACGGCCGGCGGCGGCAGGTAAAGGGTACACGGTGGATA
The DNA here is from genome assembly GCA_020860905.1 of Parabacteroides sp. Lineage (GTDB taxonomy): Bacteria > Bacteroidota > Bacteroidia > Bacteroidales > Tannerellaceae > Parabacteroides_B. Next base: position 15,569 of record JAJBTJ010000155.1, on the reverse strand, counting down.
ACCTGGTTACTCCCGACGACGTGCCGGGCGGCCGGCTCCGTATATGATTTACCGGAATATGATAGACCTGGCCGTTCCTTCCGTAGACCGGGTGGTGAAAGTGGGCGATACCTTGGCCGACATCCGGGAAGGGCGTAACGCCCGGGTATGGAGCATCGGCGTAATTACCGGAAGCAACGAGATGGGACTTACGGAAGAAGAAGACCGCCTCTTGCCGGTGGCCGAAAAGGTTGCCTTGAAAGATGCCGTACGGGCACGTATGCTCGAAGCCGGCGCCCATTACGTGCTGGATACGATTAGCGAATTGCCCGACTGTATCGACCGGATTAACCGGGAGCAGCTCCGCTAACCGGAAACGCAGGGGAAACGTCTTCCCTCCCCAAACAAACCGATTAAAAAACGATTTCATTAAAAACAAGCAAATGAGAAACTATTTATTATTGACTCCGGGCCCGCTGAGCACTTCGGAATCCGTTCGCGAAGCCATGCTCCAGGACTGGTGTACCTGGGATAAAGATTACAACGAAGGCGTGGTTACCCCTATCCGGCAGGGCTTACTGCACTTGGCCGGCCTGGATGCCGACCGGTATACGAGCGTACTTTTGCAAGGCAGCGGTACCTACTGCGTGGAAGCTACGCTGGGCGCCGCCGTGAAACCGACCGACAAACTGTTGATTCTGGCGAACGGCGCCTACGGAAAGCGGATGGCGCAAATAGCCGATTATTACCGCCTCCCCTATGTGCTCGTTTCGCTACACGAAACGGAGTTGATTACGGGCCAAACCGTCCGGAAAGCATTGGCCGGAATCCCGGGCATTACTCACCTGGCGATGGTACACAGCGAAACCACGACCGGGTTGCTCAACCCCATCGAAGAAGCGGCCGAAGCAATCCGGGGAAAGAATATCACCTTTATCGTGGATGCAATGAGCAGCTTCGGGGGCATACCTATCGACCTGCCGAAGCTCGGCATCGACTTCCTGGTGAGCAGCGCAAATAAATGTATCCAGGGCGTTCCGGGCTTCGGATTCGTAATTGCCCGGAAAGACAAACTCGCGGCTACCCGCGGAAACGCCCGTTCGCTGTCGCTCGACTTGTACGCCCAGTGGGAAGCGATGGAAAAAGGGGGCGGCAAGTGGCGCTTCACCTCGCCTACCCATGTGGTGCATGCCTTTTACCAGGCGATGAAGGAGCTGGAACAGGAAGGGGGTATTGCAGCACGGTACGAACGGTACAAGCAAAACCACCGCACGCTGGTAGACGGGATGCGGCGCCTCGGGTTCCGTACCTTGCTGCCCGACGAAGCGCAAGGCCCTGTTATCACGTCGTTTTTATATCCGCAGGCCGACTTCGACTTCAACCGCTTTTACGGCCTCCTGAAAGAGAAAGGGTTCGTAATCTATCCCGGCAAAATATCCGACGCCGACACGTTCCGTATCGGCAACATCGGCGATATTTTCCCCGAAGATATGGAACGGCTGCTCGAAGCCATCCGGAGTATCCGGTAAAACGGATTGCTCCGGATGTACAAGACGGTGCATACAGCACCATACCGTACTGTTCCGGCAGGGTACCCGGCTACAGGGTTCCTTGCCTGTTCCGGCAAAGGCGCCCGGCAAACAGCGGTAAGGCAACGGTTTCCGCCAAATAAAAAAGGCTTGGAGCATACGCTTCAAGCCTTTTTTTAAAAGGAGGGGTGAAAGATGGGGCTCGAACCCACGACCCTTGGAACCACAATCCAATGCTCTAACCAACTGAGCTACATTCACCGTATTTCGTCTTGTTCTAAAGACGGTGCAAAGATAGAGATTCTATTTTATTGTGCAAATAAATTGCGCACTTTTTTCATTCGAACCGATACTCTTCCACACCGATATTCTGCTTTTGCAGCCGTTCGCGGGTAGCTTTTACATACCTGCGCAACTTGGAAAGAGCCGGTACCGTATCGTTTCCGGGATAATCGCACCAGGCCGATGCGGATACTACCCGGTAAGCCGTTTGTCCGCGCGGCAACGATTCGCGGTATGTATATAACAACGAATACCGGGCCGAAGTTATTTCGGTACCCGTACTGTCTTTAGCCAGCACCACTTTTACCAAGGCGCTGCCGTCGGTACCGGGCGCCGTCATATTGGAAACGAAGTTTCCGAGCGAATACACCAGCAGCCGACTGCGCCCGTGCAACGAATCCGGTCGCAATTCCATCGGCTCCACTACATGCGGATGGCTGCCCATCACGATTCCGACTCCTTTTTCAAACAGCCAGGCCGCCCACGCTTCCTGCTCCTTATCGGGCGACAGGCGGTATTCGGTACCCCAGTGCATATGAGCGATAATCATATCGGGACACATGCGCTTCGCCTCTTCGATGTCGGCCGCCACCTGCTTTTTGTCCATGTAATTCACCAGGCAGGGCTTTTCCGGCTTCAGTCCGTTGGTGCCGTACGTATAATTAAGCAGCGCGATACGGAAACCGTTCTTCAAGAGCAGGCAGGGATATTGCCGCTCGCGGGAAAGGCTATCGGCATACACGCCCAGGTATTTTATACCTACCGTATCCAATACCGCCAACGTGCGCAAGGCTCCTTTCGTTCGTTTGTCGAGGCAGTGGTTGTTGGCCAGCAGGAATACATCGAATCCGGCGCCTTTCAAGGCGAGCGCAAACGTGTCGGGAGCGCTGAAACACGGGTAACCCGTATAAGGCGCACCGCCCAGCGGCGCTTCCAGGTTGACTACCGCTACATCGGCGGCCGTTATTTCGCGGGCCACCGCAGTAAAATAGCCGGAAAAATCGTAACCGGTTTTCCTACGGGCGTTGTCGAGCTGCGTTTTATGCAGCATGGCGTCGCCGACGAATACCAGCGATAACGTATCCTGCGCCTTCCCCGCTATTGAAAAGGCAAGCAAAAGAAGAATAATCCGAGTTTTCATACGCATGCTTTTACCGGGGGAAAATACCTGTACGAATAACGCGCAAGCGCGGCTATGCGTAACGGTTTAAACACGACGACACGGAAACGCAGTGCTTCGGCTCTTCTTTTAAAGGCTCTGTGTTTCCGTGTCGTTATGTTCGTTGTGCTATCTTTCTCCGCTTTTATACAGCCGGCAAGTCTTTATAAATCGCTTTTTTCCCGGCCAGGAGCGTATTGCGCATCAACGAGATAATCGTCATCGGCCCTACTCCGCCCGGAACCGGCGTTATATACGAGCACAAAGGCGCCACTTCGTCGAACTTCACGTCGCCGGTGAGCTTGAATCCCGATTTCGTTACGCTCGACGGTAACCGGGTGGTGCCCACGTCGATTACCACGGCGCCCGGTTTTACCATATCCGCTTTCAGAAACTCCGGCACGCCCAATGCAACGATAATAATATCGGCCGCCTGGCACATTTCTTTCAGGTTCTTCGAACGGCTGTGGCATACCGTAACCGTACAATTGCCCGGATAGGCTTTCTGCATCATCAGCGTTGCCATCGGCTTGCCTACGATGTTGCTGCGCCCCAGCACAACGCAGTGTTTCCCCTGCGTTTCGATGCCGTACCGCTTGAGCAATTCCAGGATGCCGGCGGGCGTAGCCGATACGAAACAGGGCAATCCGATAGACATGCGCCCTACGTTGATGGGGTGGAACCCGTCTACGTCTTTGCGGTAGTCGATGGCTTCGATTACCTTCTGTTCCGAAATATGTTTCGGCAAGGGTAACTGAACGATAAAACCGTCTACATCCGGGTCGTTGTTCAGCTCGTCGACTTTCTTTAACAGTTCGGCCTCCGTAACGTCGTCTTCGTAGCGAATCAGGCTCGACTTGAAACCTACTTCTTCGCACGTGCGCACCTTGCTGGCTACGTACGTTTCGCTTCCGCCGTCGTGACCTACCAATATGGCGGCCAGGTGCGGCACTTTCCTGCCTTCGGCCTTCAGTTGCGCTACTTCGTCGGCAATTTCTTTCTTAATCTGTGCGGCAACCGCTTTTCCGTCTATAAGTTGCATAATGTCGGTATATTAAGTATTTTCCCTGCTATTTACCTTTTCAAGCCCGGAAGTTTCCGGCTGCCCGGTTTCATGGTGGTAACCATCCGCATCATCTTGCGCGTTTCGTCGAACTGCTTGATGAGTTTGTTCACTTCGGCCACCGTAGTGCCGCTGCCGTCGGCAATCCGTTTCCGGCGCGAACCGTTCAGGATAGCCGGATTGGTACGCTCGGCCGGCGTCATCGAATAAATAATCGCCTCGATGCTTTTAAAGGCGTTATCGTCGATGTCGATGTCTTTCAGGGCCTTGCCTACTCCCGGAATCATCGAAGCCAACTCTTTCAGGTTACCCATTTTCTTAATCTGCTGAATCTGGGCGATAAAATCGTTGAAATCGAACTGGTTCTTGGCTATCTTTTTCTGCAACCGCTTGGCTTCCGCTTCGTCGTACTGCTCTTGCGCCCGTTCCACCAGCGAAACGATGTCGCCCATGCCCAGGATACGGTCGGCCATACGCTCGGGATGGAATATATCCAATGCGTCCATCTTTTCGCCGGTACCTACGAACTTAATCGGCTTGGTTACCACGGTACGGATGGAAAGCGCCGCCCCGCCGCGGGTATCGCCGTCGAGCTTCGTAAGAATCACCCCGTCGAAATCGAGCCGCTCGTTAAACTCGCGGGCCGTATTCACGGCGTCTTGTCCGGTCATGGCATCCACCACGAACAGGATTTCGTCGGGCGAAACGGCCGACTTGATAGCGGCGATTTCGTTCATCATCTGTTCGTCGATGGCCAACCGGCCGGCGGTATCGATAATTACGACGTCGTTACCGTTATTTTTGGCTTCTTTAATGGCATTCAATGCAATGGCTACCGGATTTTTGTTTTCCGTTTCGGCATATACCGGCACGCCGATTTGTTCGCCCAGTACCTTCAACTGCTCGATAGCTGCCGGACGGTAAACGTCGCCGGCTACCAGCAACGGCTTTTTGCTGCGCTTGGTTTTTAACATATTAGCCAGCTTGCCCGAGAAAGTGGTTTTACCGGAGCCCTGCAACCCCGACATCAAAATCACGGCGGGACTTCCTTTCAGATTGATATCTACCGCCGTACCTCCCATCAACCGGGCCAGTTCGTCGTGTACGATTTTAATCATCAACTGGCCGGGCTTTACTGACGTGAGAACGTTTTGTCCCAACGCCTTTTCTTTTACCGTATCGGTAAATTGCTTGGCTACTTTGTAGTTAACGTCGGCATCGAGCAGCGCTTTACGTACGTCTTTCAAGGTTTCGGCCACATTGATTTCGGTAATCCGGCCTTCCCCTTTCAACAGCTTGAACGACTTGTCGAGCCTTTCGCTTAAATTTTCAAACATAATAATCTATCGTATTTATTTTTCTTCCTTTCACTGAACGGCAAAAATACAAAAAAGCATCGGAAAACAAAAAGAGGCTATACAGGAAAACGGCCGGCATTTCCGATACCTTGGCTAAGTTACCGCCTGTTTAACAGAAACTCTTTTTTATTTTAGTTATCCCTGGCGTGCGAGAGGACTGTTTTTCAATTCCGTAAGCCAGGCAGAAAGTTGCGGGTCGATATATTCTCCGTAATCCTGTTGTACCTGCCCCATATCGATAGCTATCGGATCCCCCTCTTCATCCTCCGAATAGGGCACTTTTTGGTTGTCGCTCTTGTACAAATAAGAAAGGAAATCTTCCCGACGCTCTAAATCCGAAGCCGCTACATGTTTCCATGTATAACCGGTACTTTTTTTCAGATTGATTGCATGCATTAAAAAACTCATTTCAACAGAAAGCGCTTTGCTATGTGCCGCGTTATAAATTTCTTCAAAATCATCCGGCGGATCTACCTCTGTCAGCACGTCTTCGTGTCCGGCTGCCTGGATTTGTTTGATTTCAAATATTTCGTGATGAATATACCTGAGGTCGTCTACCTTACCTTGCCCGGCAGCCAAACGCATCCACGCCATTACATTTTCGGCGCTAAATGCAATAGGACCGTCGAAATTATAGTTCTTCACACGCACGATATCTTCCCGGGTCAAATACTCATTCGGGAAAAAGTTCCGGACAGCCGCATATACCGCATCGATATCGTCCCGCGCCAATAATTCTTCGCCGAATTCACGAATCGCTTTCTTAACATTCTGCGAATGATCAGTAAGTACTATCGAACCGTCCCAGGCCGCCAAAAACGGCGCTATACGGGCAAACGGAACAAATTCACGAATATCGGCCCTTTCATCAAACAAGAATTTCCAATCGTATATAGGAATATCTGACAAAAGCTGTGCGGGGTATCCCGAATCGTTTTTTTGCGAAACCGGCATCTTTTCGCTCGCCTGCCCGTTCAAGCTACCGGCTATGCTACGCTTCATCTGCGATGCTCCCGCGCCTGTTTCTTCCGTTTTTCCGGCAATTTCCTCTTTCGCAAAGAAATCGTATAATTCACCCGGTTCGCTAAACGCAATTTTTTCGTTAACAGGCAACTCTTTCATATCCGTGTAATGATAGGCGCCTACTTTCAATACGCCTTTTTTACCCTGTCTGGCATAATCAAAAGCATGCATATACATGGTTTTCGACCTTTTCTTAATCAAATCTTCCTCAGGGGATATACCGGCATAATGTTCGAATTTTGGCGTGGCATCCGCATAGGTTTGTTCAATCTTGGTTTTATAATCCTGCACTACCCATTCCAACGTATCGACTACCTCTTTTACCCGCGCCCGCAAATCATCTACATACGTTCTATATTCTCTCGGGTCTTTTATATATTGGTCGTCGAAGGCAACAGCGCCCTGGTTCAGGAAAGGGAACTGAGGTTCAAGAGCCACTAATATATCATTCGTCACTACATAGTTCTCCTCTTCTGCGCTCCCCTCGAGCCCTTTAAGTGCGTCAGCCGCTATTTCGTTTTCAACCCTCCGGTAAGCACTGATTATAAGATACAGCCATTTTATAGCCAAATCCTTTTTATACGCTTTACACCATTGCTGTACAAAATCCAATCCCTGGCAAACCGCATAAAACGGTGAATCGGCTTTCGAAGCGAACGTGGTCTGGTAATCCTGTTTCGTATCGTTTTCCGCCTCTCCCCATACTTCGTCGGGCACTTTATCAAATGCAGAAAAAGTATTTTCCAGATGATAAGAATCGGGACCGAAAGAAGCAATCACTTTTTGGGCTTCTGTCTCACGTGTGGTTTTGTCATAATTTTCGTGGTTTTCGCTCACGATGTTAAACTTGCCTTTATCCACAACACGTTGGATTAACGGTTCTGGCTTTCCTGAACTTATAGCTGACGCTAAATTGTTCAAAAATAGTGAATCCGGCCGGTTATCTACGAACGAGGCCGGCGAAGCGACTGCTTTTTTTTCCTGTAAAGACGGCTTCGCACCCTGTTCGTTATTTCCACGCCTGTGCGGTTTATTACCTTCGTGTCGAGAATAAATTTCCATATTTCAGCGCGCATAAAACACACAGCATTAAAAAATCAAATCATCGTTAAAAACAAAAGAATACAAACAGGCGCCCTTTACTCCTTTTATATGCTTTCTCTCACTGCACAGACCTTTATTTTCCCGATACAGGAAACAGAATCAACATAACTTGTTGGTAGCCGTATCCGGGAAAACAACGGCCGGCTTAAACGTTTTCGCCTCTTCGAAATCCATCAGTGCATACGACATAATAATCACGACGTCGCCCGGTTGCACCTTCCGGGCCGCCGCCCCGTTCAGGCAAATCATGCCCGAGCCTCTTTCTCCCTTGATAACGTACGTTTCAAAACGCTCGCCGTTGTTGTTGTCTACAATCTGCACCTTTTCGTTGGCAATCAGATTGGCGGCATCCATCAAATCCTCGTCTATCGTAATACTGCCGATATAATTCAGATTCGCTTCCGTTACCGTAACCCGGTGAATTTTCGATTTAACTACTTCTATAAACATCGTATGTTCGATAAATGATTAGTTCGCGTACGTAATGTTGTCGATAAGCCGCACTTCGCCGCAATATACGGTGATACATCCTACCGGATAAGCAGTTTCCGACCAATCGGTTACCGGCTGCATCGAATAACCGTCGACAATTTCGTAGTATTCCACTTCCATTCCCGGCACCCGGTTAATCGTGTCTGTAACAAAAGCGATTACCTCGTTTACGCTTTTTTTCGGCGCCAGGGCGAGGCTTTCGTTCAAAGTACGGGCGATAACGGGCGCTATTTTACGCTGTTCGGCTGTTAAACGGGTATTCCGGCTGCTCAACGCCAGCCCGTCGGCTTCGCGTATAATCGGACAGGAAACGATTTCGATAGGGAACGCGAGCAATTGCACCAGCCGCCGGATTACCGCAATCTGCTGGAAATCCTTTTCACCGAAATACGCCTTATCGGGCTTTACGATGTCGAACAGCTTGCTCACCACCTGCGCCACGCCATTGAAATGTCCCGGACGGCGCGGCCCTTCCATCACGGCAGCTACCGGCCCGAGGTCGAATACCCGCGTATCGGGTTCGGGATACATTTCTGTTTCCGACGGAACGAAAGCGGCCGTACAACCGGCAGCCTCGAGTAACGCGCAATCGCTTTCCACCGTACGCGGATAGGTAACCAGGTCGTTCTTATCGTTAAACTGGGTGGGATTTACAAATACGCTTACCACGCATTCGTCGTTTTCTGCAGCACACCGTTTTACCAGGCTCTCGTGCCCTTTATGCAACGCGCCCATCGTAGGCACTAAACCGATTGTTCTGTTTTTCTTCTTTGCCTCAGCCAGATACTGCTGCAAACCGGAAATAGAATCGAATACTTTCATCTCGTTTTTTGTTAAGACGGTGCAAAGCAACGAAATAAACAAATACTAACAAAACATTCGGCCGAAATTCTTCTTTTTGCCGCACGCGGTTATCCTAAATAAATCTGTAAATCACCCGGTTCGTCTTATTTGCCAACTCAATATGGCAATATACCGGCAAATTGTAAAAGCCCGCATTATACTTTTTTTTAGGTGTTTTGAGAAATCATTCAACCGAAACCTTTGATATTTAACCGTTTTTTTTTAGTATCTTTGTGGCGACTTTACAAAAACGTATTTAAAAGAATGGATGCAAAAAAAATCTTGTTTATTACCCAAGAAATCACGCCCTACCTCCCTGATTCAGAAATCGCTACAATCTGTAGAAACTTGCCGCAAGGTATCCAGGAGCGTGGACGTGAAATCAGAACATTCATGCCGAAATTCGGAAATATCAACGAACGGCGCAACCAGTTGCACGAAGTAATCCGCCTTTCGGGAATGAATTTGATTATCGACGATACCGACCACCCTTTAATCATCAAAGTTGCATCTATCCAGGCCGCCCGCATGCAGGTATATTTTATAGATAACGACGACTTTTTCCAGCGCAAGGCCACTACCGCCAACGAAAACGGCACCGAATACGACGATAACGACGACCGCTCTATTTTTTATGTACGCGGCGTACTGGAAACCGTAAAAAAACTCCGCTGGATTCCGGACGTAATTCACTGCCACAGCTGGATGTCGGCGCTTACTCCCCTTTATATCAAAAAAGCGTATGCCGACGACCCGTGTTTTAAAAACGCCCGGATAGTTTACTCGGTATATGGCGACGACTTTAAAACTCCGTTCGCTCCCGGCTTTGCCCGGAAGCTCAAATTAGACGGGATTACCGATAAAGATTTAACTCCGGTAGCAGGCGACAAAGAAGTCGATTTTGCCGCCCTTACCAAGCTGGCCGTCGACTTTTCCGACGGTGTAATCCAGGGAAGCGAAACAATCAACGAAGAAGTATTAAATTATATATCAACAAAAAAAGCGATTCCTTTTCTTCCGTACCAATCGCCCGAAACCTATATCGATTCGTTCAACGCGTTCTACGACACGGTAATGGAATCCAAATAACAAACTGAAAATGAAAAGTAAATTCCTTCTATTCGGACTTCTGATGCTGGCGCTGGCCGGTTGCGACGATGATATGAACTATGTGGGTACGACTATCCAGCCTCCGGGCGACAAGATTACGGCCTACGTAGATTCGTTCCAGCTTACGGCCCGGACCGTATACATCGACTCGCTTTATGCAAAAACGTCGCAGGCCTTGTTGGGGCACTTCACCGACCCGTTGTTCGGAAGTATGAAAGCCGATTTCTTGTGTTCTTTTTACTGTGCCGACAATTTCCGGTTCAAAGGTACGCCGGTAGGCGGCCAAATCGATTCCATCGACTTTAAGGTAGCTTACGAATACGGTTGGGTAGGCGATTCGCTGGCTCCCCAAATAGCCCGCCTGTATAAGTTGAACCAGCCGCTTACGGAAGACTATTATATTACGAAGCTGGATCCGTTAAAATATTACAGTCCGAGCGATTTACTCGCAACGAAGTCGTTTACTGCCTACGACAAAACCGTACCCGACTCGGTAAGAACGGAAACCGATTCGAGCGGAAACCCGGTGTATGTTGACAACATCACCTTCGAACTTCCCCGCGAGTTCGGACAGAATATTTACGAGACGACCCTTTCCCAGCCGGAAAAGTTCAATAATACCGAAACTTTTTCCCAGCTTCTGCCCGGATTTTACGTTACTACCGACCAAGGCTCGGGATGTATCTTGCGGGTAAGCGCTTCGGCGATGTATATTTATTACCATTACGAAGAAGTACTGCAATCGAAAATAGACGGAAGCGACTCAATTGTGGTACAGCGCACCGCCGAAACGTTTAACGTTACGCCCGAAGTAATCCAATTGAGCCACGTAGAAAACGATGTAGACGAGCTGATTGAAAAATCCAAAGAAGACAACCACCGGCTTTCGTACCTGAAATCGCCGGCCGGCGTTTATACGGAAATCACCTTCCCGGTTAAAGCCATCAAAGACCAAATCGGAACCGGACGGACGATTACCAACATGCCGTTCTCGCTGAAATTCCTCCCGATGGATAAATGGGATTACGCCCTCGTACCGTCGGAATACGTATTATTGCTGCCGGCCGATTCGCTGCAATCATTTTTCAAAGAAGGACGCTTGAGTAACAACATAACCTCGTTTTTGTCGGATAGTTATATCCAAACGTCGGGTAGCACCTACAACCCGACTTATACGAATACGTACACGTATAATTTCAACAATATTTCCACTTTCCTGGAACATCAACTCCAAACAGCTCCCGACGAAGACATACGGATGTTAATCGTACCGGTAGAACGGGTGATGACCCAAGTAGGAAGCGGCTATTACCAGCAATCGGTACTATCCAAACTCAACAATTACTTCCAACCCTCGGGTGTGAAGCTCCTTACCGACCAGCAAGCACTGAAAATACAAGTGCGGAGCGCCGAATACGCCGACGGAAAGCAGTAAGTTCCGGAAATCATTTCGCGAATCATATACAAAAGGGGCTGCCTGATAAAAATTCAGGCAGCCCCTTTCGTATTCCACATCCTTCCTTATCAAGAATCCACCGCCTGCATGGCGGTTACTATACACTCTCCACATATACCCCACGGAATAGAAAACTACGACTTTCCGTTCCCTACCGCAACACTCCGATAAACAGGCAATGGAAAAGACGGTTTATCTACTTTTACACACCGGGAAAACCTGCTTGCAGAAGCGAGGCGACCGCCCGTTACCTAACCGGAATATAGTCTTTCTCGGTAGGCGTTACAGGCGAGCCGGAATTTTGCTCTCCCTTCGACACATTGGTAAGATACTTGAGCTGGATATAAAACGAATCGGTTTCAAACGCTCTTTTCGCATCCAGGAACGAAGATAAATCAAACGTATTGCACCGCGTGATTTCCTCCATTAACGTATCCTGCGCCGCTGCTTCCTGGAAAGAACGCACGTACAGCGTGTACACATTCCGGTCGGCATGATATACCAACGTATCCTTTTCCGAGTAAAACAACTCCACTTTATTTTGCTGTCCGATACTATCCACATGCAGCGAGGTAACATACAACAGGTTTTGGAAAAGCGTACCTCTCGCCTTCTTTACCGGCTGCTCGTTATCCTGTACCTGTAACGTATCCGCACTTTGGCGAAACACGCCGTCGATAAACGGAAGCGGCTCGCCATTCAACGTTACCTCCCTGTACCCTTCCGGCTGGTTATCCATATCGGCCGTGCAATATATCAGCCACTTCGAACCCGGCGGAAAAAAACTCTGCTCGTCGAAATCGGGCGCATGATACGCGTGCAAATCGCGCCCTATCAATACATTCTTCTGAATATCGTTTCGGTACTCCATGTATCCCAGTACCGACTGGTCGAGCGTGTTTTCCGACCGGCCTACACAAGCAACCAACCCCACCAACGAAAGTACCGCCAGCCACGCCGCTTTATTTCGGTTATTATTCATTTCAGTTTATTTCTGCTCTTTGTGTTATTATAGAGATACAAATATACAACTTAATACAGATAAAAAAGGCCCTTCCTTTTGAAAGAAGAGCCCTTTTCAACTATATTATCGTGTTTGCTTACGATTTCTTTTTATCGTTGGCAATCGACACCATTTTGGTTTCACCCCATTCGATATTTCCCGCATCATCAACCGATTTGACATATTTGAGGCATACATATACAAGGTCGTTATCGATTTCTTCATTTGCAGCCCAATTCCAGAACGAATCGATTTTGCAAACCACACGTTCACCTACCTCTTTCGTACGCTCGCTGCTTCCGCCCTCGGCTACCAAGTATAAGTTATAAATCTTTTCATTATTCGTACCCACAGACGTGCTATCCCGATTATAATACAAATCGTAACGAACCGTTTCCTTATCGGCTTGTTTGGAAATTACTTCCAAAAACAAGTGGTTCTTTACCAAATCGGCTATTCCGGCATTGCTAATCAGCAATTCGTTTTCACGAGGAGCAAAATCATTATTCAGCGATAACGCTTCTCCACGATTCGTGAAAGGCACTTCTTCCGAACCGGAAAAAGCTGCATATACATAACCGTTAGTCGAAGCATCGGCAGGCTGTTCGTCGTAATTGATTTCGAAAGCTACGATGTAACATTTTCCGGGAGAGAAACTCCCCATACTATTCGAAGCCAATGCTCCCCAACCGCTTGTATAAAGTACCGTATTAGTATATGAACTGTTCGTACCCGCTACGGCATAGCAACTACCCTGCTGACGGTTTCCGTTACTATCCAGACACGACGTGAACATAAGCAAAAAGCATGTTATCACAGATAAACTCAAAAATCCAAACCTTTTCATTCTTATTCCTCTTTTAGTTAATATCCTATTTTATAGTTAGAATTAGTTCTAAGTGAAATTAAAATCCGAAACGGAAACCCAGTTGAAAATCCACGTTAAACGGTTTTTCCGAACGGATGGTTTCAATATCGCTGCCGTTATCGAAATAATACGAAGCACCGGTTTCGGCAAATACATTAACGAACCGTACCAAGGGATAGCTTACCCCTACATTGCCTCGTACCGACCAAAGCCATTGTTTCATCCGGATATGCTCGGTGGACTCCTGCATTTTCGTGTGCTCGGGCGAAAACATTTTCGCATTTATCTTGCCGGCCACATTTACCTCGCCCATACCGCCGCCGGAAGCATATAATACGAATTTATCCCACTGGGCTATTTTATACACTACGGATAACGGGATGCCGATATAATGTAGTTTTTGATTAAACTCGCCGGTATAAGTACCGTCGGTTTTCCAGTCGGAAGTAAGGTAAGTATAAACCAAACCCGACTGTAAAGAAAAACGCTCGTTCAGGCTTTTCCCTACGGAAAAACCGAACGATACGGGCAAATGATGGTCGATGTCGGTTTTAACCGGCGCATTCGATGCGGCCGCCATATTCATCAGCACCAATCCGTTTTCGATGGCATAAGGGCTGCGCACGCCGGGCTCGAGCAACGAACCTACGGAATTAGAAGTACCGACCGCCAGGCTACCGCCGCCCATACCGAAATTCCATTTGCGGGCTTTGCGCCGGCTCCCGGGTATTTTAGCCGCCGCCGTTTCCGACGAACGGGTATAAACAGCATGCTCCGGCACATCGGCCGAAGCCTGTGTACGCACCTTCCGGGATATCGTTTCCGCTTTATCTGCACCGGCTTCCGTATCCTCTACTTCTACTAACGACAAACTTATCCATTGATCGCTTTTTTCGGCAATAACGGAAATATCGAGTAGTTCCACCTGGCTTATCATCCGTTTTTTTACCGCAGCCCGCAAATCGGTTTCCTGCGGTGCGGTTACAACCGGAACCACCGGTTCGTTTTCTTGCTTTTCAGCGAATAACCGCTGCCGGTTTTCCTGTACCCGTTCGATGTCTTGCTTTTGTTTTTCGGCGATTTGCCCGGAAGAAAGGGCTTGTTCGTTTTGTTTATATAAAGTAAGGGTAACGGTAACGACTAAAAAAGAAACCACAGCAGCCGCTGCTACATATTTCCAATACGGCCGTAAGACAACAACAGGCTTGCCGGCAGGCAGACGACTCGCAATCAATTCCCAGTCATCCTCCGCCGTTTCCGCTTCCAGATTTTGTAACCTGGCGCGAAAAAGCTCATCCCATTTATCTCTTTCCGTATCTTTCATCTTAATATAAATCCTTTACCAAGCGTTGCAATAATTGCCGTGCCCGAGTATATTGCGAGCGGGAAGTACTTTCCGTAATATGGAGCATTTCCCCGATTTCCTTATGAGAATATCCTTCTATCGCAAACAAGTTGAAAACGGCACGAAAGCCAGCCGGCAACTGTTGAATAAGTCCCATCAAATCCTGAGCGGATAATTGCTCCACCACCGATGCGTCGGGCTCGGTCAACTCGGCCGAATTATCCAAATCGCTCGCCTCGCGCAGCACATCCGATTTTCTCAAATACTCCAAAGCGCAATTTACAAAAATCTTTCGCATCCAACCTTCAAAAGAGCCGGTACCGGAATAGGCTTCGATATTCATAAAAATCTTTACAAAACCCTCCTGAAGTAAATCACGAGCCGTTTCCCTGTCGTTCGAATAACGCAGGCAAACCCCCATCATTTTCCGGGAAAACATTTCGTAAAGCTCTTTCTGAGCCAGCCTGTTTCCTTCCTTACAACCCTCTATCAGTTGTTTCTCATTCATCCGGTTACGTAATTCCTGTCGGAAATACTATTTAATAGACGTAATTAATTTGTTAAACGCTGCAAGCCAGGAAAAAATAATTCATTTTTCCTTTGCCAGAATAGTGCACCCCGGACACACACACAAGTTTCGCTTACATGTACGCAGGTGCAGCCTATCTTCGCTTTGACGGAAGCAAAGATATACAAAAAAACTTTCCCCCCGAACGGAAAGAAAGCATCCTCATAAGAAAAGCATACCTAAAATTCAATCACAGAAACAACAGGAAGGTATACCCATGAAAAAAGCCCACCTTACCTACCGGAGATTTAACCCAGCCTGAAAAGGAAGCTCGACCCTAAATAAAAAAGGGCAACTCCCCGACTTACCGCAGAACCCACCCATACATACAAAAAAAAAGACCGGCTCCCTTTGCACGGGAACCAGTCTCTCTCTTCTTCTAAAAGC
>JAJBTJ010000196.1 GCA_020860905.1 Parabacteroides sp. | reverse complement strand
CCTGTAATAGTGGTAGGTTTATCCTTAATTCGGGTTATAGCCATCCCGGAGATACCCGCTACCTTTGCCCTACGTGAAAAGAAAAGCGAGTAATAACTAAATGAAACAAGGAAATATGACAAACCATTTATTCCGGAAATTCCCCGCGGTTCTGCTCTCCGGCCTCTGCCTGGCGGGAAACCCGTCCGCTGCAAACGCCGGCGGGCAGGCAGCCGGAACGAGGAACAGTGCCGGAACGACAAGCAATCATTTTAATACAACTCACAGTATGGACGAAAATCTGCATGTAACCGGGGAGTGGGACAAGGTGTTCCCCCCGAGCGACCAAGTGAATCACAGTAAAGTAACTTTCCGTAACCGGTACGGCATCACGCTGGCGGCGGATTTGTACGTACCGAAAGCGGGCGCCGGCAAGTTACCGGCCATCGCCGTATCCGGCCCGTTCGGCGCGGTAAAAGAACAGTCGTCGGGCTTGTATGCCCAAACCCTGGCCGAACGTGGCTTCCTTACGATAGCCTTCGACCCGTCGTATACGGGCGAGAGCGGCGGCGAGCCTCGCTACGTAGCCTCGCCCGATATCAACACGGAGGATTTCTGCGCGGCCGTAGACTACCTCTCGACGCGCGACGATGTCGACCCCGAACGCATCGGAATCGTCGGCATATGCGGCTGGGGAGGCATGGCGCTCAACGCTGCCGCCATCGACACACGCATCAAAGCCACGGTTACCTCGACGATGTACGATATGAGCCGCGTAAACGCGAACGGCTATTTCGACTCGATGGATGCCGATGCGCGCTACGAGCTCCGGAAGCGGCTCAATGCCCAGCGTACCGCCGACGCGAAAAACGGCACGTATGCGCTGGCTGGCGGCGTGGCAGACCCGCTGCCCAACGATGCACCCTGGTTCGTGAAGGATTACTTCGACTACTACAAAACGGAACGCGGGTACCACAAGCGCTCGCTCAACTCGAACAACGGGTGGAACGTAACGTCGGCTTTGCCGTTTATCAATATGCCGTTGCTTGCGTACAGCCACGAAATCCGCAGCGCCGTGCTTATGATTCACGGAGAGAAAGCGCATTCGCGTTACTTCAGCGAAGACGCTTTCAAGCGTCTGAAAGGCGATAACAAGGAGTTGCTGATTATTCCCGGCGCCAGCCACGTAGACCTCTACGACAACCGGGCCGGCGTAATCCCCTTCGACCGGATGGAGCGGTTTTTCAAAGAAAACCTGTAATAGAATGAAACCCGGGAGCTCCCGGGTTTACCTCTCTTCCCGGTGGCAACCGGCACAGGTTACCTGCCACGGGCGGCACAAGCTATTCAGGCCGTTAGGCAGGTTACCCTGCCGAAGCGCACCACAGGCGTTTCTTTACTCGGCCGGGGTTTTCTCCCGCTCCTGCCTCTGTATCTCCCAGTAGGCGTCTTTTTGGTTTTTACCGGCATCCCGGGCGATTTCGCGCACCTTTCCCGCATATATTTTGCCATAGGCGTCGATTTCATGGAAAACGTAGATAGCGATAACCAATACCGCGATTACCCCCAGTATTTTCTTTAAAGGCCGATAGCGCAATAAATAACCGGAAAAAGCAAAGACGAGATAAACCAGAAACAGGCACACGGCAGCGGCCGTACGGGTATACTCTTCGAAGGTATACCGCCATAAAGACCTGGAAGTTTCCATAAGCCCGGTAGCTTGTTGATAAAGCAATACGTTTTGGATATACTCCAGGCTGTCGGGGCTGGCAACGGGGTCGGCGGCATACCGGTATGCCACTCCCAGCTCGTTTAACCTGTAGTCTCGGTACGCCTCTGCCGCCAGGCTGTCGGGCAGGCTCGAAAGCAGCCGGTCGCACTTGCCGGCCTCCGTCCAATAGGCTGATTTTAACGAATCACGCCTCGAACGCAACACGTCGCCGGGCAAGGTACCCGGTAGCTCCGACAGGAAACGCTTTATATCGATACCGTACTTATCCCCGATTTCTTGCGGCACACCGTATTTTTTCATTTCGATGATATGCGTGGCCGATGCAGTGGTTATGTGGGCGCGGATATGCCAGTCGTAGTAGTAAACGGCCGCCGACAACGGCACGACGATTACCAGCCCTAACGCCAACGACCGGAAAAAACCGCGCCATCCCGCCTGGTTCCTGTTCCGGAACACCAGGAAAGTGGCTACGGAAAGGCTGTAACAAACCAGCGAAGTCAATATGCCCGATACAAGCAGGAAACAAATCGCCGCCATACGGCCAACAGGCAATCCCTGTAAAATAAAGTCGTCCGCTTTATTCAGCCACATGCCTGAAAAAGCCAGGATAAACACGATGATAAAGGTAATCGCAAGGTAACTTCCGAATCGATTAAAGTTTCGCATGTCGTTCTTTTTCCGGAGAGAATACCACGCCACCCATCCGCTTCGACAGCCGGCACCCTCCTGTTTTGCGCGTAAAGATAGGTATATTTATTAACCCTTCCAAGCAGGAAAGCGCCTCCCGGCCGGATGCCCCCATTTCCCGCCACGCCTTCCGCCGAACGGTTCAAAGAATTTGCCCAACGTCCCTACAACCGCGTACTTCCGGGAAAAGCCTTTTTTGCATGCCGGCCATGCCCGGATTACCGGCCGGCGGCTGTAAAAAAGGGAGTACCCGCCCCCCGGATACTCCCCTACTCCCCGGAATCGAACTCATTTGTTAATCCGTTTCAAAAAGTGTTTTCCGGGTTTGAACTTAACCGACAACCGCGGCGATAACGGATAAGGCTCTTTCGTTCGCGGGTTGCGGGCTATCCGGGCCGTCTGGTTCCACGGACGGAAAGTTCCGAAGCCTAAAAGCTCTACCGTTTCTTCCATTCCTATCTTCTCCTGTAACACTTCCATAAAAGCATCCAGGAAAACACGCGTTTCACATTGCGACTTGCCGCACTGACGGGCAATATCC
>JAJBTJ010000013.1 GCA_020860905.1 Parabacteroides sp. | reverse complement strand
TGCATGAATCGGAAAAAACATAAGCATGTTTTTTCGAAAACCGGCTTTTCTTTCCAAAAAAACGGACTAAACGGGCGAAAAATCTTCTAAAATGCGTTTTTTTACCCGGGTATGCGTTTTTATTTTCTGCCAAAAGAAAGCAAAAAGAAAGAATTACCGGATTTCCTGTTTCTTTTTGTTTTTCACCGCCCTCCCCTCAACTCAACTCGATTACCTCCAAATCGCGCACCGCAGCGCCGTCGATAACGAACCGCACCAGCGTGCGCACCTTGTGGAAACCGTACTTCCCCGCAGCACCCGGGTTGATATGCAGGCAACCCAGCTTCTTGTCGTACATCACCTTCAGGATATGCGAATGCCCGGAGATAAACAACTGCGGATGCGTTCCGGCCAGTTCCTCGCGTACCTCCGGCTCATAACGGCCGGGATAGCCGCCGATATGCGTCATCAATACCTGCACATCCTCTACCCGGAAACGGGCGGTTTTCGGGTAAAGCCCCCGCACCGGCTGCCCGTCGATATTGCCGTACACCGCCCGGAACGGCTTCAGCTCTTCCAGACGGCCGGCCAGTTCGGCCGAACCGATGTCGCCCGCATGCCATATTTCGTCGCATTCGCCGAAATAAGCCGCATACTTGTCGTCCCAATACCCGTGCGTATCCGAAAGAAGTCCTATTTTTTTCATCGCTTTTTCTTTTCCTGACCAAAAGTAAGTATATTTACCGAAACCAACTCGATACATTATGGATAATTCATACCGATACTTCAAACGGGACATAAGCTGGCTGTCGTTCAACTACCGCGTACTGCTGGAAGCCGAAGACGAGTCGCTGCCCGTGTTCGAACGTATTAAATTCCTCTCCATCTACTCGTCGAACCTGGAGGAATTTTATGAAATCCGCGTGGCCGACCACCGGGGCGTCATCCTGAAAAAGAAATACAGCGACGAAAGCATCACCGAGGCCGAAGAAGCCCTCGACGCCATCAACCGCGAAGTAAGCCGGCAACAAAACGAGTACTACCGTATCTTTTCGGAAGTAATGCGTGCCCTCGACCGGCAGAACATCTACCTTTACCAAACCGAAACCCCGCTCGGGTTCCACCGGGAATTTATCCATACGTATTTCAACGAAGAAGTATTCCCGTTTCTGCAACCGGTGATGATTTCGAAAGGCGACATCCGCACATTCATCCGCGATAACCGGCTGTACCTGGTTATCCGCATGACCAAGAAAGCGCACAAAAACACCTCGTGGCTGGTACCGCCCGAATACCAGTATGCCATTATGAAAATTCCGTACGCCAAGGTGCCGCGCATCGTAGAACTGCCCGAACACGAAGGGAAATATTATATGATGTTTATCGACGACATCATCAAGGCCAACCTGCCCGAGATATTCCCGGGCTACGCCATCGACAGTTGCTACAGCATCAAAATCTCGCGCGACGCCGATATATACATCGAAGACGAAACCGGCAACCTGGTGGAGAAACTGCTCAAGAAGCTCAAGAAGCGGAAAATAGGCGCCTTGAGCCGGTTTATGTACGACCGGAACATGCCGGCCGACTTCCTGGCGTTTATCTGCGACACGTTTTCCATCTCGCCCGACGACCTCGTGCTGGGCGGCCGTTACCTCAACCTGCAAGACCTGGCCAAGCTGCCCAACCCGGTAGGAAAAAGCCTGACAGCCCCTCCCCTCACGCCTATCCGGGTGAATTACCTCGACGAAACGGTTTCGGTATTCCGGGTGGTAAAGAAAAAAGACGTGCTGTTGCACTTTCCCTACCAGTCGTTCGATTACCTGATTCGTTTCCTGATGGAGGCCGCCTTCGACCCGAAAGTGGAAGAAATCAAAATCACCCAATACCGCGTAGCCGAGAACTCGGCCGTAATCAATACGCTCGTAAGCGGCGCCCAGAACGGGAAAAAAGTAACGGTATTCGTCGAGCTGAAAGCGCGGTTCGACGAAGAACAGAACCTGCTCACCGCCGAGCGGATGAAAAACGCGGGCATTAAAATCATTTACAGCATACCGGGGCTGAAAGTGCATGCCAAAGTAGCCGTCATCCTCCGGAAAGGCCCGAAAGACGGCAAGCGGAAACGGAACTTCGCCTACCTGAGCACCGGCAACTTCAATGAGAAAACTGCCCGCATTTATTCGGACATGGCGCTCCTTACTTCCGACCCGGCGCTTATCGACGATGTAAACCGGGTATTTTCCATCCTCGAAGGACACCGCGAAAACACCGGATTCACGCATCTGCTGGTAGCGCAGTTCAACATGGTACCGTGCCTGCTGGAAAAGATAGAGCGGGAAATAACGCACGTAAAAGCCGGCAAGAAAGGACGCATCATCCTAAAGATGAACGGGCTGCACGACCAGGCTATGATAGACGCCCTGTACCGGGCCAGCGAAAACGGCGTGGAAATAGAGCTGATTGTACGCGGTATCTGTTGCCTGGTGCCCGAACAACCGTACAGCCAAAACATCCGGATTACGCGGCTGGTGGATATGTTCCTGGAGCACGCCCGGGTATGGTATTTCCATAACGACGGGCAGGAAGAGGTGTACCTTTCGTCGGCCGACTGGATGAAACGGAACCTGAACCGCCGCATCGAAACGGCTTTTCCGGTACTCGACCCGGTTAACCGGCAGGAAATCGTCGACCTTCTCGATATCCAACTCCGCGACAATACCAAGGCGTGCTTTATCGACGCCCGGTTGCGCAACTGCTTCAAGCGCGACGATAACCCGGTAAAGACCCGGGCGCAAGTGGCCATCTACGAATACCTCAAACGAAAACAGGAAACGACCGGCGAAACGGCGGGATAAACCGCGCGGAAAACAAACAGCCGCACCGTACGGGTACCGAGACCTACCGGGCCTTATTCTTTCGGCCGGTTCTTCTGCTCACGCAGCTCCTCGGCAATCAACCGGTGGTGTTGCGCCGAGTTCGCATCGCCCAGGTGCAGGTAAGCTTCGGCCAGGTAGTCGTGCGCAGCGGCATGGTCGGGCTTGATGTCGACCGCCCGGAGCAAGTCGGAAACCGCTTCCTCGTACTGTTTCCGCAGCAGGCGGCACTTGCCCCGGTTATACCACGCTTTGAACAGCCGCGGGCTCAGCGCCACCGCCCTGTTCAGGCAGGTTTCGGCTTCGTACAATTCGCCCGTGTCGAACAACGTAACCCCTTTCCTCACCCACGCATCCACGAAGGTAGGGTCGAGCTTCAAAGCCTTATCGAAACAGCGGAGCGCAGCCTGCGGGTCGTTCGCCTTCGTGATGCACTCGTTACCCATCAGGTAATGTTCGCGCGCATATTCCTGCAACAGCGACGTGTGTTCGTGGTGCCGGGCGGTAAGGGCCTTTATCCGCTCCTGCAATACATTGACGGCATTGAGCTTGCGGCTGATGAACCGTTGCACCAGCGGATTGCCCAGTTCGTTCCGTTTGGCCACCGCCCCGGCAAAAGCCTGCACCGCCTCGGCCATCTCGCCGGCGTTGAAGTGCCGTACGGCGCGGAGATACAGCCGCTCGGCCTCGCCTTCCTCAAGGCTTTTTTCAATCAGGCGCGGGTCGTTGAACCGCTCGCTGAAAGCGACGATTTCTTTCCGCACGAAAATATCGCGGGGCGAAATGCGGCTTTTCAGCACCAGCCCGTCGAGCGACGTACACCGGCTCAAAGCCACATACGCCTGGCCTCCGGCAAACGTGCCGGCGCTCAAATCGACCACCACCCGGCTGAAAGTGAGCCCCTGGCTTTTATGAATCGTAATGGCCCACGCCAGCCGGATGGGAAGCTGGGTGAACGTACCTACTATCTCTTCTTCGATTTTCCGCTCCTTCTCGTTGTACTTATACCGGTAATTGCGCCACGAAACCGGTTCCACCAGGTGCTCGATGCCGTTTTCGAGCAGCACGTACACGTGCCCTTCCTCGTCGATACCCGAAACGATGCCGATAGAACCGTTTACCCACCGACGCTCCGGGTCGTTGTCGATAAAAATGACCTGTGCCTGTTCCTTAATAGCCAGATTCAACTGGGTAGGCAGCGAAGCCTCCGGAAACTCGCCCTCGATTTGCCCTTCGCTGATAAACTCTTCTTCCGGCAGCTCGGCCAGTTTCTTCTCGTTGATGTAATCTACCTGGTCGCGGCGCGTGGCGAGGGTGATATACATATCGTCGTTATCGGGAACGAAATCGGGGAAATAGCGGGCGTTGAGTATATTCAGGTCGGCCTGCAGGGCGCGGTTACTGCGGATGCGGTCGAGCACGCGGATAAACGTTTCGTCGCTCTGGCGGTATACCTTCTGCAACTCGATGGGTACCAGGTTGATTTCGCGGAACACCCGCGCCGAGAAGAAAAAGGGGCTGGCGTAAAACAGGCTCAGTATCTCTTTCTGGTCGGCCGGAACCACCGGCTCCAACTGGAACACGTCGCCCACGAATAGCAGTTGCTTGCCGCCGAAGGGCAGCCGCATATTCCCGGAAAACACCCGCAGGATGCGGTCTACGCAATCGATAATGTCGGCGCGTACCATCGAAATCTCGTCGATAATAATCAATTCGACCTCTTTCAGCATCTTCCGGTGCTCGCGCCGGTAACGGAAAAAGTCGAAAATACGGCCGTCGCGCAGGCTCAGGTCAGGGTCGTCGGGCATCATCGGGCGGAAAGGGAGCTTGAAAAACGAGTGAAGCGTAACGCCGCCCGCATTGATGGCCGCTATGCCGGTAGGAGCCAACACCACGTACTTCTTTTCCGTATGGTTGCAAATGTACTTCAGGAACGTAGATTTCCCCGTACCGGCTTTCCCGGTGAGGAAAACCGACTGCCGGGTGCGGGTAATGAGCCGCAGGGCGTCCTGGAATTCTTTATTGTCTGTATCTAAACAAGTGTCCAACTATCGTGTATTTTAAGTAAGCTAAAACATGCAAAGTACCACAAAACTAAAAAAATATTTCCAATCCCGCCCAAAAACGAATCGGCGAATCACGGCGCCGGATAAATTAACGCCGTAAGCATAAAAATAAAATAACCTTTTCTGCTTCTTATTTACAAATAAATCGCTTATTTTTACGGGACAAGTAAAAGCCTGTTTGAATTTTGCCCGGAAACCGGCTCCCGTGCCAAACGGGGTAAAGCCTTTACAAGCATGGATACCGGGAAAATCCGAACGCGTTTTTAAGAGCACAACAGGATTAAATCGTTTTTTAATGCCCTTAACCACAGAGAAAGCCTACCTTCAGGCGGCCGCAGCCGGAAACGAAAGGGCCTTTAAAGTACTTTTTTCATCATATTTTCCCAAACTTAAAGGCTTTATCAACGGCATCTTGCACGACCCGAACGAAGCGGAAGACATCGCACAGGATATTTTCGTTTCGTTATGGCAGAACCGCGCCTGCCTGAAAGAAATAGAAAGCCTGAATGCTTACCTGTTCCATATAGCGAAAAACGCCGCTTACCGCCACATCGAACACACGCTCCTTTTCCAGGATTACCTGCGCACCCGCCAAACAGACGGGTTGGGGAAAAACGAAACGGAAGAAACGGAACACCGCTTGTATGCCCAAGAAACGGCTTCGCTGATTTCGGCCTATACCGAGCAAATGCCGGCCCAGCGGAGAAGAATTTACAAGATGAGCCGCGAAGAGGGGCTGAGCAGCACGGAAATAGCCGAGCAGTTGGGAATTAACAAGCGAACGGTGGAAAACCACCTCAGCAAGGCGTTGGGCGAGTTGCGAAAGTTAATCAATGTGCTTTTTTCGTTTTTCCTTATTCTATAAAAAATCTTAACAGGCTGTGCGTACTTTATCGCCCGCGTATCCTATATATAAACAAGAAAAATATGTTCGCCCGGTTAAAACAGATGCTCACCTCCGCCGTTCCGCCTTCCGCAGAAGAGAAAGCGGCGCTGCAACGCTGGCTCGTGCAGCCAGAAGAGCAGCAGACGAAAACGGAGATATTATTCGCTTTCTGGAACGAACTGGCCTCCGGAGCAGACGAAACGACGTTCAGGTCGTACCGGCAAACGCAGAAAAAAATAAGTCGCTACGCACACCCCGCACGCAGGCGGTTGACTGCCTGGCTGGTACGCGCCGCCGTTTTCCTGGTGCCGTTGCTGTCGGTAACCGCCTCTTATTTCTATACCCGGAACTATACGGCCGGTACCGACCTGGTGCAACACATCGTGCCCAACGGGAAGCACGACCGCATTACCTTGCCCGACGGCAGTATCGTAACCGTGAATTCCGGCAGCATGCTGGTGTTCCCGCAAAAATTTACCGGCAAGGAGCGCTCCGTTTTCTTATCGGGCGAAGCGAATTTCGAAGTGGCTAAAAACAAAGCGAAGCCTTTCATCGTAAAAACCGGCTACCTGGAAATAGAGGCGCTGGGCACTACGTTCAACGTGTGCGCCTATCCGGAAGCGGGGGTTACCGCCACGCTCGAAAGCGGCTCCATCAAAGTAGGGAAGAAAAACCGGGACGATGTATATTACATCCTTTCCCCGAACGAGCAACTGGAATATACGCCCGGCACCGATACTTTTACCAAACGCGCGGCCGACGCTTCGCTGTACTCGGGCTGGACAAAGGGCGAACTGAATTTCGTACGGCAATCGCTGCCCGATATACTGGCGGCGTTGCAACGCGAATACGATGTGCGGTTTATCCTGAATCTTCCGCAAGTGCCGTCCGATTTGTACACCATTAAGTTCAAACGGCGCGACAGCCTCGATAAAGTAATGAAAATAATTACTCTTACCGTAGGAAATACGGATTACCGCATAAACAACGAACACCTGGTTACGTTATATCCTGTAAAAAAGAAAGGAGGAAATACATGAATAAAAAAGGAGCAAGAAAAAAATCCCCACCTTTTTCTTGCCCCGAAACCGACAACACCGTTTAAAATTCTGTAAAACAAGCTGAGAATCTTAAATTTAGTATTTATCGACTAACGCACAAAGATATGAAATTAATTCATTATCAGGAGATAGCCCGTCTCCTAAATTATCGTAAAATAATCATCTTATTCTTATTGAGTTGCTTCTCCGGCACGGCGATATGGGCGCAAAACCAACGTGTCGACCTCACCGTGACCAACCAACCGCTTTTAACGGCGTTCAAGGCCATTGAAAAACAAACCGATTTAAGTATTTCTTACAATCAAACCAAGCTCGATGTACATAAAAACGTAACGGCCGATTACCGGAACGCCCGGCTGCACGACGTGATGCAGGGCTTGCTCGCCGGCACCGGTTTTTCCTTTATCTTCGAACAAGACCACATCATCATCGTTCCGGGCACATCGCAAAAGGCCGGTCAATCCGCACAAGCGGCAACGTACAGGCACATCACCGGTATCGTACACGATGAAAAGGGCGAACCCGTTATCGGCGCCAACGTGGTAGTGCCGAAAACAAATATCGGAACCGTTACCGACCTGGAAGGGAAATTCGCGCTGGAGGTTCCTGCCGATGCCGAGCTGAACATTTCGTACATCGGGTATACCGCACAAACCCTAGGCGTGAAAGGGAAATCGTACTTCAACATTACCCTCGTCGAAAATACCCAGCAAATCGACGAAGTGGTGGTAGTGGGATTCGGCACGCAGAAAAAAGTAAACCTGACGGGCGCCGTAGCGCCGGTAAATATGCGGGAATCGCTGGGCGACCGGCCCCTGTCTAATGTAACGTCGGCGCTCCAGGGATTGGTACCCGGATTGAAAATCGAATCGGCAACGGGCAGCCCGGGCGAAAACATGACCTACAACATCCGGGGTACCAACTCCATCAACGGCGGCGAGCCGCTCGTTCTGGTGAATAACGTACCGATGGATATCAACATGATCGACCCGCAGGAAATCGAAACGGTAACCATCCTGAAAGATGCGGCCTCGGCTGCCATTTACGGGGCGCGGGCGGCATTCGGCGTAATTTTGATTACCACCAAGCAGGGAGCCAAAGGCACGGCACCCAAATTCAACTACAACAACAATTTCTCGTTCTCCAAAGCGTCCGAGCTTCCGCAAAAAGCCAATCCGCTCGAGTCGGTGCTGGCTTACAAGGATATGGAGTGGCCTAACGATACCTATGTCGACGGGAAAAACATTACCCAGTGGGAAGGGTATATCCGCGATTACTTAGCCAATCCGGCCAAGTATCCGGCAGGGTATATTTTCGATGAAGACGGGAATTTGTTCTTAATGCGCGAACGGAACATGTTCGACGATATGATGGATAATTTCGGTTTTATGCAAAACCACAGTTTCTCCGTATCGGGAGGAAGCGAAAAATCCACCTACCGCATCGGATTGGGATACACCGACGAAGACGGAATCCTGATTACCGATAAAGACAGCTACGACCGCATCAACCTGTCTACTTTCCTGGGAGTAGACATTACCAAGTGGTTCACCGCCCAAGTGGATATCAAATATGCCAACTCGAACCAGAGCAAAGTGGAACAAGGCGGCCGGAACGGGCTGTGGGGAAGCGCCATGACGTTGCCGTCGTACCAGAACAACGAAGATTACGAGGAAGACGGGGTGATGTACCCGGCCGAATCGTCGGCCACCTATATTAAATACGGAGAGCCGAGACGCATCAAAAAGAACGATTTGCGCCTGTTGGGCCGCGTTATTTTCACCCCGCTGAAAGGGTTGAAGATTACCGGCGAGTATACGTATAACCATACGTCGACCAACAACAAGATGTACATCAACAAATATCAGTATATCGGGCTGAATTTTAACGGGATTGCAAACAATGTGGAAAACTCGAGTTATGCGCTTACGCAGAACTTTACCGACTACAACGCTATCAACCTGTTTGCCAACTACGACCTGACGTTCGGGCAGCACAGCATCAACCTGATGGGCGGGTTCAACCAGGAGTGGAGCCATTACGAACAATCGTACATCAAGAAACAAGACGTATTGATACCTACCCTGCCGTCGATTTCGGCATCCACCGGTACGACTACGGCCAGCGACAGTTTCGACGAGTACGCGATACGCGGGTTGTTCTACCGGGTGAATTACGCTTATGCAGGCAAATACCTGCTCGAAGCCAACGGACGCTACGACGGTAGCTCGCGTTTCCCGAAAAAGAACCGGTTCGGATTTTTCCCTTCGTTCTCGGCCGGGTGGCGTATCTCCGAGGAATCTTTTATGGAAAACAGCCGTAACTGGCTGGATAACCTGAAGCTGAGAGGTTCGTGGGGGGTAATCGGCAACCAGATTATTTATAAAAAAGATGCCAACGGAAAAAATATTCCCGATAATTACCCGTATATCCCGGGCATGGAAGTTTATTTGTCGAACTGGCTGGTAGGCGGCAACAAGGTAACCTCGTTGAAAGCGCCCAACATGGTCAGCAATACACTTACCTGGGAAAAAGTATATACGCTCGACTTCGGAGTGGACATCGATTTACTTAACAACCGCCTGAATGCGTCGTTCGACTGGTACCGGCGCGACACCAAAGACATGCTGGCGCCCGGAATGGATTTGCCTTGGGTAGTAGGAACCGCCGCTGCCAAACAAAATGCAGCCGACCTGAAGACGTACGGCTGGGAGCTCAAACTGAACTGGCGTGATAAAATCGGCGAGGTGGGCTACCGGTTAGGGCTGAACCTGTACGACTCGAAAAGCAAAATCACCAGGTACCAGAACGACTCGGGCCTGTTAGGCGATAATACGTATTATGAAGGGATGGAAATCGGCGAAATCTGGGGATACGTAACCGACCGGTTGTATACTGCCGACGATTTCAATGCCGACGGTACGCTCAAACCGGGGATACCGAAATTTTACGGCGCCGGCCAGGTTTATCCCGGCGATGTGTTGTATAAGAATTTCGACGAAGATACGGAATACATCTACCAGGGCGACAATACCATTTACGACCCGGGCGACCAACGGATTATCGGCAACACTACGCCCCGCTACCAGTACGGAATCACGGGAGGCGTAAGTTACAAAGGGTTCGACCTCTCGTTTATCCTGCGGGGCGTAGGCAAACGCGACTACTGGCGGAAAGACCAGATTATGTGGCCCACCGGAACCTGGGGAAGCCTGTTCAAGGAAACGCTCGATTTCTGGAACCCCGACCGTCCGGATGCGTATTATCCGCGCGTGTATGCCAACAACGCCGTGAATACGAGTTACAACAGGCAGAAACAAACCCGGTATTTAGCGGATGCGTCTTTTATCAAGCTGCAAAACATCACGTTGTCGTATACATTGCCGAAAGAGTGGTGCAGGAAAATTTATTTCGACAACATCAAAGTATTCGTGAGCGGCGAAAACCTCCACACCTGGGATCATTTGCCTAAAGGGCTCGACCCGGATATGCTGAGTAAAGATGCCTGGGATTATCCTTTTATGACCAAGTATTCGTTAGGTATGAATATTACTTTTTAATCAGTTAATAGGTAGAGTATGAAAACAGTAAATATAATATACGGATTGCTGCTGGCCGCAGGACTTTCGGGTTGCATGAACGACGAGTTCCTGGAAAGACAGCCTTTGGGTGACCCCACCGAACTCTCGGCTTTCGAAACATACGAAAATTTCCAAACGTATGCTTACGGACTGTACGAAACGTTCGATGCGCTTTCGTACGATGCCGACATTACGTCGGACGACATATCGTACAATTCGGTGCGCGGCTCGGGCGAAAGCAAATGGATACAACTCCTCAAGGTGCCTCCTACGGATGAAACCGAGAAAGACGAAACGAAGCTGGAAACTCCGTGGAAGTATTATGGTTTTATCCGCCGGGTA
This sequence comes from Parabacteroides sp., assembly GCA_020860905.1. Taxonomy (GTDB): domain Bacteria; phylum Bacteroidota; class Bacteroidia; order Bacteroidales; family Tannerellaceae; genus Parabacteroides_B. The sequence goes on along the minus strand of JAJBTJ010000013.1, from coordinate 7,043 downwards.
AACCTGATGCTGGACAATATCGACGAGTCGCAACTGGCCGAGGTGGAAAAAGAACATTGGCGTAGCGTGGGTTATTTCTTCCGCTCGTACCGGTACTTTTCGTTACTGTCGGCTTACGGAGGGGTACCTTGGATTGACCATGTACTGAAAGACGACGAAACCGAACTGATTATGGGGAAACGCAACACGCGCGACGAGATAGCCGACCACATCCTGACCGACCTGCAATATGCCGAACAGCATATCAAAGAGGCGGGCGACGGAGCCAATTCCGTTAACCGGGCCGTGGTACAGGCGTTGATTTCGCGGTTCTGCCTTTTCGAAGGCACTTGGCGTAAATACCACGGCCTGGCGGATGCAGATAAGTTCTTGCGCGAATGCAAACGGGCTTCGGCCGAAGTAATCGGCAAATACCCGAATGTACACAGCAATTACGACGACCTGTTCAACTCGAACGACCTGAGTGCCGTAACGGGTATCCTGCTGTACAAACCGTACTCGAACGATGCTTCGGTGGTTCATGCACTGAGTATCGGCGGAACCACGGCGGCCTCGTACTACAACCCCACGCGCGACCTGGTAGACAGCTACCTTTGCTCGGACGGGAAGCCGCGCTGGACAAGCGCCGAGTTTAAAGGCGAAAAGGATATGTACGACGAATTCAGTTGCCGCGACCACCGGCTGTGGCTGCATGTTATGCCGCCTTATTTAATCGACCGTTCCGAGTCGTCGACCGCCTGGGATACGAAATGGAAATATACCGACAATCCGAAAGACAAAAGTTTCATCGACAGCCTGAAACTGCTCGTTCCGGCGGAACGACAAAAAACATTGCCTTTCCGGCAAGGGTATTCGGGCGGTATCCTGGGACAAATTCCGCATTACGATTTTTACCTGAACAACCAACCTTGGTACAAATCGGCTTTCGGTTACAATAACTGGAAATATTTCAATGCGTACTTGGAAATGGGGGCGCAACGCAACGAAGAAACCGATATGCCTATTTTCCGTATCGGCGAAATCATGCTGAATTATGCGGAAGCGATGTTCGAGTTAAACGAGTTTTCGCAAACCGTAGCCGACATGACTATCAATAAATTGCGCTCGCGCGCCAATGTGGCACCGATGCAAGTAACAGAAATCACCGCCGCCTTCGACCCGAAGCGCGACCTGGGCAATCCCGCTTATCCGGGCGATTACGAGGTGCCTGCAATTTTATGGGAGATACGCCGCGAACGCCGCATCGAGCTGTTCTCCGAAGGATTCCGGTTCAACGATTTGCGCCGCTGGAAGAAATGCCATTACCTGATGAAGAAAAAACTGGGGCAGTTCGTTAAGAAATCCGACTTCCCGGCTGGAACGCAAGTGACAATCGACGGAGGCGCCGCCGAAGGATACCTGGAATTTCATCCGGCTCCCGCCGGTTTATGGCCGGATTATTATTATCTTTATCCGCTGCCGCTGAACCAATTGGTACTCAATCCGAATCTGGAGCAGAACGAAGGTTGGGCGAGAAACTAACCGGAGGCCTGTGAAAAGGCACGGTCGAATCCAAACAAGGAACTCACGAAAGCACGGGGATTTTCTCCAGGATTTTTCCCGTGTTTTCCGTAGTTCCTGTTTTCTGTTGCCCGCGTTGAAACGGGCAAAACAACTTATTATACTTTATACTTATGAAATACACGTTGTTATTGTTTTTTATTCTCCACGCGATTTCATCCGCCGCACAAATCGTTATCCCGTCTCCCCAGGAAATACGGAGCGACGGAAGTACGTTCTGTCCCGGCAAAACCGTAACCGTATCGGCTCCGGATACTTCGACTTTTTACCTTACGTTGCTGGAAAAAGAAGTGTTGCCTACGGCCATTCTGCACAAAAGCCGGTTCGCAGCGCAGGCGGATATTCGTTTCACCGACGACCGTACGCTACTTCCCGAAGCCTATACGCTCCGGGTATCGCCTGACGGCATAGAAGTGCGGGCCTCGGGGAAAGAAGGATTTTTTTATGCCGTGCAAACCCTCCGGCAATTAGCGTTAGATACTGGTAGCGGGGTTGCTTTTCCCTGTACAGCGATTACCGACCGTCTGCGGCTGAGTTTCCGGGCCGGGATGCTCGACTCGGGACGCCAGTACCAGCGGGTAGCCACGATTAAAAAGTTCATCGACATGCTGGCTATGCTCAAGATGAATTATTTCCACTGGCACCTTACCGACGGGCTGGGCTGGCGTATCGAAATCAAACGTTACCCGGAGCTTACCGCCAAAGGGGCGTTCGTAGCGACAGGAGCCGAACAGCAAGGGTTTTATACGCAAGACGAAATTCGCGAAATCGTACGGTATGCGGCCGACCGCTGTATCACCGTTATTCCTGAAATAGACATGCCGGGGCATGCCGAAGCGGCGCTCTCGGCTTATCCGGAACTAAGTTGTTTCCAGGATTCGGTTATCGTTCCGGAAACAGGATTCACTTCTACGATTTTCTGCGCAGGCAAACTGGCCACCATCGCGTTCCTGAAACAGGTGGTGGACGAAGTGTGCGGGCTTTTCCCGTCGCCTTATATTCACCTGGGGGGCGATGAAGCGCCTAAAGACAAATGGAACGAGTGTCCCGATTGCCAACAGGCGATACGCGACAAACAGCTATCGGATAGCGAAGATTTGCAAGCCTGGTTCACAGCCGAAATGGCCGGGTACCTGAAAGAAAAAGGACGAAAGGCCGTTTTCTGGGGCGATGTGGTACGGCACGGCAATTATCCGTTGCCCGACAACGTGGTTATCCAGTGGTGGAACTGGCGGGGAGCAGGCGACCGGGCATTGAAGGAAGCGCAGAAAAGAAACCTGCCGGTTATCTGCAATACGAATTATTATACGTACCTCAATTTTCCACTTCACCCGTGGAAAGGGTACGAAGTAAACCGGACGTTCGATATCCGCGATGTTTACCTTGCTAATCCCTCATACCTGCCGGCCGATACGCCTTGCCTGCTGGGAATGAGTTGTTCTCTCTGGTGCGATTACGGGGTAACGGAAAACATGCTCGACGGCCGGTTGTTCCCGCGTATCCTGGCGTTGGCCGAGCAGATGTGGCATCCGGGCGAGCTAAAGCACTTCGATGCGTTTTACAACGACGTGCAACAAAAGAAAAACTGGTTCGAAAAACAAGGCTTTGTTTACGGACCGGCATTGAAAAACGAAAATACGAATCATCCAGAATAAAACCTGTTTCTTTATGATACATCCTATTTATCCGGCTGCGACAGGAATCGCCGCCTTGTTATCGTTCGCTGCCTGCCAGCAAAAGACGGTGCAAAAACCGAATGTGATTTATATCCTGATGGACGACTTAGGGTATGGCGACCTCGCTTGCTACGGACAGGAAAAAATAGAAACGCCCCACATCGACCGGTTACGGGAAAGCGGGATGCTTTTTACCCAGCATTATACGGGGTCGCCGGTTTCGGCTCCGGCCCGTTGCGTGTTGATGACCGGGATGCACTCCGGCCACGCGCAGATACGCGCCAACGACGAAATGGCGGAGCGAGGCGCCGTAGCCTCACACGACTCGATGTTCGTACACCCGGAACTGGAAGGGCAATATCCGCTCAAAGCCGGTACGATGACCATCGGCCGGATGATGCAGCAGGCGGGCTACAGAACCGGATGCTTCGGCAAATGGGGATTGGGTTATCCGGGTTCGGAAGGGGTACCGTCGAAACAGGGTATCGACGAGTTTTACGGCTATAACTGCCAACGGCAGGCGCATACGTACTATCCGGCTTTCTTGTGGAAAAACGACGAACGGGTATACCTGGAAAACAAAGTAATCGACCCGCATCTTTTCCGCCTGGCTGCGGATGCCGACCCCAGAGACGAAAAGAATTATGCTCCGCTCACCCAGAAACAATATGCCAACGACCTGATATTCGACGAATTGCTCCGGTTTGTGGAAAATAACAAGTCGAGTCCGTTCTTCCTGCTCTGGACTACCCCGCTGCCGCACGTGTCGTTGCAGGCACCCGAGCGGTGGGTAAAATACTACGTGGAGAAGTTCGGCGACGAAGCGCCTTACACGGGCAACAAAGGATACCAGCCCTGCCGCTATCCGCATGCTACGTACGCCGCCATGGTGAGTTATTTCGACGAACAGGTGGGTAAGCTCATCGACAAGCTCAAGGCGGAAGGTATTTACGAAAATACGTTGATTGTGTTCACGTCTGATAACGGCCCTACGTTTAACGGCGGAAGCGATTCGCCCTGGTTCAACAGCGGGGGATTGTTCAAGTCGGAATACGGCTGGGGCAAATGCTTCATGCACGAGGGGGGAATCCGGATTCCCGCGATCGTTTCCTGGCCGGGCCGGATAAAGCCGGGCAGCCGTACCGACCATATCTGTTGTTTCCAGGACGTAATGCCTACTTTGGCCGACATCGCCGGGACAGATTGTCCGCCTACCGACGGTATCAGCTTCTATCCTACCCTTACCGGCGATACGGCCCGGCAACGGCAGCACGAGTACCTGTACTGGGAATATCCCGACCCGCGAATCGGCTTGAAAGCGATACGAATGGGCAAATGGAAAGGGATTATTGAAAATATCCGGCAGGGAAATACCTCGATGCAATTATACGACCTGGAGAACGACCTCCGGGAAGAGCACGATGTGGCGGCCGAACACCCGGAAATCGTACAACGGTTCGAGACGCTGATGAAGGCTTCGCATACGGAACCGGAAAATCCGAAGTTCGCTTTTTAAACAAAACGGCATAGCTTGTCTGACAAGGGTTCTTCCCGGATTTACATTCCTGATTGTATCCTTCTTACACGGACTCCGGATGTGTTTATGGCCCGAAGGGGACGGATTTATTTCCGGACGCCCCGGGGTTTCAGGGTAATAAAAAGCCGATTGCGGCGCAAAAGCAAGGGTTTTCCGCACCTCGGGAAACAGAACCGTTGCCTTTGCGCCGCAATCCGTATATAATAAAGGAATGTGGCTTTACTTGAAATAGCCTACCGGATGGCAGAGCATCAGGGTTTGCGTACCGGTTAGCTTCAAGGCTTTCGCCAGCGTTTCGTGCTCCATCGTGGCGCGCGGATAGGTAGCCAGGCCGGCGCCGGAACAGAACAAGGAAATATTCTGCGATACGATGCCGGCATCCAGTGCCGACCAGGTTTGGTCTGTGTCGGTTACCAACACCAGGCATACGGGAGCAGGAGCCGGACGGACGTCTCCTGCCGAAACGGGGTCGAGCGTTCCGGCCTTCGGATTATACAGCCAGGACCCTTCGGCGGTACAAACGTATACCTTTACATCCTGCCGGTTCATAGCCGAGGGGGCGGTACGTTTGCCCGATTCCGGCCGGTTGATGCCGTTGGCCGCCCATACCAGGTCCGACAAATCTTGCAGGTTCAGCATTTCACCTGCGAACTCGCGGGTAGATTGCCGTTTATCCAACGCTTGCATAACCGGAAGCCCGCGTTGCGTATCGGGCGCATTCAACTTGACCGGTTCTATGGCTCCGGCCATCAGGCAAAGGCCGCACAAAGCCGCCGATAACAAACTCTTTCTCATTTTTCTTCCTGTTTATAAATGGATAGTGGTAAAAAAAGGGCGACCTCCGGGCCTCCCTCTATCCTGTTTCGTTTAGTTTCCGTTGTCGTTTCAGCGGGAGATAAAGAGCCATGCGTCTTTATACTCGCCGTTCCGTAACCGGTTCATGTAAGTTTCGGCTTCATTCCTGCCGGTAAACCGGGCGGCATACACGCGCGCTTTTCCGTTACGCTCCACAATACCGGCTTCGCGGTACCGGCTTTTATCCATCCGGCCGAAAAACTGGTCGGCTTTCAGGCGGTTCGGGAAACTTCCGATAACCACATGGTAGTATTTTACTTTTTTCGCTACCGGAGCGGAAACGGATTCGGCCGCCACAACCGGAGCCGGAGCCATGCTTTCGTCGGTTGTCGTTTCAGGCAACACGGTTGTTGTCGTTGCTGCAACCGGTACGCTTTCTACCGCCGGGGCTTCTTTCGTCAATACGACTTCCGAAGGAATAAAACTGGCCGTATAGGCGCCGGTATCCACATCTTTCACCGGGGTGGAAACGAGAAGGAAGAGCGCTACCGCTGCTGCGGAAGCTACCACGGTACGGAGGAACCGCACGCTCACCGGAATGTAAATCGTATCTTTCTTCCGGCCGGCTTCCTTCTTTGCCGGGCGGGCTTGCTGCTCCTGCATCAACAGGGCGAGGGTAGGCATCCGGAATTCGCCTAATCCGTACGAAGCCAGGTCGAAAGGCAACGTGTCGGAATGCTCGAAAACGATATTCCCTTCTTCCCCCATCCGCAAACAGCCGGTAGTTCCCAGCGAAATACTTCCCTGAGCCGCCAACGTTTCTTTCAGCACCCGGATGTCGTCTTCTATTTTTTCCAGGGCCTGTGCATATTCCAAGCCGTACGTTTTCATATACGATTCGGCCAGCAAGCCGTCGTTATGGCAAAGGGTGGGATTGAAAAGCGCTTCTTTCCGCGGAGGGACGAACAACCCGGACTGCTCGCCGATACCGGCTGCCCGGTACTCGAAAACAAACCCGCCGATGCCGGGGATAATCACGCAGTCGTGCACCCACAGCAATTGCTCGATATGTGATACGATTCTTAGCATACAGCAAAGATACGTTTTCTATTATAACTGCCAAAGGTTTCGGTTTGTTTTTAAGGCGGCAGGGAAGTTTACCAGCGGTATTTTCCGTTTTCCCGGCAAAACCTGCCGGCCACGCACGGGAGTAAATGAAAATCAATGCCGCGTAACTTACACCTCCGCCCCTCTTCTTTCAATTAAACATATTTAACCCGAAATAAGTATCCTCATCGATACGTACTACGAAAAATAAAGCTAACTTTCCATCCGTACTATTCTCTTTCATATTTATAAGTAGGCTACATACGCGCCAAAAATCATTTTCACAAATTATAGGGTATTAATTAAAAATCACAACAAGTATGAAAACAGTAGGTTTCGTTATGATGGTAGATACATCCAATACCATG
>JAJBTJ010000229.1 GCA_020860905.1 Parabacteroides sp. | reverse complement strand
GCGCTACAATCAGGCCGATAAATCCCAGCAACGTACCCCATACCGACAGCGAAAGGAGAATTACCGCCGGGTTCAGCCCCATCGCTTTGCCATGATACGCGGCGTGAGGTATAAGTCTTGGATGACCTGCACGATACCCAGCACTAAAAGCGACAAGCCGAAGATAATCCAGAAGTTCTCGCCGGTTTCGGCCGATTTGAGCAGGCTGAGCAAAATCATCGGGATAACCCCCAGCGTTTGCAGGTAAGGAATCAGATTAAGCAAACCGATAAACAAACCCAGCGATACTCCCAGCGGAAACGAAATAATTTTGAATCCTATCGCCAGCAAAACGCCCACACAAAGCGCCACCAGCGTTTGCCCGCGGAAATAACGCTTCATGCTGCCTTCCACGTCGCCCGACAGTTCTTTTACGAACGGACGGTACTTTTCCGGAACCAGGTGAAGCCAGCCGTTCGCGATTTTTTCGTAATCCAGCAAGATAAAGAACAAGTACAGGAACGTAACGAATACCACAGCGATACTGAGAATAACGGAGAACGTGTTCGATAAAAGCGCCCAAAGCTGCGGAGCAATCTGCTTAACGGCGTTCAGCAGATTGTCGCGGTTGAAAAACTCCTGGAACTGTTCTTCATGGATATGCTCTTTCAGGTAATCGATCCACGATTGGGGGATAAAAGGAATATTGCTCCGGTCGGTTCCGTCGCCTTGCAGCAATTCCGTGGTTTTATCGATTTCCTGCGAAATCGACGGAATTACCACCCAGGTAATGAGCCCGATAACCAGTACCACCGATAGGATAACCGCAATAATCGACAATACCCGGCTTTTCAATCCCACCTTATATTGGAAAAATACCACGAACGGCTGGAGAATATAGGCCAGGAGCCATGCAATCAGGAACGGAAGCAGTGCCGTACGCAATACGGCGAGGATGTAGATTACGGCGCCGATAATCAGGATACTGAAAAGGATGCGTACCACCCGGTCGAACGTAAAAGGCTTGTTAGCGGTTGAACCCATGGCAAATGTTTTTATCTTTGTATGCTACAAAGTTAACGAATTACACGAAACACCTTCGGACATGCTTACGAAAAAATACATTCTCTTTCTTTTATTGGCAGGAGCGGCTTTGCATCTGCCGGCGCAACCGGCCGTACAAACCGGAAAGCACGCTACGACAGGAGCCCGGGCAACAGGCACGGCCGTCTTGCAAGATACAGCTTTTACGGTACAGGGTGTCGAAACGATTCTGTTACCGGTAAAACGCTTTCTGGCCCTTCCTTGCATGAAAGGCGCCACGACCGGCCTGTCGGTAAAAGACCTCCGCACCGGCAAAGAAGTATATGCTTACGACCCCGGCAGGCAAGTAACGCCGGCCTCGGTGATGAAAACCGTTACCACTGCGACCGCACTGGAAGTGTTAGGCAGAGAATATACTTTCCCCACGGTGTTGGAGTATGACGGAAAAATCGTCAACGGCGTGCTGGAAGGGAATTTATATATCCGCGGCAGCGGCGACCCCACTCTCGGTTCCCGGCATTTGAAGGATACGCCTCCCTGTGACTTTGTGAAACCCTGGCTGAAAGCCTTACGGAAAGCCGGAATAAAAGAGATAAAAGGGGCGGTGGTAGCCGACGAAAGTTGTTTCGACCAGCAGGGGCTTTCCTGGAAATGGGTGAACGAAGACCTCGGCAGCTACTACGGCGCCGCCTCGTACGGCATTACCGTGTTCGATAATAATTATACGATCCGGCTGCAAACCGGCGATAGCGGCAGCGTTCCCGTTATTAAGCAGGTGCACCCCCGGGTAGAGCTTGCTTTTCATAACCGGTTGCGTTGTGTTTCCGGCAAAGCAGGGGAATATTATATTTCCGGCATCCCGTTCGGTCACGAACGGTATTTGCTCGGTACGGTGCCTTGTAAGCGGGAGTCGTATTTGTTAAAAGGGGATATTCCCGACCCGGCTCTTTTCCTGGCGCAGTACGTTACCAGATTCCTGCGCGACCAGGGAATCGTTGTCGGAAAAGAACCGTCGTGCTACCGGTTGCTACACGAAAAAGGAGCCTGGAACCCGTCGGAACGAACCGGGCTCGTTACCGCTTTTTCGCCTGCGCTGGATACGATTGTACGGATTACCAACGAAGTGAGCCAGAATTTATATGCGGATATTTTACTGAAAACCATTGGAAACCGGTATGTTTCCGTTCCTGCCGGTAAACCGGAACCGGTTTCCTCTTTTGAAAAGGGCACGGAAGCGGTAAAAAAGTACTGGGAACAACAAGGCCTGGATATTTCCTCGCTGTGGATGTACGACGGCTCCGGACTGGCCGTAACGGATAAGCTCTCGGCCGGTTTCTTAACGGATTTGCTGGTATATATGCGTACCCGTTCGACGAACGCAGCATCTTTTTATGCTTCCTTACCGTTGGCCGGGCAGGAAGGCTCGGTAAAGAATTTCCTGAAAGGAACGAAATTGCAGGGAAACGCCCGGCTGAAAAGCGGCAGCATGAGCCGGGTACGGAGCTATGCGGGCTACATCGAATCGGGCGGTAAAGAGTATGCCGTAGCCCTTATTGTGAACCAGTATGGATGCGAGGGAAAGGAAATAACCAGGGAAATAGAGCGGTTGTTGCTGGCATTATTTTGAATCCGGAACTACGGTGGCCGGGAAACCCGCAACGAAACCCGAAAAAGATAACCGGGGTGAAAATGCTGTCGCTTCGGTTCATTTTCTGGAAAATCGGGATTTATTGCTCCGGATTAGACGCTTGTTTCACGAATAATTTATATTTGCAGGGAAAAGAGCCTGGTAGTTTTGTATGGAACTCACTATTTAACCTATGGAAATCAATACACCCGACCACCGAACGGCACAAGTCCGGTTTGAAGAAATTTATCTTTCTTATTTCTCAAAAATGAAACGTTTCGCCAACGAATACGTGCTTTCGGAAGAAGATGCCGAGAATATAGTGCACGCCGAATTCGCCGAGCTTTGGGA
>JAJBTJ010000261.1 GCA_020860905.1 Parabacteroides sp. | reverse complement strand
CAAGCCGAGTAGAACCAAAGCCTCACTTTTTTTATGCCGGGGCGAAGCCTATCTTCGATTCAATTTGAAACAAAAATAACAAAAAGCACCTTCCTATCTAAGCGCCTCCAATACTTTTTCGCAAATTTGTGCCAACGCATCATCTATATCGGGATATTTTTTCAACGGTACGATTTTTTCTTCCATATTGCCGGTAACTTCGTTTTTCACTTTACAATACGGAAGGTACTGCATGTCGGCCAATTGAAATACGGCGTCCTGCAAAGGCGAACTTTCCCTTTCGCTGGTAGCCGCTTTCAGTTTGTCGAGTCCGGCAAAAGCGCTCACAATAACGCAAAGAGCCTTTTTACCGGGCTTCCCGGGCAAACTGTCCAAGCCCTTCTGTACTTCTTTCTCGAGGATATATTTAGAAGAGAAAAAGCCGGCCGATAACATATAGATAATCAAATCGCTTTCTTCCAGCTCTTTTTGGATTTGCTCGTCCCATTTACCGATGGTAATTTCTTCGCAACTCCAGCTATCGGCAATCTCGAAAGTACGCAACAAGTCGAGGTGTTTCTTCAACTCGTCTTTATATTCCACGTCTTTGCGCGAGTAAGAAATAAAAATCTTCTTCATATTATTTACATATTCGTTGTCGGTAAAGTTTTTATATATGGAAATAGGGTAAACCTTATGGGTATGCTCGTCGATTTTCCGCGTTCCGGGAACCAACGGACGGGCGATGATGGTAGTGGTATCTTTTCCGGCGTCCCGGATGTCTTTGTAACGGGAAAAGTAAGTACCCCCGAGAGAAATATACATATCGTCGGGAGCTTTGATGGCGCCATACCGGTTACCTGGCGCTTTTTCATAAAAATCGCCGGAAAGTACATTTTTTATTCTGGAAACCTGTTCGTTTAGCCGGACGATACGGTTTTCACCGGTATCCTCATGAGCAGAAAAACAGAGATTCCCCATAGGAAAAGAGTAGACCGTTTGGGCCCGTTTATCCGTTTCCACAGGTTTTTGTGCATGATATTTAAAAATCTCCTTTACATTTTTCGTTTCTTCTTGTCGCAGTACATCTCCTTTATCCTGATTAACCGCATTTCCCCAGTAAAGTCTCAATATATCCCGGAAAATCAAACGGGTTACTTCCTGTAGCTGCAACGACGCTGCGGATTTCGAGTTTTTGGGCGCAATATAAACCGCTATTTCCAGGTAAGTAAAATCCAGTTTAATCCATATTTTATAAGCTCCCCGGTAAATGAAAATCAACTGGTCGCTCCAGAATCTTTTTTTATCCGGATTATTGCCGTACAGGCAAATCAATTGGTTAATAAGCCCGAACGGAATAAAGCAGTTGAATTTAAGGATAAAGTCCGGACGCGAGAAATCGAATACCAACATATCGAATTCGTCTTCTTTCTCGGTCGATAAGGGGAGGTAGCTCGGTATGATATAATTCTTTTGCGCCGGGTCGTAGAAAATTACCTTTTCGGCAATCAGTAATTCCTTGATATGCGGATGCGTATAGCAAAGGGCATCGAACTCTTCTTCATTTACTACCCCTTTTTTCTTATCGAGAAAAGAAGGCGACAATACGTTGGAATGGATATACCGGATGGTTTCCGACGGATTGAGCCAAACCACTTCAGATAAGGCCGGACTTTCCGGATAATACAATACCATGCCGCGCAAAGCCAATTGCCGTAAATCCGATTTCAGGTAATTTTCCAGGTCAGCGTTGGTTTCGCCGGGTAATTTCTCCCTTTTATACCGCTCTTTCAGTTCTTTCACGGGAAGCGCGTCGGGAAAAGGAAAGGACAGGATAAATTTCAGAAAATCCTGATAATATACAGGCCTTTCTTCTTCTACCTTTTTATTCTCTATTTCCTGCAGCAACGTTTCCCTGAGGTACTCTAAACTAATCCGGAATAATTTCTTACTCAGGCTATCCTTTTCCAGTGAGATGTAAAACTCGTTGACAATCTCGAACGTATGGTTGCCGTCCTTAATATAATTCCGTTTTTCGCCCGGCCGGTCGGCATGCGTTTGCACCAGCAACAGCGGCTCAGACGATTGAACGCTGTCCTGTTTTTTCCTTTTGAACGCATAATCCAGTTGGTATAACCAGTATTCCTTAGTATAATCGCGCGTATAGATAGAATTTTCCCGGCGGATTTGATTCTTATCGTACTCGTTGCACCACATCAATACATTGACTGCCTCCAGTGAAAAAAAGGCCCGGTATAGTCCGTGATAATAATCCTGTCCGCCGAAATCGTAAATAATGGCCTCGGGTAAGTGGCTAAACGACCGGGGATAAGGCCGTATATCGAGGATATGGGTGCTGTTTGTCGTTTCAGGCGGTAACGTTTGCGTATACAGGTAATGCAAAAACGACGTTTTTCCGCACGAATGGTTGCCTAACAACATTACTTTTACAGGCAGAACAACTTTTACCGTTTTACTTTTTTGAGCGGAAAAATAATTCTTCAGGTCGGGCAAATGGTTCGAAAATTCCTCCATTACCAACGAAGGAATTTCTTTCAGGAAAGGGTTGCCGTATACTGTCAGTTTTTTCAAAAAGGGAAGTTTGGTAACCGGTTCTATCTCTTCTAACGAAGCCAGCCGGTTATACGACATATCTAAAACTTCCAGCCGGCCGAACGCGTCCAAGTTATGGATTTCACGAATTTCGTTCGACGCAACATCCAATCTTTCCAGCCAGGTTAAAGCGCTGAGTCCTTGTAAGACGCTTATTTTATTAAACGACAAGTCCAGGTAAACAAGATGAGTCAACTTATTGAGGTGTTGAATCAGGCTGATTTTATTATTGGCTACTCTTAGTACATTTAGTCCGGTTAAACCTCCCAATCCTTGCAAAACAAAAACATTGTTATCGGAAATATCCAGATACTTCAGCTGTATCAAAGTATTCATTCCCCGGATAGACTCGATTTTATTAAAGGATAAATCGATAGTAAAAAATACGGGTAGTTTAACCAACACATGAATATGATCTAAAAGATTATTCTATAACTTAA